>JBOIEQ010000133.1:0-12186 GCA_050741255.1 Burkholderiales bacterium | reverse complement strand
TGGCTCCTAGCCCATAAAGCCCGAAGCCCTGAAAGAGACTTCAATCCGGCCTAACCCGTTGCCCTGTATAGCCTTCTGATGCGGCCTGCATTCATTAAAAACGCTTGACACAGGCCATTTTTTATGGGGCCTCGGTTCCGATCAGCTGGCGAGCTGATAAATGGTGCGGTTGGCCCGCCGCAGGCGCCCGGCCAGTTCGCGCGCGAGGTTCGCCAGCAGGGTGATGGCGATGCCGGGATGGTTGCGCTTGAGCACTTCGAAGGCGGTCTGCGGCAGCACGTAGCAAACCAGAAACTCGTCCGCTTCGATGGTGGCCGAGCGCGTTTCCTGGTCGAGCAGCGCCATCTCGCCGAAGATCGTGCCCGGCGCGAAGGTAATGAGTCGCGTGGCGCGGAAGGCCCCCGGCAGGCGGAGGTGCACGCTGGCGGTGCCCTTGGCGATGATGAACAGCTCGCGGCTTTCGTCGCCTTCGCGGACCACGACTTCGCCGCGCTTGAAGGTATGGCGCGAGAGCATGCCTTTCACGAGGCCCACATCAGTGTCGGCCATGCCAGCGAACGCCTCGAGGCTCGCAAACGGGAACTCGCGTTCGGAGTCGATGCCACCCAGCTGGGCGAGGATCACGTGGTCCTCCGCCCACTCGATCGCGCGGTCGATGTCGGCGAACAGCTTCTTGGTCGTGATGGCCGCCGTGACGCCCATGTCGCGCAGGAACTTGCCGGTCTCGCCGCGCTCCTCGATGCCGGAAATCAGCAGGTGGCGGCCCAGCTTGGTGAGGCGTTCGTGGGTCTGCATCAATACCTTGGCGCCCGTGCTGTCGAGGTCGTTCACGCGTTTCAGGTCGAACACCACGTAGTTCAGGCGCTCCTTGAGCACGTCGTCCATGAAGATGGCGAGATTTTCCGCGGTGCCGAAGAACAGCGGGCCCTCCAGCTCGAGCACGAGGATTTCGCCACCGTGCTGCTGGAGCAGTTCCATGAGCCGGGGTTCGCGGGTCTTGCGCGAATGCACGGCGTCGCAGCGGTAGGTGCGGCGCACCACCGAGCGGCTCATCCGGAACAGGAAGAACAGCATCGTGATCGCCACGCCCGCCAGTACCGCGACCACCACGTTGACGGCCACGCCGAGCAGCGTCACCACCACGATGACCATGAGATCGATGGCCATCGGCCGGATCGCGGCGGGGCCTTCGCGGAACAGCCGGCGGATCAACTGCAGCGTCCAGCGGTCGAACAACTGGATGGCGACCACCGCGAGCAGGCCCGCGATTACCACGCGTGGTATCAGCTCGATAATCGGCGGCAGCACGAGTACGCCGATCAGGATCGTGCCGGCGGCCACCAGCACCGAGAGGGGCGTGCGCCCGCCGCTGCGGTGGTTCGCGAAACTGGAAGCGAGGTTGATGCCGTTGGACAGCCCGCCGAAACACGCCGCCACCACGTTGCCGGCGCCGAGGCGGATGAGTTCCGCGCTGCCGTGAATCTTGTTGCCGGAGTCGGCCTCGATCAGGCGCGCGCACAGCAGGCCGTCGAAGGAGGCGACGATGGCCAGGCTGACCGCGGCCGACAGCAGTACCGGCAGAATCTGGCGAAATTCAGGCGTCTGCAGAAAGCTGAAAAATTCCACGGCATAGTGGGGGGTGGGAATCGCGAGCGGCACGACCCCTACAACGGGGCCGAGTGCCGACGCCGCGCCGAAGGCCTGGAAGACGTAGTACACGGCGACGCCGACGAACAGGCCCAGCATGGTGGGCGGCACGCGTTTGGTGAAGCGTGCCCCGCGCAGGGCGAAAAAGCAGGTGACGATGCCGACGGCGAGCGTCAGGGGCTGAATGTCGCCCAGTTGGGACGGCAGCGCGGGCAGCGGGACGTGAGCCCGGAAGCCCAGTAGTTGATCAATCTGGGCGAACAGGATCAGGATCGCGGCCGCGTTCTGGAAGCCGGCCATCACCGGCGCCGGCACGTACTTCACCAGCCCACCCAGCCGCAACGCGCCGAATGCCATCTGCAGCAGGCCCGCCATCGCCATCATCAGGAAGATCAGCACCAGCAGCCGATCGGGCGCCATCGTCTGGATCACCGGGTCCGAGGCGCGTACGAAACTGAAGGCGACGAGCGAGGCGATCAGGTAGGTCACGATGCTGCGCGGGCTGTACACCATCGTGGTGTTCGCGCCGAGCAGGACCGCGGTGATGCAGCCGAAAATCATGCCGTAGAGGCCGGCCAGCACGCCGTAGGCCACGAAGTCGCCGCCCAGCGCGGACAGGGCGAGGATGCCGTAGCCGATCGCGATCGGAATGGTGATCGCGGCAGAGGTGAAGCCGCCGATCAGGTCGCCGCGCAGGTGGCGCAGCCAGGGATGGCGCGCGCGCGGCGGGACGGCGGATTCGGCGCGGATGAACGGCGCCTGGTCGGGCAGGCCATAGCCCCAACGCTGTTGGGTGGGGACGGCGATGGCGTTGTCGGACGCGTGGTCGGAGGGCATCCCGCGATGGGTATTTTGGACGAGACGCGGATGCTAACACCGCGCCGCGCCTGCGCCATTCCCGGGATGGCTTAGTCCATGCGTCGGAGCGAACGGAAACCGGTCGCGCTCAGCCCGGTTCGCGCCGGAACGGCGAGCGTTCCTCCAGTTCGTCCAGGTACAGGGATACTCCGCGGCGCTCCCGCGCGAGGAACTCGTCGATCGCCCGGGCGAATTCGGGCCTTGCCAGCCAGTGGGCGGAGCGGGTTTCCACCGGCATCAGCCCGCGCGCCATCTTGTGCTCGCCCTGCGCACCGCCTTCAAACCGTTCCAGCCCCTGGGCGATGCAGTATTCGAGGGGCTGGTAGTAGCAGGCTTCGAAGTGCAATCCGGGCAGAGTCTCGGTGCTGCCCCAGTACCGCCCGCAGGCACGCGTGGCGGTGCGCACGATCAGCGAGGCGCAGACGGGTTTGCCGTCCCGCCGGCCGATGAACAGCACCAGGTTGTCCGGCATGCCGGCCGCGAGGGCGTGGAAGAAATCGAGGTTGAGGTAGGGCGTGGAATGGTGGCGGCGGTAGGTGTCGGCGTAGCAGCGCGCGAAATACCGCCAGTCGGCGTCGGTCGCCGCGCGGCCCGGCACCGCCTCGAACACCACGCCGGTGTCGCGCACGCGCCGCCGCTCCTGGCGGATTTTCTTGCGTTTTTCGTGATTGAACGTCGCGAGGAAGGCCTCGAAGTCGGGATAGCCGGCGTTTTGCCAGTGGAACTGCACGCCCTTGCGCAGCAGGCAACCCGCCGCGGCCAGGTCGGCGGCCTCGGCTTCGGGGGGGAACAGGCAGTGCAGGGAAGAGACGCCCAGGTCGCGGGCCAGCGCGAGCGCGCCGCGCGCGAGCAGCGCACGGTCGGTGCTGTCCGCTGCCAGCAAGCGCGGCCCGGGCACCGGAGTAAAGGGCACGGCGCACAGGAGCTTGGGGTAGTACTCGAGGCCGTGCCGGGCGTGGGCGTCCGCCCAGGCCCAGTCGAACACGTATTCGCCGTAGGAATGCGTCTTCAGGTACAGCGGCATCGCGCCCGCGAGCCGTCCGCCGCGCCGCAGCAGCAGGTACTGCGGCGCCCAGCCCGTTTCCGCGCTCGCGCAGCCCGTTTCATGCAATGCATGCAGGTAGGCGTGGGCGAGAAACGGATCATCGCCGGCGAGCGCGTTCCACTCCGCGATGTCCACCCCTGACAGGGTGCTCACGACCTCGACGACGGTTTCGGCTGACGGTGGCGTGCTCAAGGCGGGGACGCGAGGCCGGATATCGCCCAAGCGAAGGGCACGATGCTACGGGAGTATGGCGAGGCGAACGCGCGCGGGAGGTGTCGGCGTGGCGCTGGCGAAACAGGATGCACGGGTGAGGATTGCACTCGAAGTCGAACTCTGGAACCCGGGAAATCAAACGTGATTATCGCGCGCGCGCGCGGCCCGCGACAATGCACGATATTATTCGCATAATGAAGATCGCGCTCGCCCAACTCAACGCCACTGTCGGCGACATTCCCGGCAATCTCGAAAAAATCCGCGCCGCCGTGCGTGAAGCCCGTGCACTCGGCGCCGCGCTCGTGGTGACGCCGGAACTCGCAATTTGCGGTTATCCGCCCGAGGATCTGTTGTTGCGCGACGATTTCCTCGCCGATTGCGAGGAAGCCGTCGCCGCACTGGCGCGCGAGTGCACCGACCTGACGGTGGTGGTCGGCCATCCGCAGCGCGCCGGCGGACGGCGCTACAACGCGGCTTCCGTGCTCGCCGGCGGCCGCGTCACCGCGCAATATTTCAAGCACGCGCTGCCGAACTACACCGTGTTCGACGAGGAGCGCTATTTCGCCAGTGGTGATGCCCCCTGCGTGTTCGAGACCGGCGGCGTGCATTTCGGCATCAACATCTGCGAGGACACCTGGGGCGCGGAGGGTGCGGCCGCGGCGTTGCCGCAGCCGCACGGAGCGGGCCCGCATTTCGGCACCAACATCGGCCCTGGCGCGGTGCTCGCCACCGCGCCGCACGCAGCGCGCGCCGCGGGCGCGCAGGTGTTGCTGGCGCTGAATGCGTCCCCCTATCACACGCGCCAGCAAGCCTCGCGCCACGAGGTCGTCAGCAAGCGCGCCCGCGAGACCGGTCTGCCCGTTATCTACGTGAACCTCGTGGGAGGGCAGGACGAACTGGTGTTCGACGGGGCGTCGTTCGTGGTCGATGCGGGCGGCCAGGTGATGCACGAACTGCCGCGCTTCGCCGAGGCGCTGGGGATCGTCGAGTTCGACGGCGTGTCTCCTCGCTGCGGCGCCATCGCACCGCCGCAGTCGCAGGAAGCCGAGGTGTACGCGGCACTCAAGCTCGGGGTCCAGGATTACATCGGCAAGAACGGCTTTCCCGGCGCGCTGCTGGGATTGTCGGGCGGCATCGATTCGGCGCTGACGCTCGCGATCGCGGCCGATGCGCTGGGCGCCGACCAGGTGCGGGCGGTGATGATGCCTTCGCAGTACACCGCCGGCATGAGCGTGGAGGACGCGCGCCGCCAGGCGCAGTTGATGGGCGTGCGGCTGGACGAGATCGCGATCAAGCCGATGTACGACGCCTTCGCTGCTGCGCTGGCGCCCGCGTTCAAGGGGCTGGCCGCGGACACCACCGAGGAGAATCTGCAATCGCGCATCCGCGGCACGTTGCTGATGGCGCTCTCCAACAAGACCGGCGCCATCGTGCTGACGACCGGCAACAAGAGCGAGATGGGCACCGGCTACGCTACGCTCTACGGCGACATGGCGGGTGGCTTCGCGGTGCTGAAAGACATCAACAAGCTGCTGGTCTACCGCCTGTCCAATTATCGCAACGGTCTGGGCGCGGTGATTCCGCAGCGCGTGATCGACCGGCCGCCGTCGGCGGAGCTGCGGCCCGACCAGACCGACCAGGACAGCCTGCCGCCGTACGAGACGCTGGACGCGATCATGGAGGCCTACGTCGAGCGCGACATGAGCCCGGCCGACATCGTGGCGCTGGGGCACGCGCAGTCCGATGTCGAACGGGTGATCCGGCTGATCCGGCTGTCCGAGTACAAGCGCCGGCAGGCGCCGGTGGGTATCCGCGTCACGCCGCGTGGCTTCGGCAAGGACTGGCGTTATCCGATCACCAACCGCTATCGGCCGCGGTTCGCCTGAGCAAGGCCGCGCGCCTATAATTCAAAGTCACCGTCCGGAGGAAACAATGAAAAAAATCGAAACGATCATCAAGCCGTTCAAACTCGACGAAGTGCGCGAAGCGCTGGCGGAGATCGGCGTCAGCGGGCTGACGGTGACCGAGGTCAAGGGGTTCGGGCGCCAGAAGGGCCACACCGAGCTGTATCGCGGCGCCGAGTACGTGGTGGATTTCCTGCCGAAGATCAAGATCGAGGTCGTGCTCACGGAGACCCAGGTGGAAGCTGCCATCGAGGCGATCATCAAGGCAGCCCGGACCGGCAAAATCGGCGACGGCAAGATTTTCGTCACCACGGTCGAACAGGTGGTCCGCATCCGCACCGGCGAGACCGGCGAAGCCGCCGTATAACGCCGCGGGGAGCGGGCGGCCTCGCGGGTCAGCCCCGGCGCTTCGTTCCTGCTTTCAGCAATACGATCACCGCGCCGCCACCGCCGTCGACCGTGCGCGCCTGGCAATAGGCCAGCACTTCGTCACGCTGCAGCAGCCAGGCAGCGACTTTTCCTTTCAGCACGGGTTCGCGTCCTTTCGACCGCAGCCCCTTGCCGTGCACGATGCGCACGCAACGCGCCCCCGTGTGCCGGCATTCCTGGAGGAATAGCGTGAGCGCTGTGCGCGCTTCGTCGACCGTATGCCCATGCAGGTCGAGGTGATTGTCGATACGCCAGTGGCCGCGCCGCAGCTTGCGCAGCACGTCCGTGGATAAGCCGGTCCGCAGGAAGCGCAGTTCCTCGCCGCTCTCCATGGCGAGTTCATACGGCACATGGTCGGACAGGCTCTCGCGCAGGGCATCCGCTTCGTCGCGGACGAGTTGCGCAGGGATGGGCCGCGGGCGGGGGCGGGGCAGTTCGGCACGACCGTGCGGCGCCAGCGGCGCGATCGGCCCGACCTGGGCGCCGACCAGCGCGCCGAAGGAATCAGTTTCCGGGCGCTCGGGCGGAGGGGATGCCGCGCGCTTGCTCACGAGCGCCTCGCACGCACGTCACGAGGTGAGCGACTCGAGGTAACGCTGGGCGTCGAGTGCCGCCATGCAGCCGGTGCCTGCACTGGTGACGGCCTGGCGGTACACGTGGTCCTGCACGTCGCCGGCGGCGAACACGCCGGGAATGCTGGTGGCGGTGGCCATGCCCTCATTGCCCGACTTGGCGATGAGATAGCCGTTTTTCATCGTCAACTGTCCCTCGAACAGCGCGGTGTTGGGTTTGTGCCCGATCGCGATGAACACCCCCTGCAGAGGTTTGTCCTGCGCCGCGCCGGTCTTGGCGTGCTTGACCCGCATCCCGGTCACCCCTGACTTGTCGCCGAGGACTTCATCCAGAGTGTGATCCCACAGGATCGTGGCTTTACCGCCGGCGACCTTCTCGTTCAGCTTGTCCACGAGGATCGCTTCGGCCCTGAACTTGTCGCGCCGGTGCACCACGGTCACATGCTTGGCGATGTTCGACAGATAGAGCGCTTCCTCGACCGCGGTGTTACCCCCGCCGACCACGGCAACTTCCTGATCCTTATAGAAAAAACCATCGCAGGTAGCGCAGCCCGATACGCCGCGGCCCATGAAGGCTTCCTCGGAGGGCAGGCCCAGATACATGGCCGAGGCCCCGGTGGCGATGATCAGCGCATCGCAGGTGTAGGTGGCCTGGTCGCCCAGCAGGGTGATCGGCTTCGCTGTGAGCTTCGCCGTGTGGATCTGATCGAACACGATTTCCGTGCCGAAGCGCTCCGCGTGCTTGAGAAAACGCTCCATCAGCTCCGGACCTTGCACGCCGTCGGCATCCGCCGGCCAGTTGTCCACGTCGGTGGTGGTCATGAGCTGGCCACCTTGGGCTAAACCGGTGATCAGCACCGGTTTGAGGTTGGCGCGGGCGGCATATACAGCGGCCGAGTAGCCGGCCGGGCCGGAACCGAGGATCAGGACACGGGCATGTTTGGCGGGGGCGGGAGGCGTAGACATAGGCTTAATCTGGCGATTAATTGCAGAAAAACAACACTCTATCAGCGTGGGGCCGTTTTTGTCGAGCAGTAAAGATTCGTTAACCCTTGAATTTAAATACTTTCCGTATAATGAAAAGCTGTGGATTTTCGTGCTGGAAATGCACGGGAAACCGGCTGCATACGTAGTGTGAAACCGACTCGAAAAGCAAAAATATGCGAGGTTTCGTGAAGTCTGTCACAGGGATGCGGGCGTGAAATTACGCTTCACCTGCGCTGTTTGCGCCATCGGCGCCTGCCTGTTGTCGGGTATCGGCTTTGCGCCGGGACCGCTGCAGGCTGCCGAGGTGCCTGCAGCAGGGGCATCTCCGGTCCCGGCGCCTCCCGCGCCCGCGCTGACCTTCGACATCAAGTCGTTTGCCGTGAGCGGCAACACGCTGCTGCCGCAGGCGCGCATCGACAAGGTGCTTGCGCCGTTCATCGGGCCGCGCAAGGATTTCGGCGATGTGCAGCGCGCACTGGAAGCGCTGCAGGATGCGTATGTCGCCGCCGGTTACGGGGTCGTGCTGGTGACGTTGCCGGAACAGGAACTCGATCAGGGTGTGGTCAAGTTTGCCGCCATCGAACCCAGGCTTGGCAAGGTGGATATCGAGGGCAACAAGTTCTACGACAACGAGAACATCCGCCGCAGCCTGCCTTCGCTCGCGGAGGGGAAGACCCCGAATTCCCAGGCGATGGCCGACAATCTGCGGCTCGCCAACCAGAATCCCGGCAAGGGCCAGCAAGTGCTGTTGCGCGCGGGCGCCAACGAGGGCGAAGTGGACGCGGTCGTGCGCGTGGCCGACTCCGACGCCAAGCGCTACAGCGTCTCGCTTGATTCCACCGGCACTTCGTCCACCGGCTATTTCCGCCTCGGTGTTGGCTTCCAGCAGGCGAATTTCTGGGACCGCGACATCGTGGTGACCGGGCAGTACATCACTTCGCCGGACCATTACGATGACGTGACGATTGCCGCGGTGGGCGCAAGCATCCCGTTCTATTCCCTTGGCGACAGCCTCGATCTCGTGCTGGCGTATTCCAACGTCAACTCCGGCACGGTGCAGAACCTGTTCAACGTGGCGGGCGCCGGCTGGGTGTTCTCCGCCCGCTACAACCGGAACCTGCCCCGTGTTTTCGAGGGCTACGAACAGAAGCTGGTGTTCGGCTACGACCAGAAGCGCTTCCGCAACAGCGTGACCACGGTTGGCGCCGGCGTCGGACTGGTGCCGGACATCACGATCCAGCCGATATCGATGGTCTATAACGGCGTGCTGAAGCGGTCGAACCAGCAACTGGGTTTCTACTTCGGCGGGTTCTGGAATCCCTTCAACGGCGGCGGCGACCAGAGCAACGAGGTTTTCGATCTGAGCCGGCAGAACGCCACGCCCAGCTACCACCTCGGCCGCGCGGGCGCCACCTACGTGTTCGCCACCACCAAGGACTACCAGTTCCGCTTCAACGGCAACATGCAGTGGACGCGGGACGCGCTGATCCCGGCGGAACAGCTCGGGCTGGGCGGGATGTACAACATCCGCGGCTTCACCGAGCGACAGTATGCGGCCGACCAGGGCTGGTGGGCCAATTTCGAGTTCTACACCCCCAACCTCGGTCCGGCGCTCGAACTCGACGGCTCGCAGATGCGCTTCCTGATTTTTCGCGACACGGGCTGGGGCAAATTTAATTACAACCAGCCGCCGCAGAACCAGACCTTCGGGCTGGATTCCTATGGCGCCGGGGTGCGCTACCTCTACAAGGATTCGCTCTCCCTCCGCGTCGACCTGGCCAAGGTCACGCACGACGGGGCGGGCACGACTTCGGCGGACGGCCGGCGGAATTCGGGCCGGATCAGCATGGCGGCGATCTTTTCCTTTTGAGGGCCGCCGCCGGGTGGAAATATGACAACGCAATCGCGCGGATGCTTGCGGAATCGGCCCTGCGGGGCTAACGTACCCTCCTGTCCTCGCACGGGCTGTTCTGCCCGTGCCGGCGGGCGGGAGAGGGAGCAGGATTTTCGTGCGGTTATCGCTGCCGCGTGCCGAAAATTCCTGAGCTAAATCAATAATAAAGCCATGGCGCCGGGCAGGATTGCCGGTGCGGTGGCAATGCGCCCTCCGCCCGAGTCCTCCGAATCCCGGGTGAGTGCGTTCATCGTTTGTTGTTGGTTGTACGGCAAAGACCACGGGGTGCCGTCAGCCCCAGGGAGCGCGCTATGAAACGGGAACACCGCAGCACACGCCGGAATCGCTCCGGACTAAACCGCAAGCTGGTTGCGCTCGCGGTCGCCTCGTGTTTCGTCGCGGAGGTCGCCCAGGCGAACCCGACGGGCGGTGTGGTCGTCATCGGCAACGCGGTATTCAGCCAGAACGGCACGCTGCTCTCGATCACCAACAGCCCGGGCACGGTGATCAACTGGCAGAGTTTCTCGATCAGTGCCAACGAGATCACCAAGTTCATCCAGCAGTCCGGCTCCAGCGCCGTGTTCAACCGGGTGACCGGCGGCGATATCTCGGTGATTCTCGGCGCGCTGCAATCGAACGGCCGTGTGTTTTTGATCAACGGCAACGGCATCGTGATCGGGCCGGGCGCCAACATCAACGTCAACGGCTTCCTGGCCTCGACGCTGGACATGTCCAACCAGGACTTCCTCGCCGGCAAGTTCAAGTTCCAGGACAACCCGAACGCCGGCGCGCTCATCAATAACGGCACGATCACCACGCCTGCGGGTGGTCATGTCTATCTCGTCGCGCCGAACGTCACCAACAACGGCATCATCAACAGCCCCAACGGCGAAGTGCTGCTCGCCGCCGGACGCAGCGTCGAAATTTTCAACGCGATGACGCCCGAAGTGCGCGTCGAGGTCGTTGCCCCCGCCAACGAAGTCGTGAACCTCGGCCAGATCATGGCTTCCGGCGGCCGCATCGGCATGCACGGCGGCGTGGTGCGCCAGGCGGGGCTCGTCAGCGCGGACAGCGCGGTGATGGGCGAGAACGGCAAGATCGTGTTCAAGGCGACGCAGGACGTTATCCTCGCGCAGGGCAGCGTGACTACGGCGAGTGGTACGGCGAGCGGCGCCGGCGGCGGATCGGTTTCGATCGAAGGCGCAACGGTGACCAACAACGGCACCGTTCGTGCGAACGCCGGGGACAATGCCACCGCCGGCAATGTTTCGATGATCGCGCAGGACACGCTGCTGCTGTCCGGAACCAGCCTAGTCGAGGCGCGCGGCGCGGACGTGCTTTCCAACGGCGGGTCGGTTTATCTCTATTCGTCGGGCAATGCCTATGCTCAGAACGGACAGGTCATCGACTTTTCCGGTGGTTTGACCTCCGGCAATGGTGGTTCCGGCGAATTCAGTGCCGGGAATCTGGCGTCTTTCGCGGGTTCCGTGATCGGCAATGCCGCGCCGGGTTATACGCGGGGCAGTTTCATCATCGACCCGCTCAACGCCACGGTTTCGGGCGTATTCGCTGCGAATACGACGATCTGGGCCGAAGACAACATCGATATCAATGGCAACGTGACGGTCAATTCAGGCGTCACGCTGACGCTGCTGGCTGACCATGACAGTGCCACGCCTGGCACCTGGGACGACGGCACCGGCGGTGCGCTCGGGATGGGCTCCATTACACGCAGCGGCGCGTTCACCATCACCGGCGCCGACAGCACCACGGGCCTCGTGATGTGGGCGGCCGGCGGCGGCATTGGCTCGAGCGGCACGCCCATTCTCACTGCGATGAACGGCGGCAGCGTCACCGTCAACACCAGCAATGCGGCGCAGGTCGGTACCGCCGATACGTTCATCTCGAACACCGGCGCACTGAACATCGCCGGCCTGAACGCCAGCGCCAACAGCAACAACTTCCAGATCACTTCCAGCGGCGCGGTGACGCAGACCGGCGCGATCACCACGGCAGGTGGACTCGAATTGCTGGGAGCCGGTACTTTCACGCTGACCAACGCCGGTAATGATGTGGGCGTCCTGGCCGGGAATACCACCGGAGATGTGAGTTATACGAACGGCACCGCGCTCTCGATCGGCACTGTCGGGGCGTCTGTCGGATTGACGACGACCGGCAACGTGGTTCTGCAGTCAAGCGGCCCGTTGACGCAGACCGCGCTCATCGACGTCAACGGTACGTCCAGTTTCACGGCCGGGGCGAACGCCATCACGCTGACCAACGGGAGTAATGACTTCACGGGCGCGGTGAGCCTGAACAACTCGGGCGCGAACAACGTGGCGGTGACGGACGCCAACGCGCTGGTCCTGGGCACATCGAGCGTGGGCACGGGCACGCTGACGGTGAACGCGGTGGGAATCACGCAGACCGGCGCGCTGACGCAGGCGGGTGGCGCGGGCGCGGCGACCTTCAACGGCGGCGCTGGCGTCATCACCCTGACGCAGGCGAACGACTTCACGGGCGCGGTGAGCCTGAACAACTCGGGCGCGAACAACGTGGCGGTGACGGACGCCAACGCGCTGGTCCTGGGCACATCGAGCGTGGGCACGGGCACGCTGACGGTGAACGCGGTGGGAA
>JBOIEQ010000132.1:0-12201 GCA_050741255.1 Burkholderiales bacterium | reverse complement strand
CGCAGAAGCGCGCGACGATGTCGATGGGCTGCGAAACCTACGGCGAGATCGAGTCCAAGCTGGAACAGGGCATCAACAAACCGATCCCGCCGCGCTACTGCGAAACCGCGCCGCACAAACAGGTCATCCAGCGCGGGGCCGAGGTGGACCTGCACAAGCTGCCGATCCCGATGTCGTCCATCTACGACGGCGGCCCGATGATCACGGCGGGCGTCGTGATCGCGAAGGATCCGGAATTCGGCCTCAACTCCGGCATCTACCGCTTCATGGTGAAGGAGAAGAACCTCACCGGCATCGACATCGTCACGCCCAACAACATGCGGCTGTTCGCCGCGCGCGCGACCGAACTGGGCCGCCCCTGCCCGATCTCGATCTCCATCGGCACGCATCCCTTCGAGATCATGGGCTCCGGCTTCCGCGCGCCGCTCGGCGTGGACGAAATGGGCATCGCTGGCGGCATCCGCGGCGCGCCGGTCGAACTCGTGAACTGCGAAACCATCGATCTCCCCTGCCTTGCCGACGCCGAGATCGTGCTGGAAGGCGAGATCCTGCCCACCGGCTGGGTCTACCCGGAAGGCCGCTTCGGCGAGTTCACCCGTCTGATGGGCGGCCTGCACTGGAACCCGCTCGTCCGCATCAACGCGGTGACGATGCGCAAGAACGCGATCTATTACGCGCTGCACATGCCGTGGGAGAACACCTGGCTCGCAGCACCCACGCGCTACCAGGCCATCCGCCGCGCTGTGAAGACCGCGGGTGTGCAGATCCAGGACATCAACGTCACGCTCGGCGGCTGCGCCTTCTGGCACGCCGTGATCTCGATCAAGAAGCAGTCGGGCGAAGGCAAGAACGCCCTGCTCGCCGCGCTCTCGGTCATGGACCTGAAACACGTGGTCGTGGTGGATGACGACATCGACGTCTGGAACGCGATGGACGTGGAATGGGCGATCGCCACGCGGGTGCAGGCCGACCGCGACGTTTTCATCATCCCCGGCGCGCGCGCCAAGCCGCTCGACCCCAGCCTCGCGGTCATGCCGCCCGGCGTGGTGCCGACCGGCGCCAAGGTCGGCGTGGACGCCACCATCGGCGAGGGCATCCCCAAGGAGCGCTTCGAGCGCATCGCCTACGCCTACGCCGACCGCGCGAAGATCGCCGACTACCTCGGCGGCAAGGCCGACGCGAAACCGGCGACAGTGAACGCCGGCGACGCGCAAATCGCGGCGCTGGCGAAACAGATCGTTGCCGTGCTGGAAAAAGAGCCGCTCTACTACCAGGCGGTTGCCGCCCATTTCGCCGACAGCGACTTCCAGACGATCTCCCGCGCACTGGGCACGCTCTATGCGGACGGCAGGCTGTGGCAGGACCCGCGCGGCCGGCTGTGCCTGAAGGATTCCACGTTCGCGGCCAAGCCGCCGCAAAAGGCCTGAGCGCGATGTCCGCCACCACCGTTGATGCCGCCGACGCCTGCGTCGATAGCGCCGCGATTTCGCTGGCAGGCATACACAAGTGGTTCGACACGGCGGACGGCGAACCGCTGACGGTGCTGCAGGACATCAACCTGCAGATTCCCGCCCATGGCGTGCTCGCGCTGCTGGGCGCCTCCGGTTGCGGCAAGTCCACGCTGCTCAACATCATCGCCGGGCTGGTCAGGCCGGAACGCGGACAGGTCTGTTTCGGCGGCGTGGTATCGAAGCACTTCCGCGAGTGGCGCTCGATCGGCTACATGTTTCAGGACGAGCGCCTGCTGCCGTGGCGCACGACGCAGCGCAACGTCGAGTTTGCCCTCGAAGCCGGCGACATGCCGCGCGAGGAGCGCCGCGGGCGCGCCGCGGACGTGCTGAAACTCGTCGGCCTCTCCGGATTCGAGAACGTGTTCCCGTACCAGCTTTCCGGCGGCATGCGCTCGCGCGTGGCGCTGGCGCGCAGCCTCGTCACCGAGCCGCGCATCCTGCTGATGGATGAACCCTTCTCCAAGCTCGACGCGCAGACACGCGGCCTGATGCACACCGAGCTGATGCGCATCCACGCCCTGAAGCAGATGACCATCGTGTTCGTGACACACGACGTCGAGGAAGCCGTGGTGCTCGCCGACGAGGTCTGCGTACTGGCGCCGCGCCCGGGGCGCGTGCGCGAACTCGTGGCGATTCCCTGCGCGCGCCCGCGCGACTCCACCGAGCCCGAATCGGTACGGCTGATCCAGAAGCTGCGCGGGCTGCTCTGACATGACCAACCTCGCCGATCCCCCCTTCGCCGCCGCCCCCGTGCACGGCACGCTGCTCGACACCGATTTCGCGATCGTCGGCGGCGGCGTCATCGGCTGCTCTATCGCCTACTACCTCGCCAGGAGCGGCGCCCGCGTCGCCATCCTCGAGCGCGCCGGGGTCGGCAGCGGCGCCTCCTCCGTGAACTCCGGCGTGGTGTCGCTCGCCACCAAGAAGCCAGGCCTTGCGCTCGATCTCGCGCAGGCGAGCCAGCACCTGTATCCGGACCTCGGCCGCGAACTCGGCGCCGATCTCGAGTACGTCGCCGACGGCGGCATGGTCATCGCGGAAACCGAGACGGAAGCCGCCTACCTGGAAGAAATGGCCGCCGCGCAGCAGGCCGCGGGCGTACCCCTGCGCATCCTGACGCCGGCGGAATGCCGCACGCTGAATCCTCTGCTCGAAGCGCGGGTGCTGACCGCCGGCTACTGTCCTACGGACGCGCAGGCCAATCCGTTCAAGGTGACGCAGGCCTTCGCCCGCGCGGCGCAGGCGCGCGGCGCGGAAATTCTCACCGGGCTCGACGTGCAGGGCGTCGAAACCGCCGGCGACCGGGTGACGGGCGTGCGTACGTCCCGCGGCCTGGTACGCGCGCGCTGGGTCGTCAACGCGGCCGGCGCGCACGCGAACGACATCGGCAACATGGTCGGCGTCGCGCACGATGTCGTGCCGCGGCGCGGCCAGATGATCGTCCTCGAAGCCGCGGATGCCATGCCGACGATGCGGGTGGGGTCGGCCGGCAGCCTGCTGGCCAAGCACAAGGGTGCGGCGGGGAGCATCAACGCAGCCTTCGCCTATACGAGCAAACCGATCGCTGGCACCGTGCTGCTCGGCGGCACCAACGAATTCGCCGGCTTCGACACCCGCACGACACGGGAAGCACTGGCGGAAATCTCCCGCCTCGCCGTGCGGGCGATGCCACAACTGGGACGGCTGCAGGCGATCCGCGCGTGGGCCGGCCTGCGGCCTTATTCGCCGAAAGGCGTCAGCCTGGGCGGCGCGGGCGGTCCGCGCGGCTACGCGGTGGCGATCGGCCATGGCGGCGACGGCGTCGCGCTGTCGCCGATCACCGGCGTCTACCTCGCCGAGCACATCGCGCGCGACGGTGAGGACGCGGGCTTGCCGGCCTTTCTGGCGAGCCGCAAAACCGCGCCCGTGGCCGCGTAAACCGGCGCCACCGTAGCCACGACTTCCCATGCAAGGAGGATCCCACATGATCGCGAAATGCATCTGCCTCAGCCTGCTGGCCGCGAGTGCGTGCACGGCCGCCGCCCAGGACTACCCCGTACGCCCGGTGCGCACCATCGTCGCCTATCCGCCCGGCGGCTCGACCGACATCATCGCGCGCATCATCGGCCAGAAGCTCACCGACCGCCTGGGCCAGACGGTGATCGTCGACAACCGCGGCGGCGCGGCGGGCATGATCGGCGCCGAACTCGTTGCGCGCGCCACGCCGGACGGCCACACGCTGATGGTCGTCGACTCGCCGTTCGTCGTGAACCCCTTCGTGTTCGCCAGGGTGCCCTACGACACGCTGCGCGACTTCACGCCCATCCAGCTCGTCGGCTCCTCGCCGCTCCTGCTGGTCGTGACCGCGTCCTCCCCCGCGAAAACCCTGCAGGAGTTCATCACGCTCGCCAAGGCGCAGCCCGGCAAGATCACCATCGCCTCCGCCGGCACCGGCGCGTCCTCGCACGTCGTCGCGGAACTGTTCAAGATCCGCGCGGGCGTCAACCTCACGCACGTGCCCTTCAAGGGCCTGGGCCCGGCGCTGACCGACGTCACCGGCGGCCAGGTGGATTCCATCTTCAGCAGCATCCCGGCCGCGCTGCAGCTCGTGAAGAGCGGCAAGCTGCGCGCGCTGGGCATCTGCACGAAGAAACGGATGGGCGCACTGCCCGACATCCCGACCATCGAGGAAGGCGGCGTGCCCGACTTCGAGGCCGCAATCTGGTACGGCTACCAGGGGCCGGCCGGCATTCCGAGGCCCGTCGTCGACAAGCTGAGCGCAGAGATCGCGCGCGCGGCTGAACTGCCCGATGTGAAGGAACGCTTTACCGGCATGGGTCTCGAGGTCACGCTCCTCGGACCCGACGCCTTCCGGCAGTACATCGCCAGGGAACTCAAAAAATGGGGCGATGTGACCAAGGCCGCCGGCATCAAACCCGAATAACAAGACCCACGCTCATGAGGAGAACTGCCATGACTCAGTTTCGCTCGAAGTTCGTCCGGCCACTGGCCGCCGCGTTCGTCGCCGTCGCCTTGCCGGCTCTGCCCGCGCTCGCGCAGCAGCCCTACCCCACCAAGGCGGTGCGGCTGATCGTTCCCTTCCCGCCCGGCGGCGGCAACGACATCCTGGCGCGTGCCGTGGGCCAGCGCCTCTCCGAGCGACTCGGCCAGCAGGTGGTGGTCGACAACCGCGGCGGCGCCGGGGGCCTCGTCGGCGCCACGCTCGCGGCGACCGCCCTGCCCGACGGCTACACGCTCTTCCTCGCCAGCCTCGGCAACCTTGCCGTCAATCCGGCGCTGCATGAAAAGCCGCCGTACGATCCGGTCAGGGACTTCGCGCCGATCACGCTGCTGGCAACCTCTTCCTTCATCATCGTCGTCACCAACAGTCTGCCCGCAACGTCCATCAAGGAATTCGTCGCGCTGGCCAAGGCCAAGCCCGGTGGGCTGAACTACGGCAGCGCGGGCGCCGGCTCCTCGCTGCATTTGACCGCGGAAGTCTTCAAACAGGCGACCGGCATCAACCTCGTGCACGTGCCGTACAAGGGCACGGCGCCCGCGATCACCGAACTCATCGCAGGCCAGGTGCAGGTGATGTTCAGCACCATGCCGCCGGCGCTGCCGCAGGTGAAGGCCGGCAAGCTGCGCGCGCTGGGCGTCACCACCGCAAAGCGCGCGGCCTCCGCCCCCGATCTGCCCACGGTCGCGGAAGCGGGCTTCGCCGGTTTCGACGTCTCCAACTGGCAGGGCATGCTCGGGCCCGCGAAGCTGCCCCGCGCGCTGGTGGACAAGCTGAATGCCGACCTCAACGCGGTGTTGAAGACCCCGCAGATGATCGACACGCTGGCCGCGCAGGGACTCGAGGCTGCGGGCGGCACGCCCGAGCAGTTCGCCGCGCTGATCAAGAAGGAAGTCGCGAAGTATGCCGCCGTGATCAAGGCGGCCGGCATCAAGGCCGAATAGTGCTGTACCTCACCGAAGACGACGTTGGCCGCGTGCTGCGGATGGCGGATGCCGTCCGCGCGGTCGATGCCGGTCTGCAGGCCCGCGCCCGGCACGCCGCGGTGGACACGCCGCGCGAACGCACCCGCACGCCGGCCGGCACGCTGAACATCCTGCAGGCTGCGACGGCGCCCGACGTTGGCGTCACAGGCTTCAAGGCCTATTACGTGACACCGCAGCAAAGCCGCTCGCATACCTTCCTCTACGACAGCGCCAGCGGCACGCCCCTCGCCATCCTCGAGTCGAACCGCTTCAACGTGGTCCGCACGGGCGCCGCCACGGGCGTCGCGACGCAGTACCTCGCACGCCCCGACGCGGCCGTGCTGGGCCAGCTGGGCGCCGGACGCATCGGTACCGGCCAGCTCGAAGCCGTGTGCGCGGTGCGCAAACTGCGGGAGGTGCGCGTTTACGCGCCGACCCGCGACAAACTCGAAGCCTGGTGCGCCGCCATGACCGAAAAGGTCGGCATTCCGGTCCTGCCCGCCGCTTCGGGTGAGGCCGCGGTGCGTGGCGCCGACATCGTCAATGTCATCACGCGCGCCACGGCACCGGTCCTGGCCGGTGACTGGCTGGAAGCGGGCCAGCACGTCAACGCGGCCGGCGCCAATCAATTCATGAAGCGGGAACTGCATGCCGACGCGCTGCGCCGTTTCGACCTGATCGTGGCGGACTCCCGCGAGGTGGCGCGCAAGGAGGGCGGCGAGCTGCTGCCGCTGGTGGAGAGCGGCCGTCTCCAGTGGGAGGCGCTGGCCGAGATCGGCGACGTGGCCGCCGGCCTGCGCCCCGGGCGCACCGATGCGAAGCAGATCACCTTCTACAAGTCTCACGGGATGGCGCTGCAGGACCTGTATGTGGCCGCCGGGGTGCTCGCGGAAGCCCGCCGCCTGGGGCTCGGCCACGACATTCCGGGCACAGCCTGAGGGTCGTGAACAGGCACGGTTGCTGCTAGTTTTCACGGTTGCCGGGCACCCGGTCCCCGGACACAATTCCTCCCTTTCACGATCATCACAAGGAGCACCCGATGAACCTCAGCCTCTGGATGCGCACCACCCTCGCCGCCCTCGCCCTCGCCTTGACCGCCCTCCCCGCCGGCGCACAGAAGATCAAGGTCGGCTACTGGTCCAGCGGCCTCTCGCTGGGCCAGGGCTCGGTCCTGGAAACCCAGAAGCTGCTCGAAAAAGAAGGCCTCGAGGTCGAATGGGTGAAGTTCTCCGACGTCAACGCGCCGCTGCGCGCTGTCGCCACCGGCGCCATCGACCTGTCGTTCGGCGCACCGTCGGCCGGCGCCATCGCCGTCGCCGCGGATGGCGCGCCCATCAAGATCGTCCTCAACACGCACATCGCGCAGGTCAAGTTCGTGGTGCTCGCGGACTCGCCCATCAAGTCCTTCGCCGACTTCAAGGGCAAGAAGATCGGCATGTCGCCGCCGGGCAGCGCCACCTACTCGCTCGGCACCGCGCTGCTGGAGTTCAACTACGGCCTCAAGCTCGCCGACTACACGGCGGTCCCCGGCACGGAGACCGTCCTCGCCCAGTTCATCGCGCAGAAGCAGATCGATGTCGGCGCCGTGCGCGCGACCACCGTCGCGCAGATGAATGAAGTGAAGCTGCGCGTGCTCGGCGATTACGTCTCGGAATGGAAAAAACTGACCAAGGCGAATGCGCCCCCGATTCTCGCGGTGACCATCGTCAACAGCGACTACCTCGCGAAGAACCCGGGGGCCGTGGCCAAGTTCATCGCGGGCCTGCGCAAGGCCAACGAACTCGGCTTGAAGAACAAGCCGCTCGTCGCCGAGATCCTGCAGAAGGCCGCCAACATGCCGGCCGACGACGCGAAGGCCTACGCCGCCGTCTGGGATGACCTCTACATCGCCTCCTTCGAGCCCGCCGACATCGCCGCGCTGAAAAAGCAGGCAGAAATATTCAAGGCCGCCGGCTCGCTGAAAGTGGACCCGCTCGACAGCAGTTTCGTGACGGGGCCGTACCAGCAGTCCAAGACGATCAAGTAGTTCCATCCACACCAAGAGGAAAGCATGAGCCGCATCGAAGCACGCCTGAAAGAACTGGGCATCACCCTGCCCGCCGTCCCCACCCCCGCCGCCAACTATGTGCCCTTCATGGTGACCGGCAAACTGGTCTTCATCGCCGGCCAGCTCCCCCTGGTGGACGGCAAGGTCACCTGCACCGGCAAGGTCGGCGCCGGCGTGACCGTGGACGAGGCCAAGGCCGCCGCCCGCATCTGCGGCATCAACATCTTCGCCGCGCTCAAGGCGGCCTGCGGCGGCGACCTCGACAAGGTCAGCCGCTGCGTGCGGCTCGGCGGCTTCTCGAACGCGGCGCCGGACTTCGTCGATACCCCCACCGTCATCAACGGCGCGTCCGACCTGATCGTCGAGGTGATGGGCGATGCCGGCAAGCACGCCCGCACCGCGGTCGGCGCCATGCTGCCGCGCCATGCGGCCGTTGAAGTCGACGCGATCTTCGAACTGAAGTAAGCGCCCGTGCAAGCTGTAGGTACCCGCCCGCTGAAGGAACTCGTGCAATGGCCCGCCGAGGGCTACACGCGCGTGCCGCTGAACGTCTTCAGCGATGCGGGGATCTACCAATGGGAACAGGACCTGATCTTCCGCGGCCGGACGTGGAGCTTCCTCGGCCTGGAAGTGGAAATCCCGAACCCGGGCGACTACATCACCAACCGGGTCGGCGACACGCCCGTGATCGTGGTGCGCAAGGCAGACGGCACGGTCAACGCGCTGGTCAACCGCTGCGTCCACAAGGGTTCGATCATCTGCCACCAGCCGAAGGGCACGCGCAGCCGCACGCATAACTTCGTCTGCCCGTACCACAACTGGATCTACGACTTCGACGGCAACCTGAAGACGATCGCCTTCGAGAAGGGCATCCAGGACAAGGGCGGCATGCCCGGCGACTTCGACAAGTCGCAGCACAAGCTGATCCGTCTGCGCGTGGAGACGATCAAGGGCCTCATCTTCGGCACCTTCGCCGACGACACCCCGCCGCTGCGGGAGTACCTCGGCCCGGTGATGGTCGAGCACATGGAGCGCACCCTCTACGGCAAGGTGAAGATCCTCGGCCGCTACAGCCAGATGATGCACAACAACTGGAAGCTCTACGTCGAGAACAGCCGCGACAACTACCATCCGTCGCTGCTGCACGCCTTCTTCTCGACCTTCAAGCTGAACCGGCTGTCCGCCGAAGGGGGCACGCGCCAGGACGACAAGAGCTGGCACCACATCACCTTCACCAAGCGCTACACGGACAAAGGCGATGCCGCCTACGACTCCGGCATGATCCGCGCGCAGAAGGAAGCCTACGGCCTGAAAGACCCGTCCCTGATCGACCAGTGGATGGAATACCCAGACCAGATCACCAACGCGATCCAGAGCATTTTTCCCGGCTTCGTCCTGCACCAGATCCTGAACTCGCTCGGCACCCGCCAGATCATCACCCACGGCCCCAGGGACTGCGAACTGGTGTGGACGCTGCTGGGCTTCGAGGAAGACACGCCGGAGCAGACCGCCGTGCGCATCAAGCAGGCGAACCTGGTCGGCCCCGCCGGCCTCGTCTCCATGGAAGACGGTGCGATCGGGGGTTTCGTGCAGAAGGGCATTGCCGGTGACCTCGATGGCGTGGCCATCCTCGAAATGGGCGGCCGCGGCGTGGGCGGCATGCCGACGCGCGCGACGGAAACGTCCGTGCGCGGCTTCTGGAAGGTCTACCGGGAGCTGATGGATGTCTAGCTTGGCGCCAGCCGTCGTCCCCGCGACGCCGCAGATCGACGCCCCGCTGCCCGTCCGCGACGCCATCGCCCGTCTCAACTGCGCCTACGGCCACATTATCGACAACGACGAGCTGGAACGCTGGCCGGCGCTGTTCACCGAGGATGCCGGTTACCAGATCCTCACCCGCACCGATTTCGACGCGGGCCGGCCGCTCGGCGTGTGGTACTGCGACAACCGCGCGATGCTGGAAGACCGCGTGAGCTCGATCCGCGAGGTCAACGTCTACGAACCCCAGGCCTACCGCCACGTCATCGGCGCCACGGAAATCCTCGGCTTCGACCACGGCGCCTGGCGGACGCAGACTGGCTACTTCGTCGTCCGCACGATGCACGACGGAGAAATGACGCTCTTCAGCGCGGGCCGTTACCTCGACGACGTGGTGGTCGAAGGTAACGCAGCGCACTTCCGCAAGCGCCTGGTCATCACCGACTCGGCGCGCTACGACACCCTGCTCGTCATTCCCCTTTAGCCAACGATAGAGAAACCATGGCCGCCAAGAAGAAAGCCCCGAAAAAAGTCCACCTGCTGCTCCGCAACTTCCGCTCGCGTCCGCCGATTTTCCAACTCACCATGGAACGCTGGGCTGCCTCGGCCAAACGTCACAAGGCGCTGGCAAAGCACGTCAAGGTCACCTACAGCCTCGACGACGACACGCTGGAGGCCGCGCTGCCCACGGTCGACGCGATCATCTCCAACAACCCGCCCCGCGAGAACCTCGCGGAACGCGCGCCCAACCTGCGCTGGATCCAGAACACCGGCGCGGGCGTGGACGCGCTGATGCCGATGGACTGGATGCCCGCCAACGTCACTCTGACGAATAACAGCGGCGCCCATGGCGAGAAGTGCGAGGAATACTGCCTGATGGCGTTCACCATGCTGGCCTTCGGCTTCCAGAAGATGATCGCCAACCAGCAGGCCCATAAATGGGAGCAGTTCTTCTACGCCTCCAGCAAGGGCAAGACCGCGGTGGTCGTCGGATTCGGCGACCTCGGCATGGCTGCAGGCCGCGCCGCGAAGAAACTGGGCATGACAGTGATCGGCGTCACCCGCAGCGGCAAGGCCGGCAAGCCCGCCGACAAGGCCCTGAAGATTGCCAAGCTCGACAGCGTGCTGGCGAAAGCGGACTACGTGGTCGTCGCCACGCCCTCCACGCCGGAAACCAAGAACATCATGAGCCGCGAGCGGCTGGCGATGCTGAAACCCTCGGCGGGCCTGATCAACGTCGGCCGTGCGCCGCTGGTGGACTACAGCGCGATGTGCGAGATGCTGAAAGCAGGCACGCTGGCCGGCGCGGTGGTGGACGTGCTGCAGCCGGAGCCGCAGCCGGCGGATTCCGCGATCTGGGACGTGCCGAACCTGCTCATCACGCCGCACATTTCCTGCGACTACCCGGATTACGTCGAAAAGATCTTCGACCGCTGGTTCGAGAACCTGCCGCGGTTCATGAAGGGGCAGCCGCTTAAGTACACGGTGGATCGGAAATTGGGGTATTGAGCCCGGGGGAATCGTGAATCGGCAATCGGGAATGGGGAAACGGTTCGCACGATTTCCCATTGACCATTTCCGACTCCCGCCTTTGACATGAGTCTCCCCCTCTTCCACATGATCGCCGGCGCCCCCGACCCGGTCGCGCCCTTCTCACACGCCGTCGAGGCCGACGGCTGGGTCTTCGTCACGGGCCAGATGCCCTTCACCGGCACGGCGAACGACTCGCCCTATCCGGAAGGCATCGAGGCGCAGACCCGTCAGGTCATGGCGAACCTGACCGGGGTGCTGAAAGGCTGCCAGCTCGGCCTCGAACACGTGGTCGTCGCGCGCATCTTCCTCACGCACTTTTACGACGACTACGAGAAGATGAACGCGGTCTACGCCTCCTATTTTCCCCTCGGCAGGCGCCCCGCCCGCACCTGCATCGGCGTCACGGGCCTCGCCCGGCACGCCCGCGTGGAGATCGACTTCATCGCCCGGCGGCCATAGAGTCTGTCATGCCGTTCGTGAATATCCGCGGTGCCAACCTTCACTATCTGGAGGCAGGCGCAGGCAAGCCCCTGATCTTCTTCCACTCGACGCCGGCCAGCGCCGAGTTCTATCGGCCGCAGCTCGAACACTTTTCCGACCGCTACCGCGTGATCGCTGTGGACCTGCGCGGTCACGGCGAATCCGAAAAGCCGCCGGGCGCCTACCGTATCGGTGAATTTCTCGACGACTATCGCGCGCTGGTCGCGGCTTTCGATCTGAAGGATTTCGTGCTCGCCGGTTGCTCCGTCGGCGGCATCGTTGCCCAGCTCTACGCGCTGGAACACGGCGCCACCCTGCGCGGACTGGTGCTGATCGGCTCGCCCTGCTCGCGCCGCGGCCGTGATGTCGCCGGTTTCCACCGTGCGGTGAAAGAAAAAGGCTGGGAGGCCGTGGTGCGCGGGTTGGTGGACAAGCAGCTGCATCCGTCCACGCCTGCCGCGGTCAGGCAGTGGGCCGTCAGCGAATACCTGAAGACGCCGCTCCATGTCCGCGAAGCCGAGGAAGAGGCGCTGCTGGCCGAGGTGCACCACACCGACCGGGTACAGGACATCGCCGTGCCGACGCTGCTCGTCGCCGGCGAAGCCGAGGAACGTGAAATCTACGAGCAGATGGAACTCATGTCGCGGCGCATTCCGGACGCCGAATGGCACGTGATCAAGGGCGCGGCGCACATGCCGAACTTCGAGCAGCCCGCCGCGTTCAATCCCCTGCTGGAACGCTTTCTCGCCAGGATCTCGTACTGACGCTCGCGCGGGCGAGTCCGCAAGCCAACGTCGCCGGGGGTAGCCCGGCAGCTAGTCACTTTCTCTTGTGCGGACAAGAGAAAGTAACCAAAGAGAAACCGCCCCAACGAACCGCCACTGTCGTGGTGTCCCTGCGCTGCTCGCC
>JBOIEQ010000131.1:0-12231 GCA_050741255.1 Burkholderiales bacterium | reverse complement strand
CAGGATGACGCCCGGGCAGTTCGGGCCGATGAGGACGGTGCGCTTGCCGAGCATCTTGTATTTGGTCTGCACCAGGTCAAGTACAGGGATGCCCTCGGTGATGCAGATCACCAGATCGAGATCGGCTTCCACCGCTTCGTCGATGGCCGCGGCGGCGAAGGGCGGCGGCACGTAGATGACCGACACGTTGGCGCCGGTCTGCGCCTTGGCTTCTTTCACCGTGCCGTAGATCGGGATGCCTTCATAGGATTCGCCCGGCCGCTTGGGGTTGACGCCGGCTACGTAACAATTCGCCCCGTTCGCGTACAGCTTGCCCATCTTGGTGTGGAACTGGCCGGTCTTGCCGGTGATGCCCTGCGTCATCACGCGCGTGTTCTTGTTGATCAGGATGCTCATTTGGCTTTCCTTTTCGCGGCCTTGCGCGCGGGACGCTTGCCCTTCGCTGGCTTGCGTTTGACGATGGGCTTGCGCGCCCGCTTCTTCGCCGCCGGTTTTTTCTTGGCCGCCGCTTTCCTGGTCTTGGGTTTCGGTTTGGCCTTGGGTTTGGGCCGGGCTTTGGCCGCGGGCTTCACCGGGGCCTTCGGCTTGGCCTTGGGCACCGCCGTCACCGCCGGCTTCGCTTTTTTGCCGGTCACAGCACCCACCACCCGCTCGGCCGCCTGGGCCATGTTGTCCGCCGTGATGATGGGCAGTCCCGAGTCGGCGAGGATTTTCTTGCCGAGGTCCTCGTTGGTGCCTTTCATGCGCACGACCAGCGGGACTTTCAGCGACACCGCGCGGGAGGCGGCCACCACGCCCTCGGCGATGGTGTCGCACTTCATGATGCCGCCGAAGATGTTGACGAGGATCGCCTTCAGCTCCGGGTTACGCAGCATGATCTTGAAGGCCTCGGTCACCTTCTCGGCCGTCGCGCCGCCGCCGACGTCGAGGAAGTTCGCCGGCCTGCCGCCGTAGAGCTTGATCACGTCCATCGTCGCCATCGCGAGGCCGGCGCCGTTCACCAGGCAGCCGATGTTGCCTTCGAGCTGGATGTAGTTGAGGTCGTACTTGGACGCCTCGACCTCGGCCGGGTCCTCTTCATCGAGGTCGCGCAGGGCCGCGAGGTCGGGATGCCGGAAGAGCGCGTTGTCGTCGAAGTTGATCTTGGCGTCGAGCGCGATGATCTTGCCGTCGCCGGTCAGGATCAGCGGGTTGATCTCGGCAAGCGACGAGTCCGTCTCGACGAAGGCCTTGTAGAGGCCCTGCAGGCAGGCGCGCGCCTGCGCGACACTGGGCTCAGGCACGCCCATCTTGCGCGCGGCCTGATCGGCTTCGGAATCCCGGAGACCCGTGCCCGGGTCGACGAACACCTTGTGGATCTTCTGCGGCGTGTGCGCGGCCACCTCTTCGATATCCATGCCGCCTTCGGAACTGGCCATGAGGCACACGCGCTGCGTGCCGCGGTCCACCACCATGCCGACGTACAGTTCCTTCTTGATGTCGGCGCCTTCCTCGATCAGCAGGCGGCGCACCTTCTGGCCTTCGGGCCCGGTCTGGTGCGTCTTCAACTGCATGCCGAGGATCTGGCCGGCGATCGTTTTGACCTCGTCCACCGAGCGCGCGAGTTTGACGCCACCGCCCTTGCCGCGGCCGCCCGCGTGGATCTGCGCCTTTACCACCCAGACCTTGCCGCCCAGGGTGTGCGCGGCGGCCACCGCCTCGTCCACGCTGAAGCACGCGACACTGCGCGGCGTTGCCACGCCATAGCGGCGCAGGATTTCTTTCGCTTGATACTCGTGGATTTTCATTGGTTTTCTTTCGACGTTCGAAGCGTGGATGCGACTCCGGGCTCGCGCACGCCGGCGGCAGGCGAGCGAATCTAGGACTGCCGCGTGGTGAGCGCCTTGACCGCAGTCAACAATCCGGAACGGGTGTGCGGGCCCAATAAACCTGGCCTGGGCCAGGCCGCCGGAGGCGGGCGCCACGACGGGCGTTGTTGCAGCGCGATGAGTATAGCGCAGGCCCCTCGCGGTCTGACTGCGGCAGAGCGTTCTCGCGGCAGCGAAAAACGCGCGGGCGATGGGCGAAAAAAAGCGCCGGTCTTGAGAACCGGCGCTTGAAGATTCCACCAAAGGAGGAGGTTTTGGAGGAGTTGGCTGACGCTCATTGCGAGCACCAGACGCCTCAAATTATGGGGTGGTCATGGATTGATTGCAAGCCCTTTTTGCGGCACTGCAATATTTCCGGTAAAGATAAGTAAAACTAATCTATTTAATCAATAAAGCTATATATGAATGGGCTACACCGGACTATTCCTTCAGTCGTCATAAGGGTGTAACAAGGTGCCGGAAGACCTGTTTTCCGCGTTGCGCCAAGCCGCCTAGCGGACCACCAGCACCGGCGTTTTGGCGTAGGTCAGCACCTTGCGCGTCTCGCTACCGAGCAGCACAGCGGCCAACCCGCGTCGCCCGTGAGAGGTCATCAGTATCAGATCGCAGCCCCGCGTCTCGGCGGCCTTCAGGATCGCGTCGTGCGGATGATCGCCGGTCTCGCAGACGGTCTCGCAGGTAACGCCGCCCGCCGCCGCGGTTTCCGTCGCGAACTGCAGGTAGGCCTGCGCGCGCGTTTTCGCCTCTTGCTCGATGCGCTCCTCCGTCACCGGATCGAACGAGCCCTCATAGGCGATCATCAGGTGGTAATCGGGGATGACGTGGATCGCCGTGACCTTCGCGGCGTGGTCCTTGGCCAGCGCAACTCCGTAGCGCACGGCCTTCTGCGACAGTTCGGATCCGTCGGTCGGGATCAGGATGTTCCGGAACATGGCCCCCTCCTCGCGCGGTTTCGGTTTTACGGCGGCGCTAGCTTACTCCAGCCACGGGCACGGCAGGCAAGCGGCCGGCGGCACGGTGCTACACTTTTTGCCCGCCGCACACTTTCCGAGGAGACCCGCATGACCGGTTCCACCCTGCCCGGCGCGTTCGCGCCATCCCTGCCCGACTGGCGCGATCTGGCGTCCGCCTGGCTGCCGCAAGGCTTTGCGCGCCTCACGCAACCCATCGCCTCGACCGTCATCACGACGGATACCAAGGGCCTGGTCGCCGGCGAAGTGAAGATCGCCACCATGACCGGCCCGGTACCCGCCTACCGCGCGCATCCGGACAAGGCCGGCAGGTTTCCGGTAGTGCTGGTGGTGCAGGAAATCTTCGGTGTGCACGAGCACATCAAGGACGTCTGCCGGCGCCTCGCCAAACTCGGCTACTTCGCCATCGCGGTAGACCACTATTTCCGGCAGGGCGACGTCACGCAGATGACCGACAACCAGGAAATCTTCGCCAAGGTCGTCAACCACGTGCCGGACAGCCAGGTCATGTCCGATCTCGACGCAGCCGTGGTGCATGCGGAAGCGAGCGGACGGGCCGACACCGCGAAGCTCGGCGTGACGGGCTTCTGCTGGGGCGGACGCATCACCTGGACCTACTGCGTGCACAACCCGAAGGTGAAAGCGGGCGTGGCCTGGTACGGGCGGCTGGTGGCGCCGGGCAAGGCGCCCCTGCAACCGGCGTACCCCGTGGAACTCGCCGCGGTGCTGAGGGTGCCGGTCCTGGGTCTCTATGGCGAGGCGGATGCCGGCATCCCGTTGGCGCAGGTCGAACAGATGCGCGCCGCGCTGAAAGCCGCGGGCCACGCCGCGAGCGAGATCATCATCTATCCCGGCGCGCCGCACGCTTTCTACGCCGACTACCGGCCGAGCTACCGCAAGGACGCGGCGGATGACGGCTGGAAGCGCATGCAGGCGTGGTTCAGGCAGCACGGCGTGGCCTAGCCGGAAAACTTTTTCAGCCGGCCGTACCGGAAAACGGGCGGGGGAGTCTGCGACTCTCCCGCCCGTTTCGTACTGCTACCGGCGACCGGAGTTACTTGGTGGTCGTGGTTTTCGCGTCTTTGTTCTTGCTCTTGCTCTTTTTCTTGCCCTTGGTGTCGCCCTTGGCTTTGGCTTCGCCTTTGGGTGCCGGCGCCGCTTTCGCGTCGGCCTTGGCATCCGCCTTCGGCGCTTCGGCCTTCGCCGGCGGCGTCGCCGGGGTGGCAGGCGTCGCGGGCGCGGCTTTCGGCGCGGTCGCCGGAGCGGCCGGGGTCGCGGTCGGTTGCGCATGCACGGTCAGGGTCGTCGCAGCGAAGGCGGCCGCGATCAGCGTGGCGATGATCTTGTTCATGGTCTTTCCTTTTCCTTTGGCACTTTTTGCTGCCGAACGGGGCAGATCCGGAGGGGCCGCACGGCTCCCATGCCGCCTATAACGTGCCGTCCCGGCGCGCGTTGACATCACGCCGGTATACTCCGTCGCTCCCGATCTGGAGGTACGCATGGAACTTGGGCTCAAAGGCAAGGTCGCGCTGGTCACCGGCGCCTCGCGTGGCATCGGTTATGGCGTCGCCCACCTGCTCGCGAAGGAAGGCTGCCGCGTGCACCTCGCCTCCCGCACGGCGGCCGATCTGGAAAAAGCGCGCAAAACGATCATCGGCGACACCGGCGCGACGGTGGACATTCATCCCGCCGACCTCGGCAAGCCGGGCGCCTGCGAGGCGCTCGCGGACCGCTGCGGCGACATCGACATCCTCGTCAACAACGCCGGCGCCATTCCCCACGGTTCGCTGACAGCGCTCTCGGATGCGCAGCTGCGCGAAGCCTGGGAACTGAAACTGTTCGGTTTCATCAACCTGTCCCGCAAGGTCTATCCGCGCCTGTGCGCCGCCAAGCGGGGTGTCATCGTCAACATCATCGGCCTCGCCGGCGAACGGCCCGCCGCGCCCTATCTCGGCGGCACCATGGCGAACGCCGCGCTGATGGCCTTCACGCGCGCGCTCGGCACCGAAAGCCCGGACTTCGGCGTGCGCGTCGTCGGCATCAATCCGGGCGCGATCCTGACGGACCGCCAGGAGGTGCGCTGGCGCGCCCGCGCGGCCAAGGAACTGGGCGACGAGAAGCGCTGGCCCGAGCTCACTACGGACTTTCCGTTCGGCCGGCTCGGCAGCGTCGAGGAAGTCGCGAATCTGGCGGTGTTTCTCGCCTCCGATGCAGCGTCCTATATCACCGGAACCATCGTCACGATCGACGGCGGCCGCGCGGGCCGCACCGTCTAGCCCACTACCGCCAATGGCACGGGCGGCGACTTGCGCGCCGGCACGGCCGGCGTTGCCGCCTGCTCGATCGCCTGCTGGGTCAGCTTGGGCGCAAACAGTTCGATGAACCGGTACGCGTAGTCGCGCAGGTAGGCGCCGCGCTTCACCGCCACCCGCGTGGTGTGGGTGCCGAACAGGTGTCCGGCATCGAGCGCGCGCAGCCCCGTATCGCGGCGGCCATTGAACGCCATCGCGGCAATGATGCCGATGCCCAGTCCCAGCTCCACGTAAGTCTTGATCACGTCGGAATCGATCGCCGTCAGCACCACGTCGATCGACAGGCCCGCCTGCGCGAAGGCGTCGTTGATGCGCGAGCGCCCGGTGAATTCCGGGCTGTAGGTGACGATGGGATAGGGCGCCAGTGCTTCCAGGGTCAGCGCCTTCGCCTTGGTCAGCGGATGCCCGGCCGGCACCACCACGCAGTGGTGCCAGTCGTAGGCCGGGAGCGCCACCAGTTCCGGAAAATGCGAGAGCGCCTCGGTGGCAATGGCGATGTCCGCCTCACCGCGGATCACCATGCGCGCGAGGTTCTGCGGGTTGCCCTGCAGCAGCGACAGGTGCACCTTGGGGTAGCGCTTGCGGAAGGCCGCCACCACGCGCGGCAGTGCGTAGCGCGCCTGGGTATGCGTGATCGCCACCGTCAGGCTGCCGACATCACGGCCGGAGAATTCCTTGGCCGCGCGGCGCAGGTTGTCCGTTTCCAGCAGCACCCGCTCGATCGCCGCCGCGACCGCGCGCCCCGGCTCGGTCAGTGCCGTCAGCCGCTTGCCGCGCCGCTCGAAGATTTCCACGCCGAGTTCGTCCTCCAGTTCCCGGATTTGCCGCGACACGCCCGGCTGGGAGGTATGCAGGGCAGCGGCGGCGTTCGTCAGGTTGAGGCCCTGGCGTACGGCCTCGCGCACGTAGCGCAGTTGCTGGAGGTTCATGGGCGGGGCCGCCCGCGGGCGCTTGTTTCTATATTCGAAATAAACATATGCTAATGCCTTTTAGGTCGTTTTTTACTTATAAGCAGTCTAGTAGCCTTGCGGTCCTTTCGCAATTCCCGAGGCCCTTTTTCGCGATGTACCAGTACGACGCCATCGACCAGCGCATCGTGGACAGCCGCGTGGCGCAGTTCCGCGACCAGACGCGGCGTTTCCTCGCCGGCGAACTGGCGGAGGACGACTTCCGCCCGCTGCGCCTGCGCAACGGCCTGTACGTGCAGCGCTATGCCCCGATGCTGCGCGTGGCCATCCCGTACGGGCTGCTGTCGTCGAAGCAGCTCCGCAAGCTCGCCCACATCGCGCGCACCTACGATCGCGGCTACGGTCATTTTTCGACCCGCCAGAACATCCAGTACAACTGGCCGAAGCTGGAAGACGTGCCGGACATCCTCGCCGAACTGGCGGAAGTGGAAATGCACGCCGTCCAGACCAGCGGCAACTGCGTGCGCAACACCACCACCGACCATTTCGCGGGCGTGGCCGCGGACGAGATCGTGGACTCCTTCGTCTGGTGCGAGCTGATCCGCCAGTGGTCCACCTTCCACCCCGAGTTCAACTGGCTGCCGCGCAAGTTCAAGATCGCGGTTAACGGCGCCGAGCAGGATCGCGCCGCGACCTGGGTGCACGACATCGGACTGCACGCGCTGCGCAATGACGCGGGCGAAACCGGCTTCCGCGTGATCGTCGGCGGCGGGCTGGGCAGGACACCGCTGGTCGGCCACGCCATCACCGAATTCCTGCCGTGGCCGCACCTGCTGACCTATCTTGACGCCATCCTGCGGGTCTACAACCGCTACGGCCGCCGCGACAATATCTACAAGGCGCGGATCAAGATCCTGGTGAAGGAACTCACCCCGGAAAAATTCCGCGCCGAAGTGGAAGCCGAATGGGCGCACCTGAAAGACGGCCCCGCCACGCTGACCGCCGAGGAAGTCGCCCGCGTCGAGTCCCGCTTCACGCGTCCCGCCTACCGCGCACTCCCCGCAAAGGCGCCCGAGCTCACGGTCGCGCTTGCCGACAGCCGCGCCTTCTCGACATGGCATGGCCGCAACGTGCAGGCGCACAAGGTGCCGGGTTACGCCGCGGTCACGCTCTCGCTCAAGAAAACCGGCGTGCCGCCCGGGGACGCGACCGATGCGCAGATGGACGCCATCGCCGACCTCGCCGATCGCTACAGCTTCGGCGAACTGCGTGTCACCCACGAGCAGAACCTCGTCCTGGCGGACGTCGAACAGACGCAATTGTTCGCACTGTGGGAAGCCGCGCGCGCGCTGGGACTCGCGACGCCGAATCTCGGCCTGCTGACCAACATCATCGCCTGCCCCGGCGGCGACTTCTGCTCGCTCGCCAACGCCAAGTCCATTCCCGTCGCGCAGGCGATCCAGGAACGCTTCGACGACCTCGACCACCTGTTCGACATCGGCGAGGTGGACCTCAATATTTCCGGCTGCATGAACGCCTGCGGGCACCACCACGTCGGCCACATCGGCATCCTTGGCGTGGACAAGCACGGCGAGGAGTTCTACCAGATCGAAATCGGCGGCGAGCAGGGCAAGTACGGCCATGGCGCCGCCATCGGCAAGGTACTGGGCCCCTCCTTCGCGCAGCACGAAGTGCCGGACGCGATCGAACGCCTGATCGCCTGCTACCTGGAGCGCCGCGACAGCGATGCCGAGCGCTTCATCGACGTGGTGCGCCGCCTGGGCCCCGAACCTTTCAAGGAACGCCTGTATGGACAACGTGATCAGGGATCACCGCGCCGCGGCCGACAACTGGCGACTGCTTGAGGCCGGCGAGGCGGTGCCGCCGGGCGAGGCGGTCATCGTCCCGCTCGCCACCTGGCAGAGCCAGCGCGACGCGCTGAAGGCCCGCACGGGCCGCCTCGGCGTCTGGCTGGAGGGTGAAGCCGATCCGACCGCCATCGCCGGCGACCTTTCCCATTTCGCGCTGATCGCCATCCACTTTCCGAAGTTCACGGACGGCCGCGGCTATTCGGCCGCGCGCCTGCTGCGCGAACGCCACGGCTACGCGGGTGAACTGCGGGCGATCGGCGATGTGCTGCGCGACGAGTTGCCGGAACTTGCCCGCTGCGGCTTCGACAGTTTCGCCTTGCGCGCCGGCGAGAACGTCGAAGCCGCGCTGAAGTCGTTCGAAGACCTGCCCGAAATCTATGCGGCCTCGACGCATCAGCCGCTGCCGCTGTTCCGCCGGCGCACGGCCACCGGAAGACCGGCGTGACCGGCACCGTTCATCTCGTCGGCGCGGGACCCGGCGCACCGGACCTGCTGACGCTGCGCGCCGCGCGGCTGCTCGGCGAAGCCGACATTGTCTTTCACGACGCGCTGGTGCATCCCGGCACGCTCGCCCTCGCCGTGCGCGCCGAGAAGATCGCCGTCGGCAAGCGCTGCGGTAGGCATTCGACGGCGCAGCGCTTCATCAACAAACGCCTGATCGACGCCGCGCGCAGCCATCGCGTCGTCGTCCGCCTCAAAGGCGGCGACCCGATGCTGTTCGGCCGCGCCCAGGAGGAAATCGACGCACTGGTGGCCGCCGGGATCCCGGTGTCCGTCGTGCCCGGCGTCACCTCCGCCCTCGCGGCCAGCGCCGATCTCCGGCAGTCGCTGACCCAGCGCGGCGTGAGCCGCAGCGTGGCCTTCGTGACGCCGCGCGTCGGCGCCGGCGCCCCGCAAAGCGCCTGGATCGATGCCGCCGTGGCCGCCGACACCGCAGTGATTTACATGGGGGCGAAGGAAGCGACCGCCGTCAGCGCAGCGCTCATCGCCCGCGGCAAACCGACGACGCTCCCGGTCGCCGTCGTGGAAAACGCTTCCCTGCCGGGGCAGCGCACCCTGCCAACGACGCTGGGTGCCCTCCCGCAAGCCGTCGCCGCCCTGGGCGACGGTCCCGCGCTGCTGTTGATCGGCGAGGTCTACGCCGACATCGCGGCCACGCGGCGCATCCCGCAACGTCGCGTCGCTTAAGTCTTAAGTCAGCCGAGCCAGCGCTAGGCGCGCAGGCGCACCGGCGGGTTCTGCGCGAATGCCGCCTCGGTGATCGGCTCGAGGCAGTGTTCATGGAGGTGGCCGAAGCCCGCGATGGGCGTCCGGATGCCGAGCATCCGCAGGCAGGCCCACAGGCAGGCCTGGTTGCTGGCGACGACCGGCTTGCCGAGTTCGCGTTCGATATCGGCGATCACGTCGATGGTGGCCATCTGGGTGCAGGAGAGAAAGATCGCCTGCGCCTCCGGACGGTCGACGAGACGCGCCAGGCGAAAGGCCGCTTCCGGCGGCACCTTGCCGATGCCGCGCCGCTCTTCCTGCGTCTCGCCCAGCTGCAGGCCGTGCATGGACGTCACCTTGAAGCCGTACTCCTCGAGGAACTTGATCTCGGCCTGATTCACGAAGTCCATGTACGGCGTGCCGAGCGCGACGCGCTGCACGCCGAGCGCGCGCAGCGCGGCGACGACCGCCGCCGCGGTCACCACTGCCGGCGTCTTCGTCTGGTCGCTCATCTGCTTCAGCAACTGCGGCATCGGGCAAATGATGGAACCGGACGTACAGCCGTAGGCCACGATGTCCACCTCGGCGGTGGCCAGCTCCTCCGCGGCGCGGTCGATGGCCGACGCCATCTTGAAGTACGATTCCTCGGTCGCCTTGCCCAGCAGCAGCACGCGGCTGGTATGGATCGTGACGCCCGCCGGCGCCATGCGCCAGAACTCGGGTTCGTTGATCGTGTTGGTGGACGGCAGGATGAGGCCGATCTTGGCCTTCCATCCGTAGGGGTGGTACAGGGAGACGGCTTTCATGCGGTGATCCTCCTGGCGGCAGGATACTCCCGCAATATCCCCGGTGATCCCGTACAAAAAAAGACGGGTGGCGGTCCCCACACGGACCACCACCCGTCAGCCTCCTCCTCGGAGACGCAATCATCACCGCGGGACGGATCGCGATCCTCCGCACCCCCATCCCGGCCTTCCCCCCTGGTGGGGAGAAGGGGCCCCACCCTTCTCCGGGGGAAGGGTTGTTTCCCTCAGCCCACCGGCACCGGCACGAAGCGCTCGGCCTTGCCGCGCTGCACGCGCAGCGCCACGACCTTGCCGCTCCTGTCCACGGCACGCTTCAACTCATCCACCGTGTTCACCCGCTCCGAGCCGACGCCGACGATGACGTCTCCCGGCTGCACGCCGGCCTTCGCCGCGGCGCCCGCAACCTGCTCGACGAGCACGCCGCCTTCCGCGCCGGACTGCCGACGCTCGGCGTCCGTCAGCTCGCGCACGCTGACGCCGAGCTTGCCGGCCGGCGCGGCCTCGCCGCGGGTAGCGACCTTCTCGCCCGGCGTGTCGCCGACCTTGACGGTCATTTCATGCGCCGCGCCGTCGCGCCACACCTTGAGCTGCACGCCGTCGCCGGGCTTGCGGTCGGCGATGCCGCGGGCGAGCGCCGAGGCATCCGCCACGGGCTTGCCGTCGAGCGCCAGCACCACGTCGCCGGCCTTCAAACCGGCACGTTCCGCCGGCGAGCCTTTTTCCACGCCGCCGATCAGCGCGCCTTCGGGCGTGGCGAGCTTGAAGGAGTCGGCGAGATCCCGCGTGACTTCCTGCACCGCCACGCCGATGCGGCCGCGCTCGACCTTGCCGTGCGCGACGAGCTGGTCCTTCACCTTCAGCGCGGTATCGATCGGGATCGCGAACGACAGCCCCATGTAGCCGCCGCTGCGGCTGTAGATCATCGAGTTGATGCCGACGACCTCGCCCGCCATGTTGAACAGCGGCCCGCCGGAGTTGCCCGGGTTCACCGCCACGTCGGTCTGGATGAACGGCACGAAGCCGTCTTCCATCGCGCGCGACTTCGCGCTGACGATGCCCGCGGTCACGGTGTTCTCGAAGCCGAACGGCGAACCGATCGCGGCCACCCATTCGCCCACGCGCAGTTGCGCCGGGTCGCCCGTCTTCACAACCGGCAGGTTCTTCGCGTCCACCTTGATGACCGCGACATCGGTGCGCTTGTCGCTGCCCAGCACCTTCGCCTTGAACTCGCGCTTGTCGGTCAGCTTGACGGTGACTTCCTTCGCGCCGTCCACGACGTGCGCGTTGGTGATGATCAGGCCGTCGGCGCCGACGATGAAGCCCGAGCCCATGCCCTGCGCCTGCTCTTCACCGCCGCCGCGCGGCGCGCGCTGGCCGCCGGGGTTGGGGAGACCGAAGCGGCGGAAGAATTCGAACAGCGGGTCGTTCGGGTCGAGATTGGGCGCACCGCTCGCCGCATCAGCTTCCGTCGCGGCACCCTTGATCACGCTGATGGCGACCACGGCCGCACCGTTCTGCTCGACCAGGGTAGCGAAGTCCGGCAGCATCTGAGTGCCGGTGGCACGCGGGGCCATCTGGGCGGCGGGATTGGCCGCGTTCGCGCTCGACAGGCCCGGCAGTTCGGTGCGCGTGCAGCCCGCCGCGAACGCCGGTAACAGCGCCGCGAGTACGGCGGCGCGCAAAATTCGGTTCGATTGCATCAAGACCTCCACTGGTGGCCGGGACCGGTGGTCCCGTGTGGAAGCCAAGATAGGGGGGGAAACTTAAGGCCGGCTTAACCCCCGGCGGGTCTGTCCCCGGCGCTCAGGCCGGGACCGACGGAAACGCCACCCGGACCGCCAGGCCGCGGCCGCCGGGACCGTCGTCCAGCGTCACCGCCGCACCGGCGGCCGTGGCGATCTCACGAACGATGGCGAGCCCCAGGCCACTGCCGATGCCCGGGGCGCCGGGCACCCGATAGAAGCGGTCGAACACGCGCCCGCGCTCGCCGGCCGGGATGCCCGGCCCCGTGTCCGTCACCTCCAGCAGCGCCCGGTCGCCGTCCGGCCGCACCGTCACCGCGACGCGCCCGCCTTCCGGCACGTAACGCAGGGCGTTGTCCACCAGATTGCCGATCAGCGTATGCAGCGCCGCCAGCGGCACGGCCACGCGGACGGATTCCGCCTGCAGGTCGATGGCGATCGACCGGGCCGCCGCCACGAACGCGAGCTCACTGCTCACCACGCGCGCCACCGCGTCCAGCGCCACCGGCTCCGCCGGCGCGGTCCGGGCGTCCGCACTGCCGTGGGT
>JBOIEQ010000130.1:0-12232 GCA_050741255.1 Burkholderiales bacterium | reverse complement strand
GGCCCGGACGGCGCCCCCACCACCGATGCGGGTGCCGCGCTGGCGGGTTCGCAGCGGCCGTTCGGCGGCGGCGCCAAGGGCTCGGCGCTGATGCTGATGGTGGAAGTGTTCGCCACCGTGCTGTCGGGCGGCCGCTTCGGTTTCGAGGCGCTGGAAACGGGGAAGAACGACGACGCGCCGCTCGACACCGGCGAAGTCATCCTCGCCTTCGATCCGGTGCTGTTCGGCGGCGCCGCGGCAAGCGGCCGCATCGAGGCGCTGTGCGCGCATCTCGCCGCGACCGGCGTGACGCGCCTGCCGGGCGACCGCCGCCATGCGCTGCGCGCGGCGACGCTCGCGAACGGCGGGGTGGACGTTGCCGCGGCGCAGCTCGCGGAGATCGCAGCGCTATGAGCGGCATCGTGATCGTAGGTGGCGGGGTGATCGGCTCCAGCATCGCGCTGTACCTGGCGCGCGCCGGCCGCGCCGCGGAAGTGACGGTGCTGGAGCCCGACCCGACCTATGAATGGGCCGCGAGCCCGCGGGCGGTGGGCGGCGTACGGCGGCTGTTCGGCACCGCCGAGAACGTGGCGATGTCGAACTACGGCATGGAGGTCTACACGCACTTCCGCGAGACGATTCTTGCCGACGGCGTCGACTACGACCCGGCCTTCCGCCGCGAGGGCTATTTGTTCCAGGTGTGGGGCGAGGCCCGGGTGCGCGCGCTCGAAGCCGATGCGGACATGCAGCGCGCGCTGGGCGTCGAAGTCGAACTGCTGGACCGCGACGCGCTCAAGCGCCGCTGGCCGTCGTTCGGGTTCGCGCAGGTGGATGCCGCCGCGCTCTCGCCGGCGGACGGCCGCATCGACCCGAACGCGGCGCTGATGGGGTTCCGCCGCAGCGCCGAGCGGCTCGGCGTACGCTATCTCAAGGACCGGCTCACCAGCATCGAGCACACGGGCGGCCGCGTGACCACCGCCGTGCTCGCGAGCGGCACGCGGCTGCCGTGCGCGGCGCTGGTGAATGCGGCCAACTGCTGGGCGCCCGAGGTGTGCGCGATGGTGGGCATGCGCGTGCCGATCGCGCCGTTGAAGCGGCAGACTTTCCACTTCGACGCGCGCGATCCGGTCGAGGCTATCCCGGCCATGCGCGACCAGAGCGGCTTCACGGTGCGCCCGGAAGGGCAGGGTTTCCTCACCGGGGTGACGCGCGTGGAGGATGCCGGCCGCTTCGACTGGACGCTCGACCCCGCGTTGTTCGACGAAACGCTGTGGCCGGAACTCGCCAGCCGCGCGCCGAAGTTCGAGGCGGTGCGCATGAAGGGCGGCTGGGTCGGGCATTACGATCAGTGCCTGCTCGACGGCAATCCGGTGATCGGGCCGTGGACCGGCACGCTCGACAACTTTTACCTGGTGGCCGGCTTCTCGGGGCACGGCCTGCAACACGCGCCCGCCGTGGGCCGCGGCCTGGCCGAATGGCTGACCACCGGACGCTACCAGAGCCTCGATCTGTCGATCTTCGGCTACCAGCGCGTGGTCGACAACCGGCCCATCGTCGACCGCGGGCCGACGGCGTAAACGCGGGGCTGGTCAGCGGGTGCCGGCGATCGCCGCGTCCACCGCTTCACGCAGGGTTGCCGCGATCGTCCGGGTGGCTGCTTCATCGATGATGTACGGCGGCGCAAGCAGCACGTGGTCGCCGCGCTGGCCGTCGAGCGTGCCGCCCATCGGATAACACATCAGGCCGCGCGCCATGGCCTCGCGCTTCACGCGGGCATGCAGGCCCAATGTGTGGTCGAACGGTTCCTTGGTCTCGGGGTCTGCCACCAGTTCCACGGCCTGAAACAGCCCGCGGCCCCGGATGTCGCCCACGTGGGGATGCTCGCCGAAGCTGTCGCGGAGCGCGCGGTGCAGGTTGTCGCCCTGGCGGCGCACGTTCGCGAGCAGGCCATCCTCCTCGATGACGCGCTGGACTTCAAGCGCCGCGGCGCAGCCCACCGGGTGGGCCATGTACGTATGGCCGTGCTGGAAGAATCCCGAGCCGTCGCGCACCGCGCCGAAGACCTTGCCGGACACCATGAGGCCGCCGATCGGCTGAAAGCCCGCGCCGAGTCCCTTGGCGATCACCATCAGGTCCGGCGCGATGCCTTCCTGCTCGCAGGCGTGCAGCGTGCCGGTGCGCCCCATGCCGCACATCACCTCGTCGAGGATCAGCAGCACGCCGTGACGGTCGCAGATCTCGCGCACGCGTTTGAAGTAACCCGGCACGGGTGCGACGGCGCCGAGCGTCGCGCCGACCACCGTTTCGGCGATGAAGGCTGCGACGGTGCCGGTCCCGAGGCGTTCGATCTCGGCTTCGAGTTCGTCGGCGACGCGCCGGCCGTACTGCTCGTCGCTTTCTTCGGCGCGGCGGTCGCGGTAGCTGAAACACGCGGAGACATGATTGAACTTCGGCAGCAGCGGCTCGAAGGGCTTGCGTCGCCAGCGGTTGCCGCCGGCGGCGAGCGCGCCGATGGTGTTGCCGTGATAGCTCTGCCAGCGGCCGATGATGTGCTGCCGTTCGGGCTGGCCGATCTCGAGGAAATACTGGCGCGCGAGCTTCAGCGCGGCCTCGATGCCCTCGGAGCCGCCGCAGTTGAAGTACACGCGCTCGATGCCGGCCGGCGCGCGGGCGATGAGATGGTCCGCCAGTTCCTCGGCGGCGTCGGTCGTGAAGAACGACGTGTGGGCGTACGCGAGCGTGTCGAGCTGGCGCTTGATCGCGGCGATGATGCGCGGATGGCCGTGCCCGAGGCAGGATACGGCGGCACCCCCGGAAGCGTCGAGGTAGCGCTTGCCGTCGCGGTCGTAGAGATAGAGGCCTTCGCCGCGCACGGCGACGGGCAAGTCGGCGCGGGCGTTGCGGTGAAAGACGTGCGGGCTGGCGGTCATGGGCTTTCCATTCTGCGCGAGGTGGGGTGGCGTGAGCTATACCGGGTGCTGCGTCATTCCATCGACAGATTCAGCTCGCGCGCCAGCTTGGTCCACTTGTCCATGTCGATCTTGATGAATTGTGCGAATTCCGCGGGTGAACTGCCGACCGGGTCCATGCCGAGCATGACGCTCTGCTCCACCACCTTCGGAAGCTTGAGGAGCTTGACGACCTCCACATGAATCCGCTCGACGGCCTCCGGCGGCGTGCCGGCAGGAGCGACCAGGCCGGCGTAGCCGCTCGCAGAAAATCCCGGATATCCCTGTTCCGCGATCGTGGGAACGGCGGGCATGCTGATCGTCCGTTGCGGACTGGAAATGCCCAGCGCCCGCAACCGGCCCGCCTTGATGTAGTTCGCGGCGGACGGAATGGTATTGAACGACACCGCGACCTCACCCGCGAGCAGCGCCGTGACCGACAGTCCGCCGCTCTTGTAGGGGATATGGACGATATTCGTTCCGCTCGCCTTCTTGAACAGCTCCATGCCGAGATGGGAGCTCGCGCCATGACCGCCGGAGCCGTAGTTGATCACGCCAGGTTTGGCTTTCGCCAGGCGGACGAATTCCGGTACCGTCTTCACGGGCAGCGACGGGTGCACGGTCAACACGTTCGACAGGGACGCCACCAGGCTGATCGGCGCGAAATCCCGCAGCGTGTCGTAGGGCAGCTTCTGGTACATGCCGGGATTGACGGTGTGCCCGGAATTCACCATCAGGATCGTGTAGCCGTCGGGCGCCGCCTTGGCCGCGAGATCGGTGCCCAGAACGCCGTTGGCGCCGGGGCGGTTGTCGATCACGACGCGTTGCCCGAGGCCTTCGGACAGGGGCTGCACGATGGCGCGCGCGGTGACATCGGTGCCGCCGCCGGGGGCGAACCCCACGATCATGCGAACCGGCTTCGCGGGATAGGGCTGCGCCCACAGGCAGGCCGGTGCCGCGAGTACTACTACTGACGCCACGCGCAGGTACATGCGGGAATGCATTGAGGATCCTCCGGAAATCGCGGGCAGGGGCTGCATCAAACTGGTCGAGCTTGTATGCTGCGCCGCGCAAGCATGCAGGGCAAAGTAACCGCGCATCTGACACGGGAATTTGTTGGTCCTACAAGCGAACGTAGTGTGGTGACGGCTATGCCCTGCAAACGCTCACGTCCGTCACTACTGCTGTGATAGGTGGATAGTATAAAGTCCGCTATTCATTGCGCAATGGTCAGAAGCGACGACGAAATTGCACACGGAGAACACCGATGAAGACATTCTCGAACACTTTTCATGCGGTCTTGCTGTCGGCTCTGCTGCTCGCCACACCGCCCGCGTTGGCGCAGCAACCCGCACCCAATAAGCCGGCCACCGCGGCCACCAGGGCGGCCAATGCCGCGGTGCTCAAGGAACTGCCGTTCAACGACAAGGCCGACTTCGAGGACGCACAGCGCGGTTTCATCGCGAAGCCCGACACGCTGACGATCAAGAATGACCGGGGCGGCGTGGTCTGGGACCTGGAGGCCTACAAGAAATTCATCGCGCTCGACAGGGTCGCGCCCGACACGATCAATCCGAGCCTGTACCGCAATGCGCAGCTCAGCATGCTGTACGGACTGTTCAAGGTGCGCGACGGCATCTATCAGGTGCGCGGTTACGATCTCTCGAACATCACTTTCGTCCAGGGCAAGACCGGCTGGATCGTTTTCGATCCGCTGATCTCGGCGGAGACGGCCAAGGCCGCGCTCGCCCTGATCAACGAGAAGGTCGGCAAGCGTCCGGTGGTGGCCGTGATCTACAGCCACAGCCACGTCGACCACTATGGCGGCGTGCGGGGCATCGTCGATGCCGCCGACGTCAAGGCCGGCAAGGTCAAGATCATCGCGCCCGAGGGCTTTACCGAACATGCCATCAGCGAGAATGTGATCGCCGGCAACGCGATGGGGCGCCGCGCGATCTACATGTATGGGGCGCTGCTGCCGCGCTCGCCGACCGGCGGCGTCAACGGCGGCCTGGGCCAGACCACCTCCACCGGCAGCGCGGGACTCATTCTTCCCACGCAATTCATGAAGAAGACGGGCGAGGAAGTCACGATCGATGGCGTGAAGATGGTGTTCCAGATGACGCCCGGCACCGAGGCGCCGGCCGAAATGAACACCTATTTTCCGCAGATGAAGGCGATGTGGATGGCCGAGAACTCGACCAACACGATGCACAATATCCTTACCCTGCGCGGGGCGCAGGTGCGCGACGCGCTGAAGTGGGCGCAGTATCTGGACGAAACGATCCGCCTCTACGGCGCCGGCACCGAGGTCAAGTTCCAGAGCCACCACTGGCCGCAGTGGGGCTCGCAGAAGATCGTCGAGTACTGGAAGAAGCAGCGTGACCTCTACAAGTACACGCACGACCAGTCAGTCAACCTGATGAACAAGGGCTATACCGGCGAAGAAATCTCCGAGATGATCAAGCTGCCGCCGGAGCTCGATCAATACTGGCCCAACCGCGGCTACTACGGCACGCTGCGCCACAATTCGCGTGCCGTTTATCAGCGCTACATGGGTTGGTATGACGGCAACCCCTCCAGCCTGAACAACCTGCCCCCGGAGCCCGTGGCGAAGAAATACGTCGAGTACATGGGCGGCGAGGCCGCCGTGCTGCAGAAGGCCAGGGCGGATTTCGACAAGGGCGAGTACCGCTGGGTGGCCGAAGCCTTGAAGCACGTCGTGTTCGCCAATCCGCAGAGCGCGGACGGCAAGGCCTTGCTGGCCGACACCTATGAGCAACTCGGTTACCAGGCCGAGTCCGGCCCGTGGCGCGGGGTCTACCTGCAGGGTGCCTACGAACTGCGCAACGGCGTGCCGAAGGCGGGTGGCATCGACACCGCCAGCCCCGACACGATCCGAGCGATGCCGCCCGAAATGCTGTTCGACTACTTCTCGGTGCGCCTGAACGGACCGAAGGCAGCCGGCAAGAAGATCGCTCTCAATATCGACCTCACCGACCTCAAGAAGCAGTATGGTCTTGACGTCGAGAATGCCGTGCTCCATTACGGTAAGCCGCTGGCCAAGCCCGATGCGAGGATCACGCTCACCAAGGCGACGCTCGACGCGATCCAGTTGAAGGAGATCACGCTGGACGACGCGATCGCCAAGGGTAGCCTGAAGATCGAAGGCAAGCGCGAGTCCTTCACCGAATTCATGGGCCTGCTCGACACCTTCCCGTTCTGGTTCAACATCGTGACGCCGTAAGCGTCGCATGACTGCGCAGCGTTAAAGAGGAAACAAATCATGTTGACCAAGATGAACAGGACCGCGGTTGCGATTACCACTGTGTTGATGTGGGCACTCGCGGCGTCCGTCGCGCACGCACAGAAGGCCGGCGGCTTCGAAGCCGCCCCTGTGCTGCCGGGCGCGAAGCTCGCCCCGGCGGCCCTGTTGAAAGGGCCGCTGCACACGGTGGCCGAGCCGGTGAAGATGGAGGGCTACTTCGGGCGCTTCGTCATCGAATCGAAAGTCGGCAAGTTCTCGGTCGCGGGCGAGCGCATGCTGACCGTGCGCGTGAACGAGCTGCGCGCCATCCAGGAACTGCAGAAGATTCATGCGGACGCGGCCTTCCAGGACGCCCTCAAGAACTCGGCGTCGGCGTCGGTACGTGTCGTGAAGAACGCGGTGACCGATCCGGAAAAGACCGTCGAGAACGTGGGCAAGGGGGTCGGCTCCATCTTCGGCAGCGTCAAGAACACGCTGTCGACGGCCACCGCGGCGGTGACCGACTCGGCGACCGACCTCACGTCATCGAAGTCCAAACCCAAATCCGCCGCCGCGCCCGCGGGCGAGCCCGAGCCGCCGTCATTCACCGGCGACCCCTTCGGCTACAACAAGGCGCGGCGCGAGTGGGCGAAGAAACTCCAGATCGACCCCTACACCAGCAACCCGGTGCTGCAGCCCTTGCTGGACGACGCGGCCAGGGCCACGTTCGCCGGCAATTTCGCCGTGGGCCTGGTCACCGGCGTGGTGGGCATGACCGCCACCCTGGAGACGACGGTGCAGGACGAGGTGTGGAACACGGGTCCGAACGACCTGCTGAAGGCCAACGAGGCCAAGCTGCTCGCCCTCGGCGTGGCCCCGCGCACGGTGCGCGATTTCTACCGCAACAAGTGGTTCACGCCGACCCTGCAGACCGCGCTCACCGCGCTTGCGGTGAAACTCGGCAAGCTGCCGGGGATCGAGTCGCTGATCGCCACGGCCGCGCAGGTGCAGGGCGAGACGCGCGCCCGCTTCCTCGTCGATTCCGTGCGGATGCTCGTAACCTACAGCGAGAAGGAAGCCCGCTTCACCAGCCTGCGCATGAGCCGGCTGGTGCCCGTCGGCATCACCGCGGACGGCACAGCGGTGGCGGGCGCCGCCATCGACTACGCCTGGTGGGACAAGGGCGCGGCCGAGTTCACGCAGCGCAAGGGGGCGGAAGGCAAGAAAAAAGTATTGCTGATCGCCGGCGCCGCTAGCGAGCGCGCGAACGCGGAACTGACCAGGGCCGGTTTCACGGTCCGCACCGGCCTGCGGCCATAATCGGCACGGTTGCCGCGTCCGCATGGACAAGGTCGTCGCCACGCCACAGCAGGCCGTCGCCGATATTCCCGCCGGCGCGACGATTGCCATCGCGGGATTCAGCGTCGGACACCGCTTCGCCACGAGCCTGATCGTCGCCCTGCGCGACCAGGGCACCAAAGACCTGTGCGTCGTGTGCAACTCGCTCGGTGATCCGGGCGCGCAGCGCGGCCAGATTCTCGCCGAGAACCAGCAGGTCAGGAAGTTGATCGCCGCGTTTTCAGTGCGGCCCGGCACGCCGACCGCGAGCGAGGCGCAGATCGCCGCCGGCGAACTCGAAGTCGAACTGGTGCCGCAGGGCATCCTCGTCGAGCGCTGCCGCGCGGGCGGCGCGGGCATTCCGGCGTTTTATTCGCCGACCGGCGTCGACACCGACATCGCGGCGGGCAAGGAAGTCCGCGTGTTCGACGGCAAGCCGCACGTGCTCGAGCACGCCATTCACGTGGACTACGCGTTCCTGCGCGGTTACCGCGCGGACCGGCTCGGCAACGTGCAATTCCGCGGCGGCAGCCAGAACTTCAATCCGAGTTTCGCCAAGGCTGCGCGCGTGGCGATCGTCGAGGTGGACGAAATCGTCGAGCCCGGCGTCATTCCGCCGGAGCTGATCGACCTGCCGGGCATTTTCGTAGCGCGCGTCGTGAAGACCACGCAGGCGGTCCAGACCTGGCGCCGGCCCGAGCGGCGGCCGTCCGACCAGCCGCGCCTCTACAACGGCAAGCCTGCGTTGACGCGCGCGGGCATCGCCAAGCGCGCCGCGGCGCTGGTGAAAGACGGCACCTACGTGAACCTCGGCGTGGGCATCCCGACGATGGTCTCCAACTACCTGCAGAGCCGCGACGTGATCCTGCATGCCGAGAACGGCGTGCTGGGCTACGGCGAGATGCTGACGGGCGAGGATCTCGACCCGGACGTCTACAACGCTGCGGGGCAGTTCGTGTCGCTCAAGCCCGGCGCGTCCTTCTTCGACAGCGTCACGTCCTTCGAGATGGCGCGCGGCGGCCGCATCGACACCGTGATCCTCGGCGCCTACGAGGTGGACCAGGCCGGCGGCGTCGCCAACTGGAGCACGGCGGACGCAAAGCGCGGCGGCATCGGCGGCGCGATGGACCTGCTGTCGGGCAAGGGCGACCTCATCATCGTGATGGAGCATGCCGACAGCAAGGGGCGGCCCAAGCTGCGGCGCGCATGCACCTACCCGCTGACGGGCAAAGCCTGCGTGACCTGGGTGGTCACCGACCTCGCGCTGCTGCACTGGGAGAACGGCCATTTTGTGCTGCAGGAAGTCGCGCCGGGCTTCACCGCGCGCGAAGTGATGGATCTGACCGAGATGGAACTCGTGGCCGCGCCGGACGTCGGCAGCATGGACCGCGCCTGATCGTCCCTCACGTAATCTTCAAAACGATGAAAAAAACTTTCGCCCAGCGCATCGCCGCCATGAATGCGATGTATCGCCTTCCCGCCAACGCCCAACCGACCATCCCCGCCGACGCGGCGGACCGCCTCGCGAAGTTCAAGGCGACCCTGCTGGACGAAGTGCATGAGATCGACGAGATCGTGGCGCTCGCGAAGGCGGGCGGCGCCCCGGTGGATATCGCGGTGGCGATCGCCGACGTGCTGGGCGACATCGTGGTCTATTGCCGGTCCGAGGCGCTGAAATACGGCCTGCCGCTGGAAGACGTGCTGGACGTGATCATGGACAGCAACGAGAGCAAGCTGGGCGCGGATGGGCAGCCGATCTACGACGCGAACGGCAAATTCCTGAAGGGCCCGAACTACTGGAAACCCGAGCCGAAAATTCAGGCACTATTGGAAGCACGCGGGATCCGCAAGGCCCCGTAGCAAGGTTCCGCATCGCGGCGACAGACCGCGTACGGGCCGCCGGGTCCGTTGTTGTTTATCGTTGCTGCACGCTGAACGGAGGAGAACCGAGATGCGTACCCCATTGCTGGCGACGCTCGTCGCCGCGACCTTGTTCGTCATTGCGTCCGCGGCACAGGCCGCGCAACCCGCCTTCCCGGACAAGCCGATCCGGCTCGTGATCGGCAGCGCGCCGGGCTCCGGCCCCGACATCATCTCGCGCGTGCTGGCGGACCGGCTCTACGGTGCGTGGAACCAGCGCATCGTGGTCGATCCCCGGCCGGGCGTGGCGGGCATCCTCAGCGCGGAGTTGGTGCTGCGGTCGGCCGCCGACGGCTACACGTGGATGATGCTGACCTCGCAGTTGATGGTGGCGACCAACGTCTATCCCGACGTGAAGTTCAATCTCGAGAAGGATTTCGCGTCCATCAGCCTGATCGGGACGGTGTCCTTCGTGCTCGTGGCCAGCCCCGAACTGCCGGCGAAGTCCTTGCGCGAGCTGATCGACCTCGCGAAGAAGACGCCGCTCAAGTACGGCTCGGCCGGCAACGGGGCCTCGGAACATCTGTCCGGCGTGCTGTTCACGAAGCTGACGGGCACCGACATCCTGCACGTGCCGTACAAAGGAGTCCCGGACGCCGTGACGGCGACGATCGGGCGCGAGGTGAATTTCACCTACGGGGTGGTGCCGGCCGTGCTGGGCGCGGTCCAGTCGGGGCGGGTGCGGGCACTTGGCGTCACCGGGCCCAAGCGCAACGCGTTGCTGCCCGACGTGCCTTCGATTTCGGAAGTGGTGCCCGGTTACCAGACGCTCGGGTGGTACAGCGTGGTGGCACCCGCTGGCACGCCGAACGCGATCCTGGACAAATCCAGCGCCGAAGTGCAACGGACGGTCCGGGACCCGCAGTTCGCCGAGCAGTTGAAGGGGCTGGGTCTCGACATCGTCGGCAGCACGCGCGCGGAGCTGGACGCCTTCCGGCGGGAACAGACGGCGCAGATCCGCGAGATCGTGAAACTTTCCGGGGCGAGCGCGAAGTAGGGCGTGCGCCGGGACGAAGGCCGGCGTCGCGTCGCCAGCGGTGGCCCGGCTTCGCGGGCCGGATTTGGTTCTAGAATAGCCCCTCCTCCGCAGCGCGCCCGCGGCCGCGGTTTCGCGCCATCGACCTCAGGAATGACCCGCCATGCTTAGCATCGTCCGCAGTTTCGCCGCCGTACTGGCGCTGGCCGCCGCAGGGAGCGCGCCCGGCGTTGCCGCCGACGCCTATCCGACCCGACCGATCCGCCTCGTGGTGCCGTTCGCACCCGGCGGCGGTTCCGACGTGACGGGCCGCATCATCGGGCAGAAGCTGACGGAACTCCTGGGCCAGACGGTCGTGGTCGACAACCGGCCCGGCGCGGCCAGCATGCTCGGCACCGAACTGGTGGCGAAGTCGGCGCCCGACGGCTACACGCTGCTGCTGGCCGATCTTGCGCTGACGATCAACAGTGCCTACTACCTCAAGCAGCCCCCGGCCGATCCGGTGAAGAGTTTCGTGGGCATTGCGCTGGTGGCCGAGACGCCCTACGTCCTGATGGTCCATCCGAGCGTGCCCGCGGCAACGATCAAGGAATTCCTCGCGCTCGCCAAGGCGCAGCCGGGCAAGATCAACGTCGGGTCCTCGGGCAACGGCGGCGGGCTGCATCTCACGCTGGAACTGTTCAAGCTGAAAGCCGGACTCGATCTCAATCACATCCCGTATAAAGGCGGCGGTCCCGCCCTGAACGACACGGTGGCGGGCCAGATCCAGGCGACGTTCATCGGCATGGGCGGCTCACTGCAGTTCGTGCAGAACAACCGCCTGCGCGCGCTGGCGGTGACCTCGACCAAACGCAGCGCCGCGCTGCCGAACGTGCCGACGCTCACCGAACTCGGCTTCGACGTCGTGGTCACCAACTGGTACGGCGTGGTCGCGCCGGCCGGCACGCCCAAACCCGTCGTGCAGCGGCTCTACGACGAGATCGCTCGCGCCCTCACCCTGCCCGACGTGCGCGAGCGCCTGTTGGCGACCGGGCTGGAGCCCGCGCCGCAGACCCCGGGCGGTTTTCAGCGAATGATCGAATCGGAACTGAAGCGCTGGCGGCAGACGATCAGGGACGCGCGCATCCCGACCGAGTAATCCGCCATGGACACCTCCGCCGCCAGTGCAACGCACGTGAACCGCCTCGACCGGCCGGTGCCGTACGCGAGCCTGCCCGCGCTGGTGGATGGCGCGGCGCAGCGCTTCGGCGCCGCGCCGCTGTGGGTGTCGATCGACGAAGACCGCACGACGATTTCGTTTGCCGAGTTTTCCCGCGCCACGCTGAAGTGCGCCAACGCGCTGTACGCGCTCGGTGTCAGGCCCGGCACGCACGTGTCGGTCATGCTGCCCAACGTACCCGCGTACTGCATCACCTGGATCGCGCTGGCGCGGCTGGGCGCCGTGATGGTGCCGGTCAACATGCAGTACACGAGCCGCGAGCTCGAATACGTGCTGCGGGACAGCGACTCGACGTTCCTCGTGATCGACGATTCGACGTTGTCCATCTTCGCGGGGATCGAGAATGGCGGCGCGATCATCCCGCCCGCGCAGCTCGTCATCCACGGCAAAAACGACGGGAAGCATCCGGACTGGCAGAAGTTCGTCGATGCCGCCCCCGACACCGCGCCAGCGGTACCGCCGCCAACGGCCGATACGCTGGTCAGCATCCAGTACACCTCGGGCACCACCGGCTTCCCCAAGGGCTGCATGCTGACGCAGGACTACTGGCTGGTGCTCGGCTGGGTGCGCGCGCACCAGGGGCCGTACCCGAAGCGCCTCATGAT
>JBOIEQ010000129.1:0-12360 GCA_050741255.1 Burkholderiales bacterium | reverse complement strand
GCCCAGCGGCGCGGCCTCGGCACGCGTGCGCTCGGCGAGAAAGCTGACCACGGTCGGATTCTTCGAGGTCATCTCGAACAGGATCTCCTGCCCGTTGCCGCCACGGAATTTGCCCTTGCCGCCGGTGCCGGTGCGCAAGCGCCGGAACTTCACCTTCACAGGCGCGAGCTGCTCGATCATCTCCACCGGCGTGCTCGAAATGTTGCTGGGCCAGGACAGGATGTTGTGGCCGTCACGGTCGCTCGCCGCGCCGTAGCCGCCGTTCGTGAAGAACAGGTTCGCGAAGGAGCGGCCGGCGGCGTTCACGCCGGACATCTGGATGCACCACAGCGGCGAGCCGACGGTGGCGATCACGCGGTCGGGAATCGCCTTGGCCAGCGCGCTGATCACCATCATCGGCAGGAAGTGCCCGGTCAGCGCGCGCGCGCCGCCCGCCGCGGGATGCGTGGAGTTGAGGATGCAGCCTTCGGGGGCGGTGATCGTGACGGGCCGCATCACGCCGTCGTTGTTCGGAATCTCCGGCACCAGCACGGCCTTCACGCCGAAAGCGGTGTACGAATTCGTGTAGGCCATGCACACGTTGATCGCGCGCAGCACCTGCGGCCCGGAACCGGCGAAGTCGATGCCGAGGGTGTCGTCCCTCACCGTCATCTTCATTTTCAGCTCGATCGGCTCGCCCACGCCGTCCATCACGGCGGTGTAGTCGTAGACACCGTCGGGCAGCTTGCGGATCGCCGCGCGCATGGCGGCCTCCGAACGCGCGTGGATCTCGTCGGCCAGCGCCTCCAGCGAATCGAGGCCCTGGTCGCGCATCAGCGTCAGCACGCGGTCTTCCATCAGGTGCAGACAGGTGAACTGCGCGTAGAGGTCGCCCATCACCTGCTCGGGCACGCGCACGTTCTTGCGCAGGATGCGTTCGAAGGTCTCGTCGATTTTGCCCTTGCGCATCACCTTCATTACCGGAATCTGCAGCCCCTCCTCGAACACGTCCTTGGCGTCGGCCGAGCGGATCTTGCCGCCGATGTCCGGCGCATGCGCCACCGAGCCGGCGAAACCGATGATGCGGCCGTTGACGAAGATCGGCTTGGCGACGGAGATGTCGGGCAGGTGGCCGGTGCCCATCCAGATATCGTTCGTGATGAGCATGTCGCCGGGTTCGAGTGTCTCCGGCGGATACTCTTGCAGGAAATGCCGGATCGTGCGCGGCATGGTGCCGAGGAACGATGGCACGCTGTCGGTGGCCTGCGCGATCGACTGGCCGCGGCGGTCCGTCAGCACGCACGCGAAGTCGTTCGATTCGCGCACGATGGTCGAGAACGACGTGCGCTGCAGCGTGGCCGCGGCCTCGTCGGCGATGGAGATCAGCCGCGTCCAGATCGTCTGCAGCGTGATGGCGTTGAATTGCGGTGCCTGGTCCGGCATGGGATTCCTCCTTGGGGCTCGTCCGCGCGTCAGTCCGCGCGCAGGTTGGCCGCCTTGATGACCTTGTTCCATTTCACGGTTTCCGCGGCGAAGTATTTCGCCGCGTCCTCGGGGGTGCCGCCGATGCGCGTCAGGCCCAGCTCGCGGAAGCGCGCTTCCACCTCCGGTTGCTTCATGACGGCGTTCATGTCGGCATTGAGCTTCTGGACGATGGGCGCCGGCACCTTGCTCGGCGCCGCGATCGTGAACCATGCCGTCGCCTCGAATCCCGGGAGGGCGGCTTCCGCCACCGTCGGCACGTCGGGCAGCGCGGGCGAGCGCGCCTTGCTGGTCACTCCCAGCGCGCGCAGCTTGCCCGCGGCGATGTGCGGCGGCAGCGTGGGCAGGTTCTCGAACATCGCCTGGATCTGGCCGCCGAGCAGATCGGACAGCGCGGGCGCGCTGCCCTTGTACGGCACGTGCGTGAGATCGACCTTCGCCGTCAGCTTGAACAATTCGCCAGTCATGTGGGTCGACGAACCGACACCGGCGGAACCGAACGTGATCTCGCCGGGACGCGCACGCGCGAGCACGATGAACTCCTTGACGCTCTTCATCGGCATCGACGGATGCACGACCAGCACGCTCGGCACTTCCGCCAGCACGATCACCGGCTGCAGGTCCTTCGCGGGGTCGTGCTGGAGCTTGGTGTAGATCGCGTACGCCGCGTGGATGCCGATGGTGCCCGATACCAGCGTGTAGCCGTCGGCGGGGGCGCGCGCGACGATTTCCGCGCCGATCTGGCCGCCCGAACCCGGACGGTTGTCGATGATGACCTGCTGGCCGTACATCGGCGTGAGGCGCTGGCCCAGCAGGCGCGTCAGCACGTCCGATGTGCCGCCCGCGGCGAACGGCACCACGATGCGCACGGATTTCGACGGGTACGGCGGGGCCGGCGACTCGGCCGCCATGGCCGCGCCGGCCATTGCCCCCATCGCACAGCATGCGCATGACAACCAGACCCGCAGTCGGACGACACTCATCGATGGCTCCACTCGTGAAGGATAGATCGCCTGCAGGTAAGCAAGATCAGTGCGCACGGAGGGATCGGCCCAACGCACGATTATGCAGGTACGGCCACCCCCCGCGCACGCTCCTGGGGCGCGCCGCACCCCAATGTTGCCGTTACGCGCTCTACGTATTGACCGCAATGCCGGAAGGCGTATGGTGCCCGTGGCGGCAACCCCATTTCACCGCCGCCATTCGTGGGCATCGTTCTTGCTCCCCTCCGTCCGACAGGAGTTATCGCCGTGAACAATAATTTCCGCCGCCTCGGCGTTCTGATCCCGCCCGGCAACGTCACCGTCGAGCAAGAGTTTCCGCGCTATCTGCCCGCGGGTTACCACGCGCACTTCAACCGTTTGTACCGGGCCAGCGTGTCGGTGGACAAGGACGGCCTGCTGTCCATGATCCGCTCGTCGGAACAGGCCTCGCGCGGCCTCGCGCAGGCCGGCTGCGAGCTCATCCTCTACGCCTGCACGAGCGGGACGTTTCTGTCGGGTCCCGGCCGCGAAGACGAAATCGGCGAGATGATCAAGGGCTGGACGGGGCTGCCCGGCTATACGACCTCGACGGCCGTGATCAAGGGTATGCGCGCGCTGAATGCGAAGCGGGTCTTCATGCTGACCCCGTACACGGACGACATCCACGCGCAGGAAATCGGTTTCCTCGCCCACCGCGGCATCGAAGTCGTCGGCCACGACACCTTCCGCTGCACGGACACCGTGCAGATCCGCGACATCCCCTCGGAGCAGGTCGCCGAGCGCGTGCTGAGCCACCGCGCGCGGATCGAGGGCTGCGATGCGGTGTTCATCAGCTGCACGAACCTGCTGACGATGGACCAGCTCGCCCCCCTTGAACGCGAGCTCGGCATCCCGGTCACGTCGTCGAACGCCTGCACGCTGTGGACGGCCCTGCAGCACATGCAGGCGCCGCTCCAGGGCCTCGCGCTCGGGCGGCTGTTCAATCCGGAAACAGGAACCCGCGCCGCAGCCTGACGCGACCGGTTGTCCAACTCAACGTTTGACCCATGATTGTGGAGATGGCATGAAGCACCCGTTTCAAATCGCAATCCCGCGCGCCGCCATTGCGCTGGTTCTCGCATGCGCGGCTTGCGCAACTGCATACGCCCAGGGTCAGTCCTACCCTTCGCGCCCCATTCGTCTGGTCGTGCCGAACGCGCCCGGCGGCGGCACCGACGTCGTCTCGCGCCTGCTCTCCGTTCCGCTGACCGAATCGCTGGGCCAGTCGGTGATCGTCGACAACCGCGGCGGCGGCAGCGCGATCATCGGCTCGATGATCGTCGCCAAGGCGGTGCCCGACGGGTACACGCTCATGATGGCCACCAATGCCTCGCATGCGATCAACCCGGGACTGTTCCCCGATCTGCCGTACGACCCCATCCGGGATTTCACGCCGATCGCCGCGATCGGCGGCGTCCCCTCGGTGCTGGTCGTCGTCCCGGCGTTTCCCGCGAAGACCGTGAAAGAGTTCATTGCGTACGGCATCGCGCAGGACGGCAAATTCAATCACGGTTCGTCGGGCACCGGCGGCACCGGCCACCTCACGGCGGAGATGTTCAAGTCCGTCACCGGCGTGCGCGCCACTCACGTGCCCTACAAGAGCGACGGGCCGGCGCTGGTCGATCTCATGGGTGGCCACCTGTCCTTCACCTTCGCCAACATGCCCGGCGTCGTGGCCTTTGTGAAAGCCGGTCGTCTGCGTGCGGTCGCCCTCACGGCGCCGAAACGCTCGCCCGTCATGCCGGACGTGCCGACCTTCGTGGAAAACGGCGTCAAGCTGGAAATCCTGCCGTGGTACTGCGTGATGGGTCCGGCGGGCATGCCCAAGCCGCTGGTGACAAAACTCAATGGCGAGATCAACAAGGCGCTGGCGCAGCCCGAATTCCTCGAGAAGCTGGCCGGCCTCGGCACCACCGTGATCGGCGGCGCGCCGGAACAGGTGACGGCGATCATCAGGTCCGACCTCCCCAAGTACGCCAAGGCGATCAAGGATTCGGGCGCCAAGCCGGACTGAGCTCTCCCACCCATCATCATCATCACTGACGACCGGCTCGAAAGGAAGAACACCATGCTTCGCTGCGCAGCCTTGTTCTCCCTCCTCCTGGCCGCCGCCGCGGCGCCGGTCACGGCTACCGGCGCCGAGACCTATCCATCGCGGCCGCTGCGCCTGGTGATCCCCTACGCGCCCGGCGGCTCGACCGACATCCTCGGCCGCCTGATCGGCGCGAAGCTGTCGGAAACCTGGGGCCAGCAAGTCGTCATCGACAACCGGCCGGGTGGGAACGCCATGATCGGTTCCACGATCGTCGCCAAGGCGCCGGCGGACGGCTACACGCTGATCATGGCGACCAACGGTTCGCACGGCATCAACATGAGCCTGTATCCGAACGTGCCGTACGATCCGCTGAAGGACTTCACGCCGCTCATCGCGGTGGCGGGGGTGCCGATGGTGCTGGTCGTCACGTCGGCCACGCCGGTAAAAAGCGCGAAGGAACTGGTGAGCTACGCGCTTGCACAGGACGGCAAGGTCAACTACGGGTCCGCGGGAACCGGTTCCACCGGGCACCTCACCGCCGAGATTTTCAAGACGGCGACCGGCATCAAGGGGCAGCACATTCCGTACAAGAGCGACGGGCCGGCGCTGGTGGACCTGATGGGCGGACAGTTCACCTTCATTTTTTCCAACATGCCCGCGGTCGTTTCCTACGTGAAAGCAGGCCGCGTGCGCGCGCTGGCGGTGAGCGTCAGTCAGCGCTCACCGCTGCTGCCCGACGTGCCGACGCTGACGGAACTCGGCATCAAGGTGGAGATCATTCCCTGGTACGGCGTGATGGGGCCGGCCGGCATTTCGAAACCGGTCGCCGCCAAGCTCAACGCCGGGATCAATCGCGTGCTTGAATCGCCCGAATTCAAGGAGCGCCTGGTGAGCCTGGGCGCGACCGTCATGGGCGGCACGCCCGAGCAGTTCGTCGCGCTCATCCAGTCCGACATCGAGAAATACGCCAAGGCCGTCAAGGATTCCGGCGCCAAGCCGGACTGAACTCCGGGTCCGGTATCGGACGCCGACAGCACAGGCCGGCCCGCGCCTGTTTCTTGTAAAGTGGGCGCGAGGCCGTCAATGCCCGCGCTCGCTTACCGCATCGTCAACGTCTTCGCCGAATCACCGCTCGGCGGCAATCCGCTCGCCGTGTTCGAGGACGGCTCGGCACTCGACACGGAAACGATGCAGGCACTGGCGCTGCAGTTCAACCTGTCGGAAACGACCTTCCTGCTACCACCGACGGCGCCGGGCGCCACCGCGCGGGTACGCATTTTCACGCCCACCTTCGAGATGCCCTTCGCCGGTCACCCGACGCTCGGCACCGCGCACGTGGTGCGCGCACTGCAAAAGACCGGCGACCGCGTCGTGCTCGAAATGACCGCCGGCAACATTCCCGTCGAGGCGCAGGGCGACGAGTGGACGCTGGAGGCCAATGCGCCGTCCTGGCATGCGCCCGACGCATCGAACGCCGAGTTCGCCGCCATGCTCGGTATCGCGCCCGCCGACGTGCGGGAAGGCGCCCTGTGGGTCGACACGGGTTCGGAGCAACTCGTCATTCCGCTCGCCTCCGCGGACGCGGTGATGCGCTGCCGGCCCGACCCGGCGCTGCTCGCGCGTCACAGCGTGGGAAAAAAGCGCGCGAGCCTCGCCTACGTCTGGGCCGAGGAGGCGCCCGGCCGCCTGCGCGTGCGCTTCTTCTTCGCGAAGCACGCCGGTCTGCACGAGGATCCGGGCACCGGTTCCGCCTGCGCCAACCTCGGCGGCTGGTTCCTCGCGCATGGCGCGGCGCTGCCGCTCGCGTACGACGTCCATCAGGGCGACCAGGTCGGTCGGCCCTGCCGTCTTGGTCTCAGCGTGGATGCGCGGAAGCGTATATTCGTGTCCGGCCGCGTGGTCGAGCTGGGAGGCGGCACGATTTCACTGTAAGCGGCAGCACCCCACAACAACGAACGACCACCGGAGGAAGCCATGAGGATAGCGATTGCATTGCTGGGAGGCCTGCTGGCGCTGCCCGCGTTCGCGGCCGACGATGCTTCGACAGGTTCAGCACAGGTTTTTCCGAACCGCCCGCTGCGCGTCATCGCGCCGTTCGCGCCGGGCAACGCCGGCGACATCATTCCGCGCGCCCTGTCCCCCAAGATGAGCGAGCTGTTCAGGCAGAACATCGTGATCGACAACCGCGGCGGCGCGGGCGGCACCATCGCCGCGGAGCTCACCAAGGCCAGCCCGCCCGACGGCTACACGGTGATGCTGGTTACCGCCGGCACCCATGCGATCAATGCTTCCCTGTATTCGAAGCTCGGCTACGACCCGATCAGGGACTTTACGCCGATCGGCCTGTGCGCCTCGAGTCCCAACGTGCTGGTGGTCACCCTCGGCCTGCCGGCGCAGTCGGTGAAGGACTTCATCGCGCTGGCCAAGGCCAAGCCCGGCACGCTCAACTACGGCTCCTCCGGCAGCGGCACCACCGTGCACCTCTCCGGCGAACTGTTCAACGTGATGGCCGGCGTCAGCACCATTCACGTGCCGTACAAGGGCGCGGGCGAAGCGCTGACCGACCTCATCGCGGGACGCACGCAGTTCATGTTCGCCAGCATGTCGTCCTCGCTGCAACTGGTGCGCACCGGCAAGCTGCGCGCACTGGGGGTCACCAGCCTCAAACGCCACGCGGCGCTCCCCGACATCCCGGCAATGGCGGAATTCCTGCCGGGCTTCGAGGCGGTGGCCTGGTACGGCTACGTCGGTCCCGCCGGCATGTCGAAGGCGCACGTGACGCGCTGGAACCAGGTGCTGAACGCCGCGCTGCAGGATCCGGAAACCCTGAAGCGGCTGGCCGCCGTCGGCGTGGATCCGCTCTCCAGCACGCCCGAGGAATTCGCCGCCTACATCAAGGCCGAGGTGCCGAAGTGGGCGCAGGTCGTCAAGGCCTCGGGCGCGAAAGCCGACTAGGGATCAGCCCGCATGGCGCGTTGCCCTGCCTGTGATGCACAAATGCCGTGGGACGCGCAGCAATGTCTGCATTGTCCGGCCGCTTTTTCCAGGACATCGGCATGGCATCCCATCCCGGAATCATCGGCGGAAGAGGCAGACCTCGCGCGCCTCTACCCGGATCGGGACCCCCATCAGGCGAGAGCGACTCCTCGCAAATCATGGTCCTGGTTCGCGAATCTCATGTTCGGCGTGTTGGTCATGGGGGCCGGCGCCGCCTATGGCGTGTTCGCATACGCGTTTTTCACCAAGATTTTTTCCTTGCCGGCGCAGGGAAGAAGCGGGCTCATGCAACTCTCCTTCCTGGTGCTGATACCGCTGTGCGTCACGTTGATCACCGGCTACCTGCTCCAGCGCCATAAAAAAATAAGCTTTGCGCAGGCGCTTCTCCTGTCTCCGGCACCCGTATTGCTGTTTGTGTTCATTGCAGGCGCATTTTTGAGGGAAGGATTTATCTGCATACTGATGGCCCTGCCGCTGTTCCTGTTCGTCGCCGGCGTCGGTGCGTTACTCAGTGTTCTTTTTTCTGCCTCTTCCAAGAAAAAATCAAACAAGACTCTGTGCGTCGCTTTGCTTCTGCCTTTCATGCTCGGCGCAATCGAGCAGGACAGGGAACTTCAGGACTCTTTTTACGAGGTAAAGCACAGCATCCATATCAAAGCGCCGCCGGACGTCATCTGGCGCCATATCAACTTCCCGACCGGCATTCAGCCGGCCGAACTCCAGGGCGGGTTCGCCTACCTGATTGGCGTGCCCTATCCGGTTGAGGCAAGAACGCTGGAACCCCGCGTGGGTGGTCGTCGCCAGCTCGTCTGGCAGCGCGGCGTGTCGTTTCAGGAGGAGATCACGGCATGGCAGGAAAACCGCTTCATCGCCTGGAAATATCTCTTTGATGCCGATTCCTTCCCGGCAGGATCCCTGGATGACCATATCCTGATCGGCGGGCCCTATTTCAACCTGGAAGACACCTCCTATACCTTGGTGCCCGATGGCGATGGCACCCGACTGGAGCTTGCGGTGAAATTCCGCCTGAGCACGAACTTCAACGGGTATGCGGGCCTGTGGGCGAAATTCCTGATTTCCGACACCGCTAAAACCATACTCAACTTTTACAAACACCGCGCGGAAGCGGTCTGATCAGGCAATATCCGCTCCGCATCTTGTATCGATTGTCGTAATCTTCATCCATCAATCCCCAACCGGTACACCGCAAACATGCGCCTCCGTCGAGTTTTTGCCTGCTTTGCCTTCAGCTCCATTGCGCTGGCAGTGGGCGCGGCTGACCACTACCCCGCCAAGCCCATCCGCCTGGTCGTGCCCTACGCGCCGGGCGGCAGTTCCGATGTCATCGGCCGCATCCTCGGCATCAAGGCGGGCGAGCTGCTCGGGCAGACCTTCGTCATCGACAACCGGCCAGGCGCGGGCAGCATGCTCGGTACCGAACTGGTGGCGAAGTCGCCCGGCGACGGCTACACGCTCGTCCTCTCGGACATGCCGCACACGATCAATCCGAGCATCTACGCCAAGGTGCCGTACGACCCGGTGAAGGATTTCACGCCGGTCACGCTGGTCGGCACCTCGGCCATGTTCCTGTTCGTGAATCCCTCGACGCCGTTCCAGACGGTGAAGGATCTGATCGCGGCGGCGAAAGCGGCGCCCGGCAAGTTCGCGATCGGCTCCGGCGGCAACGGCACCACGACGCACCTGTCCGCGGAGATCTTCATGCAGCGCGCCGGCATCAAGCTGACGCACGTGCCGTACAAGGGCGCGGGTCCCGCCATGACGGACGTGATCGCCGGCCAGATTCCCATGACCTTCACCTCGATGGCGACCGCCGCGCCGCATGTGAAGTCCGGCAAGGTGCGCACGCTGGGCGTGACCGCCCGCAAGCGGGTGCCGTCCTATCCCGACGTGCCCACCTTCCAGGAAGCCGGCGTGCCCGATTTCATCGTCGAACACTGGTGGGGCGTGCTCGCGCCGGCGGGCGTGCCCAAACCGGTGCTGGACACGCTGCGCGGCGCGCTGGTGAAAGTCATCACTTCGGCCGACACGCGCGAGCGCTTCTCCGTGCTCGCGGTGGAACCGACGACGAATACCCCGGACGAATTCCGCAAGCTGCTCGCCTCCGACGTGCAGCACTGGGCGAAAGTGGTGAAAGACGCGGGTATCACGCCGAACTGACCGTCGTCGTTCCCGCGCGTGAGAGCCTGCCCCGGCAGGCTTCAGGCCGGGGCGGGAACCCATCGACATCCCGACAACCATGGATGCCCGCTGGGAGGGGAAGGGTCCCCTCCCCCTTCCCGGCGGGCATGACGGACCCGCACCATGCTGAACGAGATTCTCCAAACGCTGGCGCGCGACACTGTGCTCTGGCAGGACTTCAACGCGCTGTGCGATTGCGGTGGACGCCGCGCCGGTACCGAATCCGAGCGCCTGGGCCTTGATGAAGCCTATGCCCGCCTGGCCGCGATCGCGCCCGCGCGCGCGCAACGCATCGCAGTGCCCTATGCCGGTTGGCGCAACGACCGCGCCACGCTGACGCTGCTGGACGACGGCGCGGCGCTCGCCGCCAACGCCCTGCTCGGCGCGCAGCCGGGTGACGTCGAAGCGGAAGTGATCGACCTGGGACAGGGCCGGCCCGCCGATTTCGATGCCGCGGGCGACACCGTGCGCGGGCGCATCGCGCTCGTGCGTCACGAGTTCCCGTTTTCCACGGATCACGTGCACCGCCGGAAGAAACTCGCGCTGGCCATGGAACGGGGCGCGGCCGCTTACATCATCGCGAACCCATGGCCCGGCGGCGGGCTGCTGGCGGGTTCGTCGGGCCGCGGCGGCGCGACGGGCATCCCGGCGATCTCCACCGATTTCGCCTCGGCGCAGCGCATGGCCGCACGCGATGGCCGGCGCCCCCGTGCGCGCATCACGCTGGCGGGCGAGGACTACGCCGCGCAGACCGACGTGCTGGTGCTGGACCTGCCGGCGCCCTCCGACGAACGCGTCGTGCTGAGCGCGCACGTGGACGGCCACGATCTCGCGGAAAGCGCGCTCGACAACGCGACCGGCGTGGCGGTGGCCCTTGCACTGGCCCGCGCTTTCGCACCGCACATCCGCCAGTGTCCGCGCGGCCTGCGCGTATGCCTGTTCAGCGCAGAGGAATGGGCGCTGGCCGGCTCGCGCGTCTATCTCGAACGCATGGAAACCAAGGATCGCGGCAAGCTGGCGTTCAACCTCAACCTCGACACCGTCGGCGGCAGCCCGCGGCTCACCGCCCTCACCAGCGGCTTCCGCGGGCTGCCGGCGTTCGTGAGCGACGCGGCGGCTACGGTGGGCGCCGGCGTCGGCATCCACGAGCCGTTGATGCAGAGCTCCGACCATTACAACTTCGCGCGCCACGGCATCCCTGCGCTGCGGCTGGTGGCCGGCTTCAATGACGACACCTGCGGCGTGCGCCACATCCTGAGCGCGGGGGACGTGCGCGGGCTGACCGATGCCGCCGAACTGGGCGCCGCCGCCCGCACCGCCGCGGCCATTTTGTGGCAGGCGCTCAACGCCACGCCCGCGGCGCTCGCCGCGCTGCGCTGACACGGCGGACGCTGCATGTAACAGCCTGTTTCGCCTGTGTTTTCGACATCGCGCCGGACGCGCCGGTGGAACCGTGCGATGATTGAATTTGCCGGCGGCGGCCCCATCTTCGAGGCTGCGGACTGGAACCCGGAACGCGCCGGACCGTCCAAAGCGTCCGTTCACCCGACTGAAAGGGTTCTTGCATGAAACGCATCGTGCTGTTCCTCGCCACCAACATCGCCGTCCTGGCGGTGCTGACCGTCGTCCTCAACGTGCTGGGCGTCGATCAGATCCTGAACGAACAGGGCATCGACTACCGGGCGCTGCTGGTGTTCTCCGTGGTGGTGGGCTTCACCGGCTCGATCATTTCACTGCTGATGTCCAAGCCGATCGCCAAATGGTCGACCGGCGCGCACGTCATCGAGAGCCCGCAGAACGCCGACGAGCAATGGCTGCTGTCGACCGTGCACGCGCTGGCCGACAAGGCCGGCATCGGCCGCCCGGAAGTGGCGATCTACGAAGGCGAACCGAACGCCTTCGCCACCGGCGCGTTCAGGAACGATGCGCTGGTGGCCGTCTCCACCGGTCTGCTGCAGTCCATGACGAAGGAAGAAGTCGAGGCCGTGCTGGGCCACGAAGTCGCGCACGTCGCCAACGGCGACATGGTGACCATGACGCTCGTCCAGGGCGTGGTCAACACCTTTGTCGTGTTCCTGTCGCGGGTGGTCGGCTTCTTCATCGACCGCGTCGTGTTCAAGAACGACCGCGGCGCGGGGCCGGGCTTTTTCATGACCGTATTGGTGTGCCAGATCGTGTTCGGCATCCTGGCTTCCATCATCGTGGCCTGGTTCTCGCGCCACCGCGAATTCCGCGCCGACGCGGGCTCGGCGCACCTGCTCGGTTCGCCGCAACCGATGGTGAAGGCGCTCGCGCGCCTCGGCAGCCTCGCGCCGGGCCAGTTGCCGGAGTCGGTCAAGGCCTTCGGCATCACCGACAAGGCGGGCTTCATGGCGCTGTTCTCGACCCATCCGCCGATGGAGCAACGCATCGCCGCCCTGCAGGGACGCGGCGCGTAAGGGAAATCGTCTCATCCGTGACGCAGCCACGCCGGCCGCGGTGAGCAAGAGCCACTGTCATCAAGAAACGCGTGTGCGTTGCGTCCAGAATTGTTGATGAGGCGAAGGCCGATGGGGCCAATGTGTCGACATTGGCCCTGGAGGCCGACAAAGTCAGCGACGATTCTGGTCGCAACCCTGGTGGGGAGAAGGGGCCCCACCCTTCTCC
>JBOIEQ010000128.1:0-12397 GCA_050741255.1 Burkholderiales bacterium | reverse complement strand
GGCCTATCTCGCCGCGCTGGAGCGGTTGACCACGCTCGACCTCGAACGTTTTTATCCCGGCCACGGCCACCCGATCGACACGCCGCACGACGAAGCGCGCCGGCTGATCGCGCACCGCCTGAAGCGCGAGGCGAAGGTGATCGCGGCCCTGCAGCGCGCGGGCGAGGGCGATCTCGATGCGCTGGTGCCGCTCGCTTACGACGACGTGGTGGCTACGCTGTATCCGGTTGCGCGGCGCTCGCTCGAAGCGCACCTGATCAAGCTCAAGCGCGAGGGACGCGCCACCGAATCCGCCGGCCGCTGGCGGCTGATGCAACAGTCGCAATAGTTCCGTCCTCCAGGAGTTCGTCCATGAAATCTTCGAAAACGCGTGCAATCCTGCTCGTCCTGGGGGTGGTGATCATCCTCGTCGCCATTGTCGCCGTCGTCAAAAGAGACACGATCGCGGATCTGATTTTGCGCGGCGGCGATATTTCCCTGACGGGCGAAGACGCCCGCAACAGTTCGCAGGCCCGGCTCGCGGTGGATTTTCTCGTGGCGTTGCGAGCGGGGGACAAGGACGCCATCGCCCGGCTCTCGACCGCCGAGCAGGTCGCGCGGATCCAGCAGGAGACGCAGCAACCCACCGCGGAGTCCCAGCAACTGCGCGCCCTGATGCTGGCCGACCTGCCCGCCGATCCGGCCGCGCTGCGGGAAAGAATCAAGACCGTGCAAACGCATGCCGACCGCGCGGTGGTGCTGTTCGAAACCAAGGCTAATTCCTGGTTCGTGCAACTGACACGTGGGAACGATGGCTGGAAGGTCTCTGGTTTTTAGCGGCGCTGTTGGCGTACTGCGAACAAAAAGCCCGGCAACGCCGGGCTTTTTTATTGGCGGACGATCGGCTTACTGGATCGTCTTGATATTGGCGTCCTTCACCACCTTGGTCCACTTCGGCACGTCGCGGGCGAGGATGTCGCGCAGGCGGTCGGGCGGGCCGCCGTCCGGATCGACGCCTTCACCGGCGAGGCGCTCGCGGATGTCGGGCTGTGCCAGCGCCTTGGCCACATCGGTGTTGAGACGGGTGACGATGTCTTTCGGCAATCCCTTTGGACCCCACATGCCGTACCACAGGATGGCTTCGTAGCCGGGGAGCGTCTCGGCGACCGTCGGCAGGTCCGGCGCGGCGTTGTTGCGCTTGAGCGTCGTCACTGCGAGGCCGCGCACCTTGCCGGCCTTGTACTGCGGCACCAGCGAGGGCATGCTGCCGAACATGATCTGGATCTGTCCGCCCATCAGGTCGGTCAGCGCGGCGCCGGTGCCTTTGTACGGGATGTGCGTCATCTTCGTGCCGGCCATCAGGTCGAACAGTTCGGTGGCGAGATGCGTGATGCCGCCGGTGCCGGTCGAGCCGTAGTTCAGTCCGCCGGGCTTGGCCTTGGCGAACGCGATCAGCTCCTTGATGTTCTTCACCGGCACGCTCGGGTGCACCGACACCATGAAGCCGGTCTCGCCGATCAGTGCGATCGGCGTGATGTCCTTCACCGGATCGTAGGCGAGCTTGTAGAGCGCGGCATTGGTGCCGTAGCTGCCGGACACCATGATGATCGTGTAGCCGTCGGGCGCCGCGCGCACGGTGGTTTCGGCGCCGATCGTGCCGCCGCCGCCGGCGCGGTTGTCCACCACCACCGACTGGCCGAGCGCTTCCGTCAGTTTTTGCGCCATCGAGCGGGCGACGATGTCGGTGCCACCGCCTGGCACGAAGGGCACGATCATGCGGATCGGTTTACTCGGATACTTCTGCTGGGCGTGCGCGGGCAGGCCGGCGAAGGTCAGGGCGAATCCGGCGGTGGAGACAAGGCCTACGGCCAGGGCGCGGGCGGGATGGCGCTGCATGGGATCTCCTCGGGGTTTTTTTTGGTGGTCGGTGGGATGGTCGCCGGTCAGCCTGTTGCGGCGGCGTGGAGCAGGTCGCGCGCCGGATGACGGTCCAGCGCGAAGGCGATGCGGGCAATGACCTCCGCGTCGCGGGAAGGATTGCTGGCGCGGAACTTCTCCTTCAGCGCCGCCTCGCCGATGGGCGCGGCCTGCGAACCGGTCGGATCGTGGATGAACACGCGTTCGCCGCCGGACTCCATCCAGCCCGCGAACTGGCGCGGGTACAGCGCATCGAGCGCCGGGTCTTCCACGAGTTCGATGTGCCGGGCGAGCGCCAGCGCTTGCGGTTCCGCGAGCTTGTCGGCGGCGAACTGCGGCGCCTGCGCCTGGCCGTCGAGCAAAGTGCGCGCGATGATGTAGCGCAGGTTCATCTGCGCGACGAGTGCGGAACTCGGCACGTAGTCGAAGCCGCACTGCACGTTCACCACTTTCGCTGCGCCGGCGCGCACCGGACGGCTGACGTCCCACGGCGCGCCGAGTTTCTGGCGCAGCGCGAGCGCCGCGTCCACGTAGGCGTGCGAACTGCCGCAGCAGGCGTAGGGTTTGATCGCGGTGGCATCGGTGTGCCAGCGCGTGCCCAACTCGTGCGTGAGGGGTGCCGGATCCGCCACCGCCGAGTGGGCTTTGAGGAAGCCGCCGTCCGCCGCTTCGAAGATCTGCGTCGGGCCGGAGAAGCCGCGTGCCGCGAGTTCGGCGGCCAGCACGCCGGATTCGGCAGCCTTGCCGGCGTGGAAGCGTTTCGACATGGTGCCGTCGGCGGTGAAGGCCCACAGGCCCGCGCCCTGCGTGCCGGCGAGACCGAGCGCCCACGCGGTGCGTTCCGCGTCGAGGCCCAGCAGTTTTGCGCAGGCGGCCGCCGCGCCGAAAGGCCCGCAGATGCCGGTCAGGTGCCAGCCGTTCAGGCGGGCGGTGGAGGGATCGAGTGCCAGGCTCGCGCGGATCATGGTTTCGTAGCCGGCCGCGATCGCGGTTTCGAGCGCCGCGCCGCCGGCGTTGACGTGCTGCGCCACCGCGAGCGCCGCCGGGATGACGGCCGCGCCCGGATGCAGCTTCGCGTTGTGATAGTCGTCGAGCTCGAAGGCGTGGGCGGCGATGCCGTTGACGAACGCGGCGGCGGTCGTGCGCAGCGACGGTGCGGCTTCCCCCCACACGCTCGCCTGGCCCTGGCCGGCGGCGAAGCCGCTGCCCGACTGCGCCCACTCGCGCGCGAGCCGTGTCCACGGTTGCGCCGCGCCGTGCAGGGCGCAGCCGAGGGTGTCGAAGACCGCCTTGCGGATCACGGTCCGGGTGGCGGCGGGCACGCCGTCGTGCCGCAGCGCGGAGACCCAGCCCGCGAGCTCGAGCGTGGGCGTGCGGATGGTGCGGGGATCGAAATTCATGCGCTTCCTCCTCCGGACAGCGCGCCGCAACTACGAACGATCGCGACGGCGTGGCTTGGTTAACAGCCATTCTAGCGCGAGGGCGGGCGAACGCATCCCTCGCGCGGGCGCCGGTATTGCCGAATCCCGAAATTACAGGAAGGCGAAATCGACTTCGGGTTTCTTCCCCGACACGATGTCTGCCAGCGCGCGCGCGGAGCCGCAGGCATGCGTCCAGCCCAGCGTGCCGTGCCCGGTGTTGAAAAACAGGTTCGTGTGCCGGGCCGCGCGTCCGATGTACGGCACGTTTGACGGCGTCGCCGGCCGCAGGCCGGTCCAGAAGCTCGTCGCGTCGTAGTCGCCCGCTTCCGGAAACAACTCACGGGTGCGGCGCACGATGGCGGCGCAGCGCACCGGGTTGAGGTCCGTGTCGTAGCCGGAGAGTTCCGCGGTGCCCGCGATGCGCAGCCGCTTGCCCAGGCGCGAGAACACCAGCTTGTATTCGTCGTCGGTCAGGCTGACCGTGGGCGTTTTGTCCGGGTTGGTGACAGGCACCGTGGCCGAATAGCCCTTGGTGGGGTAGATCAGCGGGCGGTACCCCAGCGGCTTCAGCAGCAGCGGACTGTAGCTGCCGAGCGCCATCACGTAGCCGTCGGCGCTGACGGTTTCATAGCCGCCGGTCGGCAGCTTGATGCGGACGTTCGTGACGCGGCCGTTTTCCTGGCCGAAGCCCGTGACGGTCGTGTTGTAGCGAAAGTCGACGCCGGCGCCGGCGGCGAGCGCCGCGAGGTTGCGGGTGAACTTGTTGGCGTCGCCGGATTCGTCGGTCGTGGTCACGCTGCCGCCGACCAGCCGGTGTTTGGCCGCGGCGAGCGCGGGCTCGATGGCCGCGATTTCGTCGGGCTCGATCATGCGCACGTCGCAGCCGTAGCTGTTCATCACGCGCGCCGGTTCCTGCGCCGCGGCGTATTCCCCGGGACTCGTATAGAAATGCAGGATGCCCCGGGTCAGGCAGTCGTACTCGATGCCGGTGTCGCGGCGCAGTGCCTGCAGGGTCTTGCGGCTGTAGAGGCCGAGCGTGACGAGCTGCCGGATGTTGTGCCGGCTGCGCGAGGGCAGGCATTCGAACAGGAATTGCAGGCCCCAGCGCCACTGCGCGGGATCGGCGCGCGGCCGGAACAGCAGCGGCGCGTCGTCGCGCAACAGCCACGGGATGATCTTCCACGGCGCGCCGGGATTGGCCCACGGCTCGGCGTGCGAGACGGAGATCTGGCCGCCGTTGGCGTAGCTGGTTTCGGCGCCGGCGCCGGGCTGGCGGTCGATGACGGTGACGGTATGGCCCTGCTGTCGGAGGTACCAGGCGCTGGTCGTGCCGATCACGCCGGCCCCGAGGACGAGGATGTGCATGCGAACTCCCGCAAAAGGACGAACTTCACCCCCGCTCCGTCCTTTTGCCTGAGAGATTCGCGCGGTTCCGCGCACCTGTTTCGTGCACGCGGACCCGCACTTGCCCCTTCGGCGGCCCGGCTCAACGCTTCACGTCAAAGCCGGACGCTCTCCAGAGTTCCACGTCATGTCCCAGTACTTGAACCTGAGCGGTTAATTACGGGGGAATGCGCCTTCGGTGGCGTCGCAGGACCGGGTGTCCCTTTGCCCGCGACGTCTCTCCTGGGCATGACGAACGTCGTTAGCGTAGCACGAGGCGTGCCAGCGTTGTTTCCAATAACAGGCTCTAGTGCCCGTGATCGCCGGGCAGTTCCGGCAGGGGGCCGCGCGCGAGATTGGCCAGGTACCAGCGGCGCACGAAGAACATCGTGCCGGCCACGAACAGGCCGAACAGCAGGATGATGTGGTAGATCGAGAGATCGAGGCTGATCAGCAGGGCGTAGATCGCGAGCATGGCCAGGATCGAGAGGTTCTCGTTGAAGTTCTGCACCGCGATCGAATGGCCCGCGCCCATCAGGATGTGCCCGCGATGCTGCAGCAGCGCGTTCATCGGCACCACGAAGAAGCCGGCGAGGCCGCCGACGATGACCATCAGCACCAGTGCCACCGGCAGCAGGCTCACGAAATTCATGGCGATGACCACGATACCCATGGCCATGCCGACCGGCAGCACCCGCGTGGCGCGGTTGAGCGGGATGAACTTCGCGGCGAGAATGGAACCAATCGCGATGCCGACGGCGGTGACGCCCTGCAGCATGGTGCCCTGCGACAGCGTGTAGCCGAGCGCCGCCTCCGCCCACTTCAGCACGATGAATTGCAGCGTGGCGCCGGCGCCCCAGAACAGTGTCGTCACCGCCAGCGAGATCTGGCCGAGCTTGTCGGTCCACAGCAGTTTCATGCAGTGCCCGAACTCGGCGACCATGGCGAAGGGGTTGCGGTCCGGCACGCGGCGTTCGACGCCGGTGTCGGGCACCCACAGGTTGAAGGCCGCCGCGATCGCGTAAAACAGCACGATCAGCGCGATGGCGATCTCGGGCGCCGTGTCGATATGGGTGTCGATGTGCGGGATGTCGATCGCCAGCAGCCGGGAGGACAGGGCCTCGCTCACGAGCGCGCCGCCGAGCAGCGTGCCGAGGATGATCGAACACACCGTGAGTCCTTCGATCCAGCCGTTCGCGACCACCAGCCGCTCGTGCGGCAGCAGTTCGGTCAGGATGCCGTATTTGGCGGGCGAATAGGCCGCGGCCCCCAGGCCCACCACGCCGTAGGCGAGCAGCGGGTCGACGCCGAACAGCATCAGCAGGCAGCCGCCGACCTTGATCAGGTTGCTGATGAACATGACGTGGCCCTTGGGCAGGGCATCGGCGAAGGCGCCCACGAAGGGCGCCAGCACCACGTAGGCGATGGTGAAGAAAAACTTGAGCAGCGGGGTCATCCACGCCGGGGAGTCCGCGGTCATCAGCAGCGCGATCGCGGCCACCAGCAGGGCGTTGTCGGCCAGCGACGAGAAGAACTGCGCCGCCATGATGATGTAGAAGCCGAACGGCATGCGGAGGGGCGCTGGGGGAGGGTTGCGCGGGGATGAGCGGGGTCGGGGCCTGAAAAAGCACGCGCTTTATACCATGCGGCGGGGGCGGTCGGCTGGCGCGGCGCAGCATCACGGGCGCTGCGTATAATCGTCGCTCCCGCACGTTCACTTCCGCCGTTTACCCCAGCGCATTCCCGATGGCCGACCGCCGGCTCCAGGTGTTCCATACCGTTGCGAAGCAGCTTTCGTTCACGAAGGCGGCGGAACTCCTGTGCATGACGCAGCCCGCCGTCACCTTCCAGGTCAAGCAGCTCGAGGAGCACTACAACACGCGCCTGTTCGAACGCCATCACGGCCGCATCAGCCTGACCCCCGCCGGCGAAACGGTGTTCGCTTACGCCGAGCGCATTCTCGCGCTCGGGCGCGAACTCGACACCCGGGTGAACGAACTGACCGGCGAAGTGGGCGGGCCGCTGCTGCTGGGCGCGAGCATGACCATCGCCGAGTACATCCTGCCGCGCGTGCTGGGCGAGTTCCGGGCGCAGCACCCGCAGGTGCGGGCGCAACTCACCGTCGCGAATTCCGAAACGATCGAGTCGCGGGTCGCCGACCGCACGCTCGACCTCGGCTTGATCGAATCGCCGGCGCACCTGCCCGGCCTGCACACCGAACCGCTCGGCGAGGACGAACTGGTGATGGTCTGCGCGCCGGGGCATCCGCTGGCGGGCAAGGCCGAAGTCACGCCGCCGGAAATCGCGGCCAACCCTTACGTCTGGCGGGAAAGCGGTTCCGGCACGCGCGAGTTCGCCGAACAGTACTTCCGGGAGCAGGGCATCGCGCCCGATGACTTCAACGTCGTGATGGAACTCGGCAGCCCCGAGGCGATCAAGGGGCTGATCGAAACCGGGATCGCCGTGGCCGTCATGTCGCGCGCGACGCTGTACAAGGAGACCCGCTTGCGCACCCTGGTCGCGGTTCCGCTCCGGCCGCGGCTGATCCGCACCTTTTCGCTGGTCTATCCCGAAGAGCGCTTCCGCTCGCGACTGGTTTCCGCTTTCGCCGCCTACGCCACGTCCCGCATGCGTGACGGCGCGCTGGCCGCGTAGTTTTTTCGCCACGCCCCTCACCCCTCACCGTTTCCGGCCATGGCCCGCCCCATCCGCGCCCGCATCGATCTCGCGGCCCTGCACCATAACCTGTCGGTGGTGCGCCGCGCCGCGCCGGAGGCGAAGATCTTTGCGGTGGTCAAGGCGGGCGCCTATGGCCACGGGCTGCTGCGCGCCGCGCAGGCGCTCGCCAACGCCGAAGGGTTCGCGCTGCTCGAAATCGACTCGGCGGTGCGGCTGCGCGAGGCGGGCTTTCGCAACCGCATCGTGCTGCTGGAGGGCGTGTTCGAAGCCGCGGAACTGGCGACCGCCGACGCGCTGGGGCTGGCGGTCGTGGTACACAGCCTGCCGCAGCTCGCCATGCTGGAAACCTTCCGCGCCGGCGTGCCGCTCGACGTCTTCTTCAAGATCAACACCGGCATGAACCGGCTGGGCTTCGATGTCGCGGCAGCGCCGGGCGCGCTCGCGCGGCTGCGGCGCTGCGCCTCGGTCGGCCAGATCACGCTGATGTCGCATTTCGCCGAGGCCGACGACGCGCGCGGGGTGGCCTGGCAGATGGAGCGCTTCTGGGCCGCGGTGGGCGACAGCGCGTTGCCCAAGTCGCTCGCGAATTCGGCGGCGGTGCTGCGTTACCCGACCACCCACTTCGACTGGGTGCGTCCGGGCATCATGCTGTACGGTTCGTCGCCGTTTCCGGAGACGAGCGCGTCCTCGCTGGGTCTCAAGCCCGTGATGACGCTGATGAGCGAGCTGATCGCGGTGCAGAACCTGAGCGCCGGAGAGCGCGTGGGTTACGGCGGCACGTTCACCGCGTACCAGCCCGCGCGCATCGGCGTGGTCGCCTGCGGCTACGCCGACGGCTACCCGCGTCATGCGCCGACGGGCACGCCGATCGTGGTCGGCGGCCGGCACGCCACGGTGGTGGGGCGCGTGGCGATGGACATGCTGTACGCCGACATCACGCACCTGCCCGAAGCCGGCATTGGCACGCCGGTCACGCTGTGGGGCGAGGGCTGCCCGATCGACGAGGTGGCGAAGGCCGCGGGGACGGTGGGTTACGAACTGATGTGTGCGCTGTCGCTGCGGGTGCCGATCCTGGAACACCATGGCTAGAGCACGCTCGGTTTACGTGTGCACCAGTTGCGGCGGGCAGGCGGCGAGCCTGCTCGGCCGCTGCCCCCATTGCAGCGAATACGGGACCATGGTGGAGGAGAGCCGGGCGCCGGCGGCGCGCCCGGAAGCCGTCAACCGCTATGCCGCATTGGCCGGCACCAGCGCGCCCATCAAGCTTTCCGACGTGAAGGCGCAGGCGGAAGAGCGCCTCCCGACCGGGATTCCCGAATTTGACCGCGTGCTGGGCGGCGGGCTGGTGCACGGCGCGGTGGTGTTGATCGGCGGCGACCCCGGCATCGGCAAGTCCACGCTGCTGCTGCAGACGCTGGCGGCGATGGCGTCCTCGCAGCGCGTGCTCTACGTGACCGGCGAGGAATCCACGCAGCAGGTGGCGCTGCGGGCGCGGCGCCTGGGGCTGGACGCCGGCAGCATCACGCTGCTGGCCGAGACCGGCCTCGAACAGATCGAAGCCGCGCTCGCGGCGGAGCAGCCGCAGGTGGCGGTGATGGACTCCATCCAGACCCTGTATTCGGAGCAACTGCAGTCGGCGCCCGGTTCGGTGGCGCAGGTGCGCGAGTGCGCGGCGCAATTGACGCGCATCGCCAAGCGCGACGGCATCACGATCGTGCTGGTGGGCCACGTCACCAAGGAAGGCGCGCTGGCCGGGCCGCGCGTGCTGGAGCACATCGTCGACACCGTGCTGTATTTCGAGGGTGACACGCATTCGAGCTTCCGCCTCGTGCGCGCGATCAAGAACCGCTTCGGCGCCGTCAACGAGCTGGGCGTGTTCGCCATGACGGACAAGGGGCTGAAGGGCGTCTCCAATCCGTCGGCGCTGTTCCTCTCGCAGCACGAGGAGGAGATCGCCGGCTCCTGCGTGACGGTGACGCAGGAGGGCACGCGCCCGCTGGCGGTGGAAATTCAGGCACTGGTGGACGATTCGCACGCGCCCAACGCGCGCCGGCTGTCAGTGGGCCTGGAGCAGAACCGGCTCGCACTGCTGCTGGCGGTGCTGCACCGCCATGCGGGCATTGCGTGCTTCGACCAGGACGTGTTCGTCAATGCGGTCGGCGGGGTGCGCATCGCCGAGCCGGCGGCCGATCTGGCGGTCATGCTTGCCATCGTCTCGTCCCTGACCAACCGGCCGCTGCCGAAAAAGCTGGTCGTGTTCGGCGAGGTGGGCCTCGCCGGCGAAGTGCGGCCGGTGCAGCGTGGCCAGGAGCGCCTGAAGGAAGCGGCCAAGCTCGGCTTCACCCACGCGCTGATTCCGCACGCCAACCGGCCCAAGCAGAAGATCGAGGGCATGGCGGTGGTCGCGGTGCGGCGGGTGGGCGAGGCGGTGAGCCGCATGCGCGACGGGTTCGACAGTTGACCGCGGCGGCATAGAATCTCCGCATGAGCCTCCCGCTCAGCAAACGATCAGGCAAGTCCGCTGGCCCGCCGGTGGCGGCGGCGACCCACCCCGCACCGGTCGCGACCGCGACGAACCGTACACCGGTCGCACCCGCGACGAACCGTACACCGGTCGCACCCGCGACCGCAGCGGCCTTCCGCGAGCAGGCCGTCGGCTCGCTGTTCCAGATGCTGGAGAGCATCTGTGAAGGCGCGATCATCGTCGACCGCGATGCGCGCATCGTCTGGATCAGCGACAAGTACCTCGCCACGCTGGGCCTCGCCCGCGCGGACGAAGCGCTGGGGCGGGTGGTGGAGGAGGTCATCCCGACCAGTCTCATGCGGCAGGTGGTGGAGACCGGCGAACCCATCCTGCTCGACATCATGGAAATCCGCGGACAGTCGCTGGTGGTGACGCGCCTGCCGCTGCGGGACGCGCACGGCGTCCTGACGGGGGCGCTGGGTTTCGTGCTGTTCGACCGCCCGCAGTACCTGAAGCCGCTGATGTCGAAGTTCGTGCGCCTGCAGCGCGACCTGGCCGCGGCGCAGCGCGCGCTGGCCGACCAGCGGCGGCCCAAATACACCCTGTCGAGCTTCGTTGGCACCAGCGCGCCCTGCCTGGAAGTGAAACGCCAGGCGCGCCGCGCGGCGCAACTCGACACCACCGTGCTGCTGCAGGGCGAGACGGGCACCGGCAAGGAGCTGCTGGCCCACGCGCTGCATACGGTGTCGAACCGGTCGGAAGGCCCCTTCATCGGCATCAACCTGGCCGCGGTGCCGGAAAACCTGCTGGAAGCGGAGTTCTTCGGCGTGGCGCCCGGCGCCTATACGGGGGCGGAGCGGCGCGGCCGCGACGGCAAGCTCAAGCTGGCGGACGGCGGCACGCTGTTCCTCGACGAGGTCGGCGACATGCCGCCGGCGCTGCAGTCGAAGCTCCTGCGGGTGCTGCAGGAACAGGAGTTCGAGCCGCTCGGCTCCAACCGCGTCATCAAGGTGGACGTGCGCGTGATCGCGGCGACCAGCCGCGATCTGCAGCAACTGGTCGAGGACGGCCGTTTCCGCTCGGATCTCTATTACCGCCTGAACGTGCTGCGGATCAGCGTGCCGCCGTTGCGCGACCGGCTGGACGACCTGCCGGCGCTGTGCGAGGTCATGCTGGAACGCATCGCCGAGCGCACCGGGCTCGCGCCGCGCGAGCTGACGCGCGACGCGCTGGCGACGCTGGCGGCCTACCCCTGGCCCGGCAACGTGCGCGAGTTGCGCAACGTCCTCGAGCAGGTGACGATGATGACGGACGGCACCCGGCTGGCGGCGCAGGATTTCGTGAGCGTGCTGCCGGAGGGGGCGGTGCGCTCGGCGGCGGGTCTGCGCGGCGTGCAGCGGCTGGCCGATGCCGTGGCGCAGGCGGAGCAGGCGGCCATTGCCGACGCCCTGCGGGAAACGGGCGGCAACAAGGTGGCGGCGGCGCGGCTGCTCGGGATTTCGCGCGCCACACTCTACGAACGTATGGCGGCGTTGCGCGTTTCGTCCGGGATTCCGGACAATAATCCGAAAATCCGGACAGCGTAATCAGTTGTTATTAAATGAAAAATATCTATAGTATCGACGTAGTGTCTTGCTATCCGGAATCCATCGGGCGCGTTCGGAGCGTACCCGGGATAAAAATAAAAAAAGTAAATCAGGATCAATGACTTGAGTGTTATGGCACGCGTTGTGCCATAGCAGTGCGAAAGCACGTGAGCAGCCGGATGCGGCTGCCCGCGACATCGCCACCAGAACCCGCCGATCGAGCCGGTGCGGTGGCTACGGAGGAGCAGCACGCAGTGAGCGGTACCGGTCATCCCTACAACATCGGTCTCGACAAGAACGCGGCGAACTACACGCCGCTCTCGCCGCTGTCCCTGCTCGCCCGCACGGCCTACGTGTACCCGGAACGCGTGAGCGTGATCCACGGCGCGCTCACGCATACCTGGCGGGACACCTACGCGCGCTGCCGCCGGCTGGCCTCGGCGCTGGCGAAGCACGGCATCGGAGCGGGCGACACCGTCGCGGTGATGCTGCCGAATGTGCCGGCGATGCTGGAGGCCCACTTCGGTGTGCCGATGACCGGGGCCGTGCTGAATACCCTGAACACGCGGCTGGACGCCGAGGCGATCGCTTTCATGCTGGAGCATGGCGAGGCGAAAGCCCTCATCACCGATACCGAGTTTTCGCCGATCATCCGCAAGGCGCTGGCCGCGGCTAAGGCCCGGCTGCTGGTCATCGATCACGTGGATCCGCTGTACGCGGGCGAGGGCGAGCGGCTCGGCGCGACCGACTATGAGGCCTTCATCGCGGGCGGCGACCCGGAATACGCCTGGTTCCTGCCCGAGGATGAGTGGAACGCCATCGCGCTCAACTACACCTCCGGCACCACCGGCAATCCCAAGGGCGTCGTCTACCACCATCGCGGCGCTTACCTGAACGCCATCTCCAACATCGTGAGCTGGGGCATGCCGCCGCACGCGGTCTACCTGTGGACGCTGCCGATGTTCCAC
>JBOIEQ010000127.1:0-12421 GCA_050741255.1 Burkholderiales bacterium | reverse complement strand
CGTCTCCGCGCCCGCGCCGGCCTGGTCGGCGGCGAGGCCGCGTTCGCGCCACTCCGCCAGGTGGGTGGCTAGCGCGGCCTGCTCCGCCGTGTATTGGGCGTGCTGCGCCCGCAGCGTCGCGAGCTGGCTGTCGACCCGCGCGCGGTTTTCGCGCACGTGCTGGATCTGCTGTTCAAGGCGCGCCATTTCCGCGTTCACTTCGAACAGTGCGCCCTGCGCGGTGTGCACCTGTTCCGCGGTTTCGTAATGCCGCGCGCGCATCTCTTCGGCGCGGCGCTCGGCTTCGCGCAGCTTGTCGGTCTCGGCCTCGAGCTCGATCACCAGCCGCTCGATTTCGCGGGCGTGCCGTTCACGCGCGGCACCGGCTTCCTGCTTGCGCGCGAGCCACATCAGCTGCTGCGCGGTCGTCAGTTGCGTCTTCAGTTCCTGGTAGCGCTGGGCGACTTCGGCCTGGCCCCGCAGGCGTTCGAGCTGCTTGTCGAGTTCCTGCCGGATGTCCTCCACCCGCGTCAGGTTCTCGCGGGTATCGCCGAGCCGCAACTCGGTTTCGCGGCGCCGCTCGCGGTACTTGGACACGCCGGCGGCCTCTTCGAGGAATACGCGCAGTTCTTCAGGCTTGGCCTCGATGATGCGCGAGATCATGCCCTGCTCGATGATGGCGTAGGCGCGTGCGCCCAGCCCGGTGCCGAGGAAGATGTCTGCGACGTCGCGCCGGCGCACGTGGAGATTGTTGATGTAATAGGAGGATTCGCCTTCGCGCTCGAGGACGCGCTTGACCGCGATCTCGCCATAGCTCGCCCACTGTCCGCCCGCGCGGCCGAGGCTGTTGTCGAACACCAGCTCGACGCTCGCGCGGTTGACCGGCTGGCGGCCGCCGGCGCCGTTGAAGAGCACATCCTGCATGGTCTCGCCGCGCAGGTGGCGGGCGGAGGATTCGCCGAGCACCCAGCGCACGGCGTCGATGATGTTGGACTTGCCGCAGCCGTTGGGGCCGACGATGCCGACGAGCTGACCGGGCACCGGGATGCGGGTGGGATCGACGAAAGACTTGAAGCCGGCGAGCTTGATGTCGGTGAGGCGCAATTTGTTCTTCGATGTTATTGAAAGCGGGCTGTTTATAATGCGGGCTTTGGTGGGCGCAAATTCTACCCAACGCGCCGCCTGCCGTCATGCCGCCCGGCACCTATTTATGCCCAAGCCAACCACCCGCCTTTCCAAGCACCTCGCCACCTTTCCGAACCCGGCGCCCGGGCGCGATTTCCACATCCACATGGAAATTCCGGAGTTCACCTGCCTGTGCCCGATGACCGGCCAGCCGGACTTCGCGCACCTGACGCTGGATTACGTGCCCGACCGCGCCTGCGTGGAACTCAAGAGCCTCAAGCTCTACGCCTGGTCCTACCGCAATGAAGGCGCCTACCACGAGGCGGTGACCAACCGCATCCTCGACGATCTCGCGCGGGCCACCAAGCCCCGCTACCTGCGCCTGACCGCCCGCTTTTACGTGCGCGGCGGCATTTTCACGACCGTGGTCGCCGAACACCGCAAGCGCGGCTGGAAACCCGCGCCCGCCGTGCCGCTCGACACTTTCCCGCCGCAGCCCAGCACGCGCGGTTAAGCTTTCTTCGCGGGCCGCGCCAGATCGGACGCCAATCCCGCGGCGACGATCAGCCCGCCGCCCGCCCATTCCCGAACGGTCATGACATCCCCGACCAGCCACCAGGCGGCGGTCGCGGTCACCACCAGTTCGAACAGGTAGATCACCACCGCGCGGTTGGCCGGCACCCGCGCCAGGCCGAATTGCACGGACAGGTTGACGGCGGCCAGCACCACGCCCAGCAGCACGAGCAGCACGATCCCGCGCCCGTCGGGCCATGCCAGCGGCGCCGGCGCCCAAGCCACGGCGGCAAGCCCGACCACGCTGCAACCTGCGAATATCGCGCAGGCGCGGACCGCGTCGGGCACCGCCGCCATCCGGCGCGAGAGCACGTTCGACAGCGCGAAGGCTACGCCCGCCGAGAGCGCCATCCATTCCGCCGCATCGTGCGGCAGCGGCGCCCCGATGGCCGGATTCCACAGCATCACGCCCGCCCCCGCGAGCGCGAGCGCCATCACGCCATAGCCGCGCCCCGTCAGCGCTTCGCCGAGCAGCAGCCGCGCGAACAGCATGGTCCACAGGGGGGACAGGTAGAACAGCAGGACCACCCGCACGACATCGCCATAGATCACGCCGAGCGTGAAGCCGATGTTGCTCCAGCCGGTGATGAACGCGAGCGCGGCGAGCGCGCCCAGCGCCCGCGGCTGCCGCGGCCAGCCGCGCACGAACGGGAGGACCAGCGCGAGCGCGATCAGATAGGTCGCCGTCGCCGCCGGCGCCCCGGGCACGCCGCCCTCGGCCAGCGCGCGATACGGGTACCAGACGAGTCCCCACACCGTCGCGCCGCCCACCAGCGCGGTGACCGCCACGCGCCCCTCGCGGGCAACGGTCATGCGGCCGCCGGCGCGGGCGCCGCTATAATCCGGACTCGCGCGGCCGTGTTGCCGGAATCTCTCTCGGCAACCCCTGATCGTTCACCGTTCATCGTTTTCACTGATTCCCGCTTGAATCCGCATCTCGACCGCCTCCAGCCTTACCCGTTTCAGAAGCTGACCACGCTGCTGGACGGTACGCAGCCGCCCGCCGAATTGCGGCGGATCCCGCTGCACATCGGCGAGCCCAAGCACGCAACGCCGGAACTGATCAAGCGCGCGCTGGTGGACAGCCTCGATGGACTGGCCGCCTATCCGCCGACCGCCGGATCCGACGCGCTCCGCGGCGCGATCGCGGGCTGGCTGCAGCGCCGCCACGGCCTGCGTGAAATGCGCGCCGCCGACCAGGTCATTCCGGTCACCGGCAGCCGCGAAGCGCTGTTTGCCTTTGCGCAATCGGTCATCAACAACAACAACAGCGGCGCCGGCGCGCCGGTGGTCGTCTCGGTCAATCCGTTCTACCAGATTTACGAAGGGGCGGCATTGCTGGCGGGCGCCGAAACGCAGTTCCTGAACACGCTCCCCGACCGCAATTTCGCGCTCGACCTGGAACAGCTTCCGGAGTCCGTGTGGCGGCGGACGCAACTGGTCTACGTCTGCTCGCCGGCCAATCCGACCGGCCGCGTGATGCCGCTCGCCGAATGGCGCCAGTTGTTCGAGTACTCCGACCGCTACGGGTTCGTCATCGCGGCCGACGAGTGCTACTCGGAGATCTATTTCGACGAGGCGCATCCGCCGCTCGGCAGCCTGCAGGCCGCGCAGCAACTCGGCCGCGACGCTTATCCGCGCCTGGTGTCCTTCGGCAGCCTGTCCAAGCGCTCGAACGTGCCCGGCATGCGCTCGGGCTACGTCGCCGGCGACGCCGCCATCCTGAAAAAATTCCTGCTCTACCGTACCTACCACGGCTGCGCGATGAGCCCGGTGGTGGCGGCCGCCAGCATCGCGGCGTGGAACGACGAGGCGCACGTGGTCGAGAACCGGCGGCTGTACCGTGAGAAGTTCAGCGCCGCGGTCCGCATCCTGCGCGACGTGAACGAGGTCGCCATGCCGGACGCCGCCTTCTACCTGTGGCTGCGGGTCGGCGGCAACGGCCGCGAAAGCGACACGGCCTTCACCCGGCGCCTGATGGAGCAGCAGAACGTCTCGGTGCTGCCGGGCAGCTACCTCGCCCGCGAGGCGAACGGCGTCAATCCGGGCGCAGGTTTTGTCCGCATCGCGCTGGTGGCGAATACCGCCGAGTGCACCGAAGCCGCCGAACGCATCGCCGCCGCCCTGCGCGCGGCCTGACCCTCACCAAAACGGAACCACCATGAACGCACTGCAGACCACGATCGAAGCCGCCTGGGAACAACGCGCGGAGCTCACCCCCGGCAAAGCGCCCGCCAAGATCGGCGACGCCGTCGCGCAGGTCCTGCAGGGCCTCGACGCCGGCACGCTGCGCGTCGCCGAAAAACAGGGCGGCGACTGGGTAGTCCATCAGTGGATCAAGAAAGCGGTGCTGCTGTCGTTCCGGCTGGAAGACAACGTGGCCATGGCCGGCGCCGCCACCCAGTATTACGACAAGGTGCCGGGCAAGTTCGCCAATTACAGCCGCGAGGACTTCGCGCGCGGCGGTTTCCGCGTGGTGCCGCCGGCAATGGTCCGCCGCGGGGCGTTCATCGCGAAGAACGCGATCCTGATGCCCTCCTACGTCAACATCGGCGCCTATGTGGACGAGGGCACCATGGTCGACACCTGGGCCACCGTTGGCTCCTGCGCCCAGATCGGCAAGAACGTGCACCTGTCGGGCGGCGTCGGCATCGGCGGCGTGCTCGAACCGCTGCAGGCCAATCCCACCATCATCGAGGACAACTGCTTCATCGGCGCGCGCTCGGAAGTCGTCGAGGGCGTCATCGTCGAGACCGGCGCGGTCCTGTCCATGGGCGTCTTCATCGGCGCCAGCACCAAGCTCTACGACCGTGCCACCGGCCAGATTTCGTACGGTCGCGTGCCCGCCGGCGCCGTGGTGGTGCCGGGCAGCCTGCCGTCCGCCGACGGCAAAGTGAGCCTGTACTGCGCCGTGATCGTAAAACGGGTGGACGCCCAGACCCGCGCCAAAACGAGCATCAACGAGCTTTTGCGCGGCGATTGAGCGCACAGCGTGCGGAAATCACGCTAGGCAAGTCCCTCATTCATAGGCAGAATGTCCTAAAATTCCGCTCGCATATCCTCCGACTCCCCTCTCCGGCCGCCGCCTGACCCGTTTCCCGCCATGAGCCTGCTCGACGATCTCAAGAAACAGGCGGACTCCCTGCGCCAGCAGCAGGAGGTCAGCGAAGAGCAGATCAACCAGAACCTGCTGGCCGTCAACGTCAAGCTGAAGGAAGCGCTGGCGTACTGGGTGGAGATGTTCAATTCGCTCAACGTCATCAAGCCGGTCGTGGCGCGGACCTACTTCCTCGACAGCGGCAGCATCCAGCTCGAGGCAATGAACCAGCACGACTACAACGTCAACGGCCGCCGCAAGACCATCGATCATCACGACTACATCGAGGGCGTGGTGCTGCGGCTGCGCTGCGTGTCGGAGCAGAAAATCAGCGTGACCAAGGAGTCCGACGCCCACGTCGAGCGCCTGCGCGAGCATCTGTGGTCGCACAACGTCAAGTTCGAAGTGAAGGAAGTCCGCAACGAGCGCGGCTACGTCGAGCGGGGCCACTTCACGGTCCTGCCGGATGTGCCGGTGATGGTCACCCTGTTCGGGGACTTCGAACGCGGGCACATCCGCATCCACACCAAGAATCTCGAAAAATTCGGCGAATTCCACTACGTCTACGACATCGCCGAGTTCGGGCGCGAGATCAGCGAGGAACTCGCCAAGATGATCCTCGGCCAGCCCAACAACCTGCGCACCCTAGGGAGCCACCAGCAGGCTCTGCGCCCTTCGAACTCGGCCTCCCGGATCAGCCCGGCCGCCGCCGCGCCGCAGCCGCCACAACTGGATCCGGAGCATGAACCGGATGCCCAGCCGATGATGGACCCCTCGGATCCCGCCCGCAGCTTCATGGGCAGCCTCCGCCACCTGCTGAAACGATAGGCGCGGAAACGCTTCGCCATGTTCCTCGATCCCCTCTTCAAGCTGATGGCCGACAAGCAGGCCTCGGACCTGTTTCTGACGGCGGGTGCGCCCATCCAGATCAAGATCAACGGCACGGTGATGCCGGTGAATTCACAGACCCTCGACCCCGCCGCGGTCAAGAAGATCGCCTACGAGGTCATGACGGAAGATCAGATCGCGCATTTCGAGAAGACCTGGGAGTTGAACTTCGCGGTCGGACGCGCCGCGCTCGGCAGCTTCCGCGTCAACGTGTTCCGCCAGCGCGGCGCCACCGCAGTAGTCGTGCGTTACATCAAGCCCGAGGTGCCGGCGCTGGAGGCGCTCGGACTGCCGTTGCTGTTCCGTGAACTGATCATGGAAAAGCTGGGCATGATCCTGGTGGTGGGCTCCACCGGCTCCGGCAAGTCGACCACGCTGGCCTCGATGCTCGATTACCGCAACGCCACGCGCACCGGGCACATCCTCAGCATCGAGGATCCCATCGAGTTCGTTTTCCGTCACAAGAAATCCATCGTCAACCAGCGCGAGATCGGCATGGACACCATGTCCTACGAGACGGCGCTCACCTCCGCGATGCGCGAAGCGCCCGACCTGCTGATGATCGGCGAGATCCGCGACCACAAGACCCTGCAGGCTTCCCTGCTGTTCGCGCAGACCGGCCACCTGTGCCTGTCCACGCTGCACGCGAACAACAGCTACCACGCGCTGAACCGCATCCTGAACTTCTTCCCGCGCGAGGCCCGCGAAGGCATGCTCGCCGACCTGTCCCTGTCGCTGCGCTGCGTGATCTCCCAGCGCCTGATCCGCACCAAGGACGGCGGCCGCGTGCCGGCGGTAGAGGTGCTGCTGAACACCCCGCACATCGCCGAACTCATCAAGAACGGCAATATCGGCGAGATCAAGGAAGCCATGGAGCAGAGCATGGCGCAGGGTTCGCAGACCTTCGAGCAGGCGCTCTTCGGGCTCTACAGCGAGGGCAAGATCTCGATCGAGGAAGCACTGAGGAACTCGGACTCTCCGACCAACCTGCACTGGCTCATCAACAACGCCGGCAAGGGCCCGGGCCAGGACCAGGCGCCGGCCAGCAGCAGCACCGCGAAGGATCCCGTCTCGCGCAATTCGCAGCCGCCGGACGACCTGTCGAGCATCAAGCTCAACTTCGATTCGATGTGACCGCGGCCCGCGCCCGGCGCAGCTTCCCCAGGGACCGCACCGTGCTCGCGCTTGCGCGCGACGTCGAGCGACGCCTGCGCCGGGCCCGCGTCGCCTTCGGACATGGCACCGCCAACGCCTGGGACGAGGCGGTCTACCTGGTCCTGCACGCGCTGGGACTCCCGCTTGATGACTTGACCAGTGTCGCAAAGCGCCCGGTCTCTGCCACCCAACAGGCCGCGATCATACGGCTGCTCGCGGCGCGCACCGGCGAACGGCTGCCCGCCGCCTATCTCACGCGTGAAGCCTGGCTGGGCGAGCACCGTTTCTACATCGATCGCCGTGTCCTCGTGCCGCGCTCCTTCATCGCGGAAATCCTGCGCGAACCTTCCCCGCTGCTACCGCCGCTCGGGGGGGTGCGCAGCGTCCTCGATCTGTGCACGGGCTCCGGCTGCCTGGCGATCCTGGCGGCGCTGGCCTGTCCGGGTGCGACGGTCGACGCGGCGGACCTGTCCGCGCCCGCGCTGGCGGTCGCAAAACGCAATGTGGCCGCCTACCGCCTCGGCCGGCGCGTGCGGCTGGCGCGCAGCGACCTGTTCGCGGCGCTCGCGGGACGGCGCTACGACCTGATCCTGTCGAACCCGCCATACGTCACCGACGCCGTGATGCATCGCCTGCCGCCGGAGTATCGTCACGAGCCCGCGCTCGCGCTCGCCGGCGGGCGCGACGGTCTCGATCTCGTGCGGCGCATCATCGCCGCCGCCGCAGACCATCTGACGACCCACGGCGTGCTCGTGCTGGAGGTCGGTCACGCGCGCGGACGCGTGGAGAAGGCTATCCCGGCACTCGAAGCGTGGTGGCCGCAGACCAGTGGCGGAGACGATTGCGTGCTGGTGGCGAACCGCGCGAGCATTATCCGCGCGATGAAAGCCGACGCGAGCATTATCCGCGCGATGAAACCCAAGGCAGGCGTCAGCGGCGCGGTGCAATCCGGCGTGGCGCTTCCGCGGGCGGCGCGGACCCCGCGGCCGGCTGCGGCCGCTCCTGCGCGTCCAGCCAGCCGGCGAGCGCTGAAACCTGCTCGCGCGTCAGCTCGTAAACCTGGCCGCGCTTGAGGCGCGGCGGCAGGGTCAGCGGGCCAAAGCGCACGCGCATCAGTCGCGAAATCCGGGCGCCGACGGCCTCGAACAGGCGGCGCACGATACGGTTGCGTCCTTCCCGCGTCTGCACGATGTACCACTGGTTCACGCCACGGCCGCCGCGCAGGACCAGTTGTTCGAGTTTGGCTGGACCGTCCTTAAGCTTGATGCCGCCGGTCAGGCTTGCGGTCTGCTCCGGCGTCAGCGTGCCCAGCACGCGCACCGCATATTCGCGTTCAAGCGCGAAGCGCGGGTGCGCCAGCCGGTTCGCGAGATCGCCCGAGGTGGTGAACACCAGCAGTCCGCAGGTGTTGTAGTCCAGACGGCCGACCGCCAGCCATTTGGCGCCGCGCACGCGGGGCAGATGGGAAAACACCGTCGGGCGGCCCTGCGGATCGTCACGCGTGGTGATTTCTCCCTCCGGCTTGTGGTACAGCAGCACGCGGGCATTGCGCGCCTCTGACGGCACGCGCACGTGCTGGCGCCCCACCTGCACTTCATCCCCCGGCCCCACGCGGGCGCCGATGGTCGCCACTTCACCGTTGATCCGCACCTTGCCCTCGCGGATCCACTGTTCCATGTCGCGCCGCGACCCCAATCCCGATTGCGCCAGCGCCTTGTGCAGCTTCTGGGTGCTGGGAGTGCCCGCGGTGGTCGGACGTTGTGGCGTGCGGCGCGGCATGTCAGCTCGCAGCCGCCAGCGGCCGGCGTTCGATCAGGGCCTGCGCGAGCGTACCGCTGTCGACGTGTTCCAGTTCGCCGCCGACCGGCAACCCGCGCGCGATGCGACTGACTTTCAGGCCTTCGCCGCGCGCCAGCAGCAGTTCCGCGATGTAATGCGCGGTGGCCTCGCCTTCCACGGTGAAATTCGTCGCCAGCACCACCTCGCGCACCACGCCATCCGCGGCGCGCGCGAGCAGGCGGTCCAGATGGATGTCACGCGGGCCCACGCCGTCGAGCGGCGACAGCCGCCCCATCAGCACGAAGTACAAGCCGCTGTAGCAATGCGCCTGTTCCATCATCAGCAGGTCAGCCGGCGTCTCCACCACGCACAGCAACGCCGCGTCGCGGCGCGGCGAGGCACACAGCACGCACAACTCTTCCTCGGTGTAGGTATTGCACTTCGCGCAATGCCGGATGCGCGAAGTGGCCTGGGCCAGTGCACCGCTGAGGCGTGTGGCGCCCGGGCGGTCGCGCTGGAGCAGATGGAAGGCCATGCGCTGCGCGGACTTCGGCCCCACCCCGGGCAGGCAGCGCAGGGCAATGATGAGTTCTTCGAGGGAAGAGGGATTTTTCAAGTACGCAGCTGCACGCCGTTCAGAACGGCAGTTTCATCCCGGGCGGCAGACCCATGCCGGCGGCCAGTCCGCCCATCTTTTCCTGCACGGTCGCTTCCACCTTGCGCACCGCGTCGTTCACTGCCGCGGCGACCAGGTCTTCCAGCATGTCCTTGTCGTCACCGACGAGACCGGGATCGATGGTGATGCGCTTGACGTCGTGGCGGCAGGTCATGACGACCTTCACCATGCCGGCGCCGGACTGGCCCTCGACTTCCTGCGCGGCCAGCTGCTCCTGCATCTTCTTCATGTTCTCCTGCATCTGCTGGGCCTGTTTCATCAGCCCGGACAAGCCGCCCTTCATCATGTCGTTATCTCCCGTCGAATGGCCGCGCGCTTACTGCAGCGGCTTGATGGTCGAGGGCACCACGCGGCCCCCGAAATCGTTCTTGAGTTCCCGCACGAACGGGTCGTCGTCGAGCGCGCTGGCCGCATCCGCGGTGCGCGCGGAGGTTTCCTTCGCTTCAATGGCGGCCGGCGTCGCCGCCGCCGTGTCGCCGACGGCGAACGACAGCCGCACCGACTCGCCCAGTGCCCGCTCCAGCGCCTCTTTCATCTTGGCCTGGTAGGTCGGCGCCAGCAGGTGCTTGTGTGCGGCTGCCACTCGAAATTCGAAGCGGCTGCCCTCCCGCTGTATCAGTTCGCAGTGCTGCGCCAGCATGCGAACCATACCGCCGCCGTTCAGCGAGGCCGCGAGCTGTGCCCAGTCCCCGGCGTCCGCAGTGGCGGTGGCGCTGCCCGGTATGGCACCGGCGTCCGCCACCGGCACACCCGCCACTTTGGCCACGGGCGCAGGTGCCGCCACGCGGCCCGGCGTGCGCGCGGCCACCGGCCTTGCAGCGGCACCGCCGTCCGGACGGAACGCCAGCATGCGCAGCAGCGCGATCGTGAACCCCGCGTAGTCATCCGGCGCGTACGTGAAATCCTGGCGGCCCTGGATGGCGATCTGGTAGCAGAGCTGCACGTCTTCCGGCGCCAACGCCGCTGCCAGCTCGGCAACCGCAGCGACCTCGCTGTCGGCGGCATCGACGGCATCCGCGCTGTCCGGGATCACCTGGGCCACCGCAATCCGGTGCAGCCACGATGCCAGTTCGGACAGCGCCGCCTCGAACGACAAGCTCGCTTCGCGCATGCGGCCGGCCTCCGCCATCACGGCGGACCCGTCACCGGCGGCGAGCGCGCGCAGGATTGCGATGAGGTGCGAACCGTCGACCGCGCCGAGCATCGCGCGCACGGCCCCGCCGTCGATCTTGCCCGCACCGTGCGCGACCGCCTGGTCGGCCAGCGACAGGGCGTCGCGCAGGCTGCCCTGGGCCGCGCGCGCGAGCCGGGCGAGTCCCTCGGCATCCGCAGCGATGCCTTCGGCCTGCAGGACCGCCTGCAGGCGCTGCACGATCTGCGCTTCGGGGATCTGTTTCAGGTTGAACTGCAGGCAGCGCGACAGCACCGTCACCGGAATTTTCTGCGGATCGGTGGTGGCCAGCACGAATTTGACGTGCGCAGGCGGCTCCTCGAGCGTCTTCAGCATCGCGTTGAAGGCGCTCTTCGAGAGCATGTGCACTTCGTCGATGATGTACACCTTGAAACGGCCGGCGGTCGGCGCGTACAGCGCGTTCTCCAGCAGCTCGCGCATGTTGTCCACCTGGGTGTTCGAGGCCGCGTCGAGCTCGATGACGTCGATGAAGCGGCCTGCATCGATGGCCATGCACGCCGCGCACTGCCCGCAGGGCGTGGCCGTCACGCCGGTTTCGCAGTTGAGGGCCTTGGCGACGATGCGCGCCAGGGTCGTTTTGCCGACGCCGCGGGTGCCCGTGAACAACCAGGCGTGATGCAGGCGCTGGCCGCCCAGGGCGTTGGCGAGCGCGGCGACCACGTGCTCCTGGCCGACGAGTTCGGCAAAAGTTTTCGGGCGCCACTTGCGCGCCAGTGCGACCGTCACGATGCAATCCGGGGTGTCAGGGCGCCGGCGAAAGCGCCGACGCGGTCAGGAAAGCGCAATGGTAGCCGCTTGCGCGCGGATGCGCGAGGCGCGGCGAGACGCTAGAAGCGGTACTCGTACCGCAGCATGAAGAAGTTGATCCCGTTGTTGGGCTGCTTGATGCTGGCGTTGGACAGGTGCTGCACCTGCAGCTGGAGATCGTGTTCGCCCCGGCCGCCGAAACGGTAACCGAGGCCCGCCTGGTCCCCGAACTGGAAGGCGGTGCTGTAATGCTTGTAATAGTTGAGCGAGGTGCGGGAAATCAGGTTGACCCCGACGCCGATGTCGAAATAGAGCCCGCGCTGGTCGCTTTGTTCGAAGCGGAACACCGGCGTGAAGCCGAGGTTGGTGATGTCGTTCGCCTGGTACGAGGAATGCGCGAACCACTGCGCGAGGGTCAGGTCCCAGTAGCCGTTGATGTGCCAATCGCCGGTGGCGAACCAGCGCTTGTTCCAGTCCCACTGGATGCCGACGCGCGCGATCGAGGCATCACCGCCGCCGCCGCCGGTCACGCTGACGCCGTCCACCGCCATGGCCTGCATGCCCGCCGCGGCCAGTACGACCCCCGTCGCCAGCGCGGTCCATCGCGGCCAGAACGTGCTGAGCATCCGGTCCCCTTTCCCCATGCCCGAACCCCGATCCATTCTTCTTTGCACTTGTTATGACGCGGTTGCCCCGGCTCTCCCAAGCCCAGGCTTCATCACGGCGGTCATTCCTGCGCAGGGGCAGAACGATAAACATAAACGATAGCGGTAGACCGCCCCTACTGCCCGCTGTTCGTAGCTTATACATTAACAATATACCCTAACACCCTATCTGTAAACAAAAATAAGGGTGGCGAGCCTTACCCCCGGCACTTGTCCTGCGTAGCTGTGGCTGCTTCCTTCCGGACCTGACCAGGTTCACCACCGGACAATGCGGGGAGGCCCGCCATTGAGCTTGCGCCCGTCCGCTGCGCGGACCAGCGTGTATGGCAGTTCACTGCCCGCGATTATGCACGGAGGCCGCGTTCCTGGGCAGCTTCACCGCACCGCACCACGCGGGATCGGATGGCGGATGGCCCAGAGCCTGTTATGGACTTAAACGTATGCGGCGAACGCGGGAGTCGGGGTTCAGTGCTAGGAGCCGATCGCGCCGCAGTGCCGGCCACTGTAAGCGTGAGGCGACAACGCAATGGACCCCGAATCCCGCG
>JBOIEQ010000126.1:0-12426 GCA_050741255.1 Burkholderiales bacterium | reverse complement strand
AGTCTGCACCGTGGTTCAGCAGGTGGGTAGCGAAGGCATGGCGCAGCGTGTGCGGCGAGATCGGCTTGCGGATGCCGCCCGCCGCCGCGTAGCGCTTCACCAGATTCCAGAACTGCTGGCGCGTCATGGCGCCGCCGCGGCGGGTAATGAACACGGCATCCCCCGCCTGGCCGTTGCCCGCAGCCAGCGGCGGTCGCGCCTCCGCAAGATAGCGCTTGAGCCACGCCAGCGCCTCCTCGCCCAGCGGCACCAAGCGCTCCTTCGAGCCTTTGCCCATCACGCGCACCACGCCCATGTCGTGCGAGACCTGTGCGAGCCGGAGGCCGATGAGTTCCGACACCCGCAAGCCGCTCGCGTAGAGCGTCTCCAGCATCGCGCGGTCGCGCAGCCCGCGCGCGTCCGCGACGTCCGGCGCGGCCAGCAGGCTTTCCACATCCGCCTCGCTCAGGCTCTTCGGCAGCGGCTTCGCGCGCTTCGGTGCGTCGATGTTGAGCGTGGGGTCGGCCTTGAGCTTCCCCTGGCGCAGCGCCCACGGATAAAAACGCTTCGCGGAGGACAGCAGCCGGCTGGTGGTGGCCGCGCGCGCGCGACCGCCGACGCGCCACGCCAGGTATTCGAGCAGATCGGCGCGGTCGGCCGTCAGCAGGGCGCGGTCGCGCTTCGCGAGCCACGCGGCGAAGGCGGCGAGATCGCTGCGATAGCTCGCGAGCGTCGTGCGCGCGAGCCCGTCTTCCAGCCACAGGGCGTCGCAAAACTCGTCGAGCAGGGGGTCAGCCGGCCCCTTCATGCCTCAGCAGCCAGCGCTTGATGTCGATCGGTGCGCCCTTGCCCACGCCCATGAATCCGCCGATGCCACCGGCCGCGACGACGCGGTGGCAGGGAATCACCAGCGGCAGGCGGTTGGCGCCGCAGGCGTTGCCGACCGCACGCGGCCCGGTCTTGAGCTGCTTCGCGACCGCGCTGTAGGTCAACACGCGGCCCCTTGGAATGCCGTGGATCGCCTGCCATACGCCGACCTGGAAAGGCGTGCCGGCGTACGTGAAAGGGATGGTGAAGCGCCGCCCCGGATCGTCGAGATAGCGTTCGATCTCGCGGCACACGCGCTCGGCGGTGCGGTTGACGGGCGCCAGCGTCGCGGCGCCGACGGGAAGATAACGGATCTCGTCGACGCGTACGCCCAGCGTGCGGATGCCCAGCACGGCAAACGGCGTGGCAAGCTTGGCATGGTACTCGCCGCCCGTGCCCGGTGCCCGGCCTCGTTCCGACCAGACCTCGAAGCCGTCAAGCGCCGCCGGCAGCCGCATGAGGGGGCGCTTTCCGCAACTTCTGCAGCACCACGACGACGACCATCAGGCCGATCCCGGCGACATCCGATACTGCGCTCGGATACACCAGCAACAAGCCGGCGGCGATCAGCATCCAGCGTTCCGCCACCGTGGTTTTGACGAACAACCACCCCTGCAGCCCCCCGGCGAGCGCCGCGATGCCGAGCGCCGCGGTCGCCGTCACCTGCGCGATCGACAGCCAGTTGGCGTTCGCCAGGTTCTTGAAGGAACCGTCGAGCAGCAGGCCGACGCCCGTCGGATCCAGCACGAACATGAAGGGGACGAGGAAGGCCGGCGCCGTGTACTTCCAGCATTGCAGGGTCGTGCGGTACGGGCCGCCGCCCGTGATCGCTGCCGCCGCGAACGGAGACAATGCGGTCGGCGGGGAAACCTCCGACAGCACCGCGTAATAGAAAATGAACATGTGCGCGGCAAAGTCCGGCACGCCAAGTTTGATCATGGCCGGCGCCGCAATCACGGCGCAGATGATGTAGGAGGCCGTCACGGGCACGGCGAGGCCCACGATCCACACGATCAGCGAGGTGAAGACGGCGGTGAGCAGCAACTTCATGTCGTGCAGCAACGCGGGCGTGTCCGCCGCGCCCAGCGCCGTCCAAAGGCTGACCAGCCCATGCGCGCCGGAGTCCGCGTAGTCGAGCACGATGGAACTGAACTTGAGCCCGAGCCCGGTCAGCGTCACGACGCCGACGATGATGCCGGCCGAGGCGCAGGTCATCGCGACGGTCAGCACGCCGAGCGAGCCGCCCTGCAGGGCCTTGATCAGCCCGGAATTCCAGAAACCGCTGAGCCACGGCAGCCGCCCGCGAAACCAGTCGTAAGGAATGAGCGCCGAGTCGCTGCGGAAGAACGACAGCAGGGCGGTGACGAGCGTGGCGTAGAACACCGACAGCACCGGCGAATAGCCCATCAGCATGAACACGACAATCGCCACCAGCGACACGAAATGGAACCAGTAGCGCACCGCCAGCGCGCCCGCGCGCTGCTGCTTCGCCAGCGTGATGGTTTTCATGCCGAACTTGCGCGCGTCGATTTCCACCATCAGGAAGATCGCCAGATAGAAGAGGATGGTCGGGATCGTGGCCATCAGGATCACGTCCAGATACGAAATCCTGAGAAATTCCGCGATCAGGAAGGCCGCCGCGCCCAGTACCGGCGGCGAGAGGATCGCCCCGAGTCCACCCGCGGCAAGCAGCCCGCCCGCCGATTCCTTGTCGTAGCCGGACTTGGCCAGCAACGGATAGGCGACCGAACCGAGCGTCACCGTCGTCGCCACGCCGGACCCCGACGGCCCTCCCAGCAGGAACGAGCCCAGGACCACCGCGCGCCCCGCGCTGGACGGCTTGCCGCCCATGGCCGCGAACGAGAAATCGATGAAAAATTTTCCGGCGCCGGAAAACTGCAGGAACGCGCCGAAGATCGTGAAGAGGATGATGAGCGTGGACGACACGTCGATGGCGACGCCGAAGATTCCTTCCAGCGTCATGTACAGCGCGCCGACCAGCCGCCCGATTTCATAGTCCTTGTGCGTCCACGGCGGCGGCAGGTAGGAGCCAAACAGCGCGTAGGCCAGAAACAACCCGACGATGAACGGCAGTATCCACGTCGAACTGCGGCGATTCCCCTCCAGGATCAGGGCGATCAGCGCCACGCCCACCACCTGATCGGTGACGGTCGGCACGGTGGCGCGGTCGCCGAGCAGGTCGCCCCAATAGAGGATGTAACCGATGACTGCGAGCGACGCGAGGGCAAAGAGGATGTCCCACCACTTGAGCCGGTCGCGGAAGCGCGGCAGGGCCGGGAACAGCAGGAACACCAGCACCAGGGCGAAGGCGACGTGCAGCGGGCGCAGCCGGTAGGCGGGCACGATCTCGACCGCGGCATAGAGATGGAACAGCGACATCACCACGGCGCAGGCCGTCAGGAACACCGCCAGCGCGCCCGTGTAACGGTTGAGCGCGCCTTCCTCCGCCTCGATGAACTCTTCCGCCTTCTTCAACCCTTCGCTGCTGACGAGCGTGTCGTCCCGCGCGGGCCTACCGTTCGCCTCTGTCGCCATTGGCACCTCCGCCCTTCGTCAGACCCGCGTCGGATTCATGCTAGCACGCCCCGCGCGCGCTTCGCGGCGCGTCAGCCGTACAAAAAAATCCCCGTCAGGCGCGGACGGGGATGTGGTGCGCGTCCCGGATCAGAACTTCAGTCCCTTTTCCTTGAAATACCTGACCGCGCCCGGATGCCACGGCACGGGCGAGTTGCCGGGCTTCTGATTCTCGAGCGTGATGTCCGCGGCCGCCTTGTGCACGGCGATCAGATCGGGACGCTTGTCGAAGATCGTCTTGACGATGTTGTAGGCCGTCTGGTCGCTCATGTTCGCGTTCGCCACCAGCAGGTTCGTGACGGCGGTTGCCTGGTTGTCCGCCGCCATGCCGGGATAGGTCGCCTTCGGGATGACATCGGCGATGTAGATGGCGCCGCTTTTCTTGACCATGGCGGGGATCAGGTTGGCGTGATCGAGGAATTTGATCTTCACGCCCGGGGTCGCCGCCAGATCCGTCACCGCCGAGGTCGGCAGGCCCGCCACGAAGAAGAACGCATCGATCTTCTTGTCCTTCATCGCGTTGGCCGACTCCGACGCACCCAGCCGCTCGCTCCTGATGTCCTTCTGGGGATCGAGGCCGGCGGCTTCGAGGACGCGGAAGGCGAACACTTCCGTGGCGCTCCCCGGTGAGCCCGTGGAGACCCGCTTGCCCTTGAGGTCGTTGATCGTGTTGATCCCCGTGCCCTCGACGGTCACCGCGTGCATCAAATTGGTGTACAGCACCATCAGGGTCCGCACCGGGATCTTGGTGCCGGTGAACTTGCCCGTCCCGTCCAGCGCGTCCAGCGCGGCGTCGACCTGTGTCAGCGCGATGTAAGGCTTGCCGGTGCCGATCAGGCGCATGTTGTCGACCGAGCCGCCGGTGACTTCGGCGGTGGCCTGCATGCCCGGAATAGTCTTGGAAAACACATTGGCCATGCCGCCGCCCAGGGGGTAATACACCCCGCCGGTGCCGCCGGTGGCGATGGAGAGATTGATTTTTTCCTGCGCAAAAGCGCCGGCGGCGAGCAGGGTCCCGGCGGCCAGTACGAGCGCTTGCAGTCGCTGATTCATGTCTCCTCCTTCTTATAGGGTTTGCGTGCGGGGGTGGTAAGCCCGGCGGGCATGATACTGGCTCCCCGCCGAACCGCCAACCCGCCCTATTCGGTGGCGAACAGCCGGGACGGGTCCCTGAACGCCTTGAATTCGAGGGCATTGCCCGACGGGTCGAGGAAGAACAGGCTCGCCTGCTCCCCGACGGTGCCGACGAAGCGCAACTGCGGCTCGATGATGAACTTCGTGCCCGCCGCCACCAGTTTGTCGCGCAACACTTCCCACTCCTTCATCGGCAGCACCAGCCCGAAGTGGCGCACCGGGACGGCGTCGTCGTCCACCTCCCGGGTGCCGGCCTTCTCCGTCGCTTCCGGCGCGAGGTAGGCCACGATCTGGTGGCCGTAGAAGTCGAAGTCGATCCACTCCGCGTCCGAGCGGCCCTCGGGGCAGCCCAGCAGGCCGCCGTAGAAGCGGCGCGCGGCGGCGAGGTCGTGTACGGGAAACGCGAGATGGAAAGGCGACATCGTGAAGGATCCGGCGGCGGTGATGGGAGGCCGCGATTGTACCGTGGCCGAGCCGCCGTCGGACTCATTCATCCAGTTTGACGTTCGCTTCCCGGATCACCTTGGCCCAGCGCACGAGCTCGGACTTCAACAGGGCCGCGGCGTCCGGCGGCGTGCCCAGCACGAGTTCGGCGCCATCGCTGCCGAGAATCTTCACCGCATCCGGCTGGCGCAGGCCAGCCGCCGTGTCGGCGCTGATCTTCGCCACGATCGCCGGGGGTAGCCGCGCAGGCCCGAGCAGCAGGTACCAGGTGCTGACGTCGTAACCCGGCACGCCGGCCTCGGCGAGCGTCGGGATCTCCGGCAGCATGGTCGCGCGCTTCGCGGACGTCACCGCCAGCGCGCGCAGGCGGCCGGTCTGCACGTGCGGCATGGCCGCGAGCGGCGTCGTGATCAGGATATTGACCCGCCCGGCGATCAGATCCTGGATCGCCGGCCCGCCGCCCTTGTATGGAATGTTGTTCAGCGACGTGCCCGTCATGCTGGCGAACAGCACGCCGGCGAGATGCGGGCCGGAACCGACGCCGGTGTTGGCGAGCGTGACTTCGCCCGGCTTCGCCTTCGCCATGGCGATGAGTTCCTTGACGGACTTCGCACCCGTCGCCGCCTGCACCACCACCACGAAAGGCGCGCGCAGCACTTCCATGATCGGCGTGAAGTCGCGTCCGGTGTCGTAGCCGAGCTTCGGATACAGCCCCGCGCTGATCGCGAGCGCGTTGTTGGTCAGCAGCAGCGTGTAACCGTCGGCCTGGGAACGGGCGACGATCTCGCTGCCGATGGTGGTGCCCGCACCGGAACGGTTGTCGACGATCACCTGCTGTTTCCACGCTTCCGTCAGCTTCTGCGCAAGCACGCGCCCGGTGGCATCCACGCCGCCACCCGGCGGGAATGGCAGGACGAGGCGCACCGGCTTGGTCGGGTACTGTGGGGCGGGTTGTGCGAACGCCGCGGGTGCGGACAGCAGCAGGGCGAGCGTGGTCCACGTGCGCATGACGGTCTCCTCCGGTTGAGCGCGGGACTCTGCGTTCCCGCGCCGTTTATGATCAGTCGGCGAAAAACCTGGTGTAGTGGTTGTAGATTTCGTCGGGCATTTCTTCCTGCATGTAGTGCCCGCAGGGCAGCGGCTCCCAGGTCACGATGTTGGTCGCGTACTGCTTCCAGATGTCGAGAAACTCCTTTGACCGCTCGGGCGAATGCCCGCGCGCGCCCCACAGCAGCAGCAGCGGCATGTCGAGCTTCTTGTCGTTGTCCGCCGCGTCCATCACGGAATCGCTGGTCGCCGTGGCGCGGTAGTCGCGGCACGAGCCGGAGATCGTCTTCAGCGTGTAGCAGCGCACGTACTCGGCGAGCGCGCCATCGGACAGGAAACCGAGGCCCGTGCCGCCGCGGATCACCATGCGGCTCTTCAGGAAAAACTCCGCGGGCACCGCGCTGATCATGCGCTCGGGGAAGGGCTCCGGCTGCGCCATGAAGGACCAGTGCCAGGTGCCCACCACCCAGGCCTTGGTGAAGTGCGTCCACACGTAATGGTTGGGCGCGATGTCCATCAGGGCCACCTTGTGAACACGCTCCGGATGGTCCTTGCACAGGCGGTGCACGGTGCGCGCGCCGCGGTCGTGGCCGGCGACGCGAAACTTCTGGTAGCCCAGCCCGTCCATGATGTCGAGGAGATCCTCGGACATCGCGCGGAACGTGAAATTGATGTTGTCCGGGCCCGCGTCCGGCAGCGAGCTGTCGCCGTAACCGCGCAGGTCGGGCAGGATCACGTGGTAGTTTTTAGCGAGCTTCGCGGCGATCTTGTACCAGCAGGTATGGTTCTGCGGATTGCCGTGCACGAGCAGGAGCGGCGGGCCGGAACCACCGTGGCGCAGGCGGATCGTCGCGCCGCGGGTGCGCACGTCCATGTGCACGAAGCCGGGAAAGTGCGCCGCGACTTCCGCGGTGCCCCAACGGGTCGGATCCCGCCGATAATCGTCCGCCGTGGCGGTGGCCATGACCTGCAAACCCTGCTTGTCGTTTGTACTGCGGCTCATGCGGCTCCTCCGGTAAGGGGTGCGGATGGCGCCGGCCATCCGCCATCCACACATCGGTCGGCTACACTGCGCGCCGGCCGACGATTGCTTGTTCTGGCGGCATTGTGTATCTTGTCGCTTCAAAATGCAATCCGGGCGCGCCCCGCAGTCCGCCCGTCCGCAAGTGCATTCATTCCCCGCTTTCCGCTGCAGGAGGAGTTCCATGATCCCCACCCCCGTCCGCCGTCTCCGTTTCCTCGCGCTGCTGTCCGCCGCGGGCGCATGTCTCGCCGCGGGCGCCGCGCAGGCCCAGACCTTCCCCACCAAGCCGGTGCGCTTCGTCGTGCCCTTCGCGCCCGGCGGTGCCAACGACATCATCGCGCGCGTGATGGCGCAACGGCTCGCCGAGCCGCTCGGCCAGCAGGTGATCGTGGATAACCGCGGCGGCGCCGGCGGCGCGCTGGGTGCGGAGATGGTGGTGCGCGCGGCGCCCGACGGCTACACGCTGCTGCTCGCGAACCCCGGGCCCAATGCCATCAACCCCTCGCTGACGGCCAAGCCGCTGTACGATCCGCTGAAGGATTTCTCGTTCATCACACTGATGGCCGTCTCTCCGATGGTGCTGGTCGTCAACCCCACGCTCCCGGCCAAGAATGTGCAAGAGTTCATTACACTGGCTCGCGCCAAACCCGGCCTGATCAACTACGGCTCCTCGGGCACTGGCGCGATCACGCACCTGTCCATGGAGTACTTCCGGGTACGCACCAAGACCGACCTGACGCACATCCCGTACCAGGGTGCCAATCCGGCCCTGACCGCGCTGATCGGCAACCAGGTCGCGGCCTCCTTTGTGGCACTCGGCTCGTACACGCCGCTGATGCAGACCGGCAAGCTGCGCGCCCTCGGCATCGCGGCGCGCGAGCGCAATGCGCAGTTGCCCGATGTGCCGACGATCAACGAGTCCGGCGTACCTAACTTCGAGGTGACCAACTGGTTCGGCATCGTCGGCCCGGCGAAGCTGCCGAAGCCCGTCGTTGAGCGCTTCAACAGCGAGATCGCGCGCATCCTCAAGAGTCAGGACATGCAGGACCGCTTCGTCCAGCTCGGCTTCGTGTCGCGCGGCGGCGCTCCGGCGGAGTTCGAGCAGTTCGTGAAGGCCGAGATCGCGCGCTGGCGCGAAGTCATCAAGGCGCAGGGCATCAAGGGCGAGTAAGAACGCGTGGCCTCCTCTCCGCTCTCGCCGCTCGCCGCCCAGATCGCCTCGCAAGTGATCGGCTGGCTGCAGGGCCAGGGCCTGGGCGTCGGCGCGCACCTCTCCGAGCAGCGACTGGCCGACGCGTTCCGCGTCTCACGCTCGCCGGTGCGCCGCGCGCTCGCACTGCTGGAAGTCCAGGGCATCGTCGCGCAGGAACCGCATCGCGGCTACTTCGTGCGCAAGCTGCCGACGGCGGCGAGCGTGCGGGGCACCGCACGCGCGGCGGGCGACCCCGACGAGAACTACCTGCGCATCGCGGACGACCGGCTGGCCGGCCGACTGGCGGGCGACATCACCGAATCCGCACTGATGCGCGGATTCGGGCTGCCGCGCCGCGAACTGCAGCGCATCCTGCACCGCATGGAAAAGGAAGGATGGGTCGAGCGCAAGCCCGGCCACGGCTGGTCATTCGTGGCGCTGCCCGACACCGTGGAGGCCCACGGCCAGAGCTACCGCTTCCGCATGCTGTTCGAGCCTGCGGCACTGCTCGAGCCGGGCTTCCGCATCGTCAAAAACGAATTCGACCGCATCCGCCGCGACCAGCAGATGCTGCTCGACGGCGGCATCGCCCGACTCTCGCGCGCGAAGCTGTTCGAGCTGGGTTCCGACTTCCACGAAACGCTGATGGGCTTTTCCGGGAACCGTTTCATGACCGACGCCATCAAACGCGTGAACGGCATGCGCCGGCTGCTCGAATACCGGGCGCATTACGACCGCGAACGCTTCGCCGGCCAGTGCCGAGAGCACCTGCAGCTGCTGGAACTCCTCGAACGCGGCAGCCGCGAAGACGCCGCGCGCTTCCTCAAGCGCCACCTCGACGTGGTGCGCGCGATCAAGACCGAAGGCGCCGCCCCACAGGTGCGGGCGCAGCTGTAAGGCATTTTTGCCCCTCCGATTCATCTGACCACCCGCAACCCAAGGAAGCCTTCATGAAAATCCTCGTGCTCCCCGGCGACGGCATCGGCGCCGAAATCACCCAGTCCACCCTCGCCGTGCTCGACCGCGCCAACGCCAAGTTCAAGCTGGGCCTCGAGTGGGTGCACGACGAGATGGGTGAGGCGACGCTGAAGAAGGAAGGCACCACGCTGCCCGCGCGCATCCTGGAAACCGCACAGAAATGCGCCGGCGTGATCCTCGGCCCGGTGTCCCACCTGCATTACCCCCCGCGCGAGCAAGGCGGCATCAACCCGTCGGGCGAATTCCGCGTGAAGCTCGACCTCTACGCCAACGTCCGCCCGGCCAAGTCGCGCATGGGCGTCGGACTGACCGGCAGGCCGGTGGACCTCGTGATCTTCCGCGAATGCACGGAAGGCTTCTACGCCGACCGCAACATGTACATGGGCATCGGCGAGTTCATGCCGACCGAGGACATGGCGATGGCCGTGCGCCGCGTGACCGCCAAGTGCTGCGAGCGCATCGCGCGCCGCGCGTTCGAGAGCGCCATGACCCGTCGCAAGAAGGTCACGGCCGTGCACAAGGCCAACGTGCTGAAGATGTCCGACGGCCTGTTCCTGCGCGAGGTGCGCAAGGTGGCGAAGGACTTCCCCCAGGTCGAGCTCGACGAGAAAATCGTCGACGCCATGGCCGCGCTGCTGGTGCGGGATCCCTCGCAGTTCGACGTGATCGTGACCGGCAACATGTTCGGCGACATCCTGTCGGATGAAGCTTCCGAGATCTCCGGCAGCCTGGGCCTCGCCGGCTCGACCAACGCGGGCGACAACCTGTGCGTCGCGCAGGCGCAGCACGGCTCGGCGCCCGACATCGCCGGCCAGGACAAGGCCAACCCGACGTCGCTGATCCTCTCCGCCGTCATGATGTTCGAGTGGATGTCCGTGCGGCACAAGAACGACGCGCTGATGACGGCCGCCAACGCGGTCGAAGCGGCGGTGGACAAGGCGTTGCAGAGCCCGGCGACGCGTACGAAAGACCTCGGCGGCCAGCTCGGCACCAAGGCCTTCACCAAGGTCGTCCTCGACAACCTCGGCTGATCGAGCACTTAACGGAGTCGCCATGCCCAGGATCCAGTCCGTTTCCGTCTGCGTCGCGCGCATTCCGCTCGACCAGGTCACGTCCTTCGCCACGCGCACCGTCTCCGCGCGCGACTACTGCCTGGTCAAGGTGCGCTCGACGGCGGGGGTCGAGGGCATCGGCTTCTGCTACGTCGGCTCGGCCGGCGGCCGCATCGCGGGCATCGCCGTCGAGGAGTTGCTCGCGCCCAAGCTGATCGGCCAGGAAAGCCTGCGCGTGGAAGGTCTCTGGCAGGAGCTGTACTCGGAATCACTGCTGCAGGGCCGCGCCGGCAGCGTGATGCGCGCGATCTCCATCCTCGACACCGCCTTATGGGATCTGAACGCCCGGAGCGTGAAGCTGCCGCTGCATCATTTCCTGGGCAGCCACGCGAAGGATCGCGTGCCGGCCTACGCGTCCGGTGGCTACTACCTCGCCGGCAAGACGCCGAAGATGCTGGGTCAGGAAATGGCCCGCTACGCGAAAGCCGGCTTCAAGGCCGTCAAGATGAAGGTCGGCAAGCTGTCGCCACGCGAAGAGGAGGCGCGGATCAAGGCCGCGCGCGAGGCGATCGGGCCCGACGTGCAGCTCATGCTCGACGCGAACAACGCGTGGAACGACCTGCCGACCGCGCTCACCTACATGGCGCGATATGAACCGTATGCCCCCTACTGGATCGAGGAACCGTTCAGCCCCGACGAAGTGGACCTGCACGCGCGTCTGGCGGAACGCACGCCGGTCATCGTGGCCACCGGCGAGATCGGCTACGGGCGCTGGTACCACAAGGAGCTGCTCGACAAGGGCGGCGCCGAGATCCTGCAGACCGACGCCGCGGTATGCGGCGGTATCAGCGAATGGCGCCGCATCGCCGCCACCGCCGCGAGCTACGGCGTCACGGTCTGCCCGCACTGGTTTCACGACCTGCACGCGCCGCTGGTCGCCGCAACGCCCAACGCGCGCTATGTCGAGTTCTTCATGGACGACCAGGTGCTCAACTTCCGCCGGCTGGTCAACCGCCAGCTCGCGCACCAGGATGGCGACCTCATCCTGCACAAGGGTGCGGGACTGGGCTTCGAGTTCGACGAGAAGGCGGTGAAGAAGTACGCGCTGGGCAAGGGCTGGGCCGTCGTTCGCTAAAGCGTCTCCGGCTTCAGCCCGGCCTTTTTGATCACACCCGCCCACTTGTCCGTTTCGGCCTTGTTGAAGGCACCGAACTGCGCAGGCGTGCTCGCCACGATTTCCGCGGCTTCGCCCGACAGGCGCTCGCTCACATCCTTCGAGCGGAGCGCCTTGGTGGCGCCATCCTGCAAAGCCGTGATCACCGCCGGCGGCGTGCCCGCGGGCACCAGCATGCCGTACCAGCCCGTGACGACATAACCCGGCACCGTCGCCTCGGTGAACGTCGGCAGATCCGGCGCAGCGGCGCTCCGCTTCGCGCCCGTCACCGCCAGCGCGCGCAGCTTGCCGGCCTTGATCATCGCGCCGCCGGCGAGGAAGTTGTTCAGGAACACCTCCACCTGGCCCGACACCAGGTCGGTCATCGCCTGTCCCGCACCCTTGTACGGGATGTGGGTCATCTCGATCTTCGCCATCGTCTTCAGCAGTTCCATCCCCAGGTGCGGGCCGCTGCCGTTGCCGGACGAGGCGTAGTTCAGCTTGTTGGGCCGGGCACGGGCGAAGGCGATGAACTCCCGCGCCGTTTTCACGGGCACGGTGGGATGCACCGTCAGCACAAAGGGATACTCCGCGAGCAGCGACACCGGCAGGAGGTCGGTCGCGGTGTCGTACGGCAGTTTCGTGTAAAGCGTCGGATTGATCGCGTGCGAGGCGATGGTAACCAGCACCGTGTAGCCGTCGGGCTTGGCCTTCGCCACCTGGTCGGTGCCGAGGATGCCGTTGGCGCCGCCGCGGTTGTCCACCACCAGCGGCTGGCCCATGGCCTCGGTCATCTTCTGGGCGATGGTCCGCGCCACCACGTCGGTGCCGCCACCGGGCGGATACGGCACCACGACGCGCACCGGGCGGTTGGGATAGGACTGGGCCCACGCGAAGGAGGTGACGGCAAGCGCCGCAGCGGCCAGCAGTACTGTCGTCGTTGTGCGGATCATGATGACTG
>JBOIEQ010000125.1:0-12450 GCA_050741255.1 Burkholderiales bacterium | reverse complement strand
GGGCGAGGCGTGAGGGGTGAGGGGAAAACCTTTGCGTTTGCGTGCCTCGGCGGCGAATTGTTGACGCAGCCTCCGCGATGACCACCGACAATGCCGGCGCGCTCGCCGGACTGCGTGTGCTGGACCTGACGCGCATCCTCGCGGGGCCGCTGTGCACGATGATGCTCGGCGACATGGGCGCCGACGTCATCAAGGTCGAGCCGCCGGGCACCGGTGACGACACCCGCACCTGGGGGCCGCCGTTCGCGGCAGGCGAGGCGGCCTATTTTCTCGGGCTGAACCGCAACAAGCGCTCCCTCACGCTCAACATGGCGGTGCAGCCCGGCCAGGAGGTGTTGGCCGCGCTGATCAAAAAATGCGATGTGCTGGTCGAGAACTTCAAGGTCGGCACGCTGGAGAAGTGGGGCTTCGGCAACGACTGGCTGGAAGCGAACGCGCCGCGCGTCATCCGCTGTTCCATCACCGGCTACGGCGCCAACGGCCCCAAGGGCGGCCTGCCCGGCTATGACTTCATCCTGCAGGCGGAGTCCGGCCTGATGAGTGTGACCGGCGCCAAAGAGGGGGAGCCCGCCAAGCACGGCGTGGCGCTGGTGGACGTCTGCACCGGCATGCTCGCGGGCAACGCGGTGCTCGGCGCCCTGCAGGCACGGCACCGCACCGGCCGCGGCCAGCACCTGGAAGTGTCGCTGTACGAATCGAGCCTGTTCATGCTTGCGAATGTCGCGGCGAATTACCTGACGGTGGGACGCGAGGGCGGCCGCTACGGCAACGGCCATGCGAGCATCGTGCCGTACACGACCTATCCGACGCGCGAGGGGATGCTGGCGCTGGCGGTCGGCAATGACAAGCAGTTCGCGAAATTCGCGGACGTCGTGGGCCGCGGCGAGTGGGGGCGCGATGCGCGCTTCATCAAGAACCAGGATCGCGTCGCGCACCGCGAATTGCTCGACGGCCTGATCGCCGAGGCGCTCGCCGCGGACAGCGCCGCGAGCTGGATCGCGAAGCTGCAGGCGGCCGGCGTGCCGTGCGGGCGCATCAATTCGGTGAAAGAGGCGCTCGATGCGCCGCAGACGGCTGCGCGGCAGATGATCGAGACGGTCGAGCATCCGGCGATCGGCGCCCTGAAGGTGATCGGCACGCCGTTCAAGTTCAGCGACACGCCGACCTCGGTGCGCCGCGCGCCGCCGCTGCTCGGCCAGCACACGGACGAGATCCTGCGCGAGGAACTCGGTCTGGATGCCGCGCGCATCGCGCAGCTGAGAAGCGAAAAAGTGATCTGAAGAACGATGGAACCACAGAGACACAGAGGCACGGAGAAATAAAATGTATGGAAATTTGAATAACAGCTTTCCTCCGTGCCTCTGTGTCTCTGTGGTTCAATGGTGTTCACCATGAACGTCGAGCTCAGTCACATCTCCATCGTCGTCCCCGACCTCGACGAAGCCGCGGCACGGCTGAAGAAGGTCTACGGACTTGCGATCGGGCCGGTGCAGATCAACGCCGAGCAGGGCGTCAGGATGGCGTATGTCACGCTGCCGAACGCACAGATCGAGCTGATGGAGCCGCTGCGGCCCGACGCGTCGGTGGCGAAGTTTCTTGAACGCAATCCCGCCGGCGGCATTCACCACTTTTCGCTCGCGGTGGAGGACATCGTGAAGACGGCCGGCAGGCTGCGTGATCACGGCGTGCAGGTGCTGGGCGACGAGAAAACGCAGCGCAACGTGCATGGCGAGCGCATCGCGTTCATTCATCCGAAGGATTTCCTCGGCGCGCTGGTGGAGCTGGAGGAAAGGACGGAAACCGTGGTCTTGAAACCCAAGGCGAAAAAAGCGGTCAGGAAAACGGTGAAGAAGACGAAATGACGGAACCTCAGCGTATCCCGGCGTCTGGCCTCGAGGCGTTCATCGCCCGTGCTTTCGTGGCGGTGGGCGTTTCCACCGGGGAAGCGCGGACCATCGCCGAATTGATGACGCGCGCCGACCTGATGGGCGCCGACGGGCACGGGGTGTTCCGCCTGCCGCAGTACATCCGGCGCATCAAGGGCGGCGCCGTCAACGTCAAGCCGCGCATCCGCATCGAGCGCGAGGCCGCGGGCATGGCGCTGGTCAACGGCGACAACGGCATGGGCCACCTCGTCATGAAATTCGCCACCGAGACGGCGATCGAGAAGGCGCAAACGGCGGGCGTCGCCTGGGTCGGCGTGCAGCACAGCAACCATGCAGGCCCGGCGTCGCTGTATGCCTCGATGCCGATGGCGCATGACATGATCGGGCTCTACCTCGCCGTCGGCAACGCGAACCACCTGCCGGCCTGGGGTGGGATCGACATGCTGCTGTCCACCAATCCGATCGCCGTCGGCGTGCCGGCCGGCGAGGAAGCGCCGGTCGTGCTCGATATGGCGACGACAGTGGCGGCGTACGGCAAGGTCAAGACCAAGGCGCAGCGCGGTGAAACCATGCCGGAAGGCTGGATGATCGACCGCCAGGGCCAACCGCTCACGGACCCGAAGCGCGCCGACGACGGCTTTTTGCTGCCGATCGGCGGTTACAAGGGCTACGGCCTCGCGCTGATGTTCGGTCTGCTGGCCGGGACGCTGAACGGCGCGGCTATGGGGCGCGACGTCGTGGACTTCAACAAGGATGACGTGACGCCGACCAACACCGGCCATGCGATCGTGGCCATCTCGCTCGCGGCCTTCGGCGACGTCGCCGGCTTCAAGCAGCGGGTGGACGAACTGGTGCGCGACCTGCGCGCTTCGAAACGGTTGCCGGGCGTGGACGCGATCCGGCTGCCCGGCGAAGGCAGCCACGCCGCGCGCGCGGAGCGCACCCGGCAGGGGATTCCCATGCCGCCCGCCTTGATGCAAGCTTTGGCCGGGCTCGCCGACGAACTGAAGATCGCGCCGCCCGGCGCGTAAACGCAGCACTCACGCAGCGCCAACCCAGAGGGAAACGCCATGGTCCGTCTTGCCGATCTGCCGGAATGGGAACAGGAGCACATGCGCGACAAGACGCGCGAAGTCTCTGGTTTCGACGCGCGCCCCTGGAAGAAACCGCTGCCGCTGAAACGGCTGCGGATCGCCATCGTCACCACCGCGGGCCTGCACCGCCGCGGCGACCGGCCCTTTGGTCCGGGCGCTACGGCGCTGGACTACCGCGTCATCCCCGGCGATACCCCGGCGTCTGAACTGGTCATGAGCCACCAGTCGGTCAACTTCGACCGCAGCGGCTTCCAGGAAGACCACAACGTGGTTTTTCCCATCGACCGTCTGCGCGAGTTGGCTGCCGACGGCACCATCAAGGCCGTGGCGGACTTCCATTACTCCTTCATGGGTGCCGCGCCCATCAAGAAGCTCGCACCCAAGGCGCGGGAGCTGGCGGGGCTGCTGAAGAAAGACAAGGTCGACGCCGTTCTGCTCTGCCCGGTCTGACCGAACTGCACGTGCGCCGTGGGCGCACTCGGGCACTACCTCGAAGCGGAAGGCATCGCCACCACCCAGATTTCGCTGGTGCGCGAGCACACCGCCGCGATCAATCCGCCGCGCGCGTTGTGGGTGCCGTTCATCCTGGGCCGGCCCTTCGGCGTGCCGGGCGATGCCGCTTTCCAGATGCGCGTGCTCAAGGCGGCGCTACACCTGCTCACCATCAAGGCCGGCCCCGCGTTGGTGGATTACCTGGAGGAAGCGCCGGCGCCGGCAGCGGAAGACACCGCCGGCATGGTCTGTCCGGTCAGCTTCGGCAGCGGCGAGGCGACCGATCTGCCGTCGCGCTTTACCCGCGAAGTGGAGGACCTCGCGCAGTGGTACGACCTGGCGGTGCAGCGGCGCGGGCGCACGACGGTTGGCCTCTCCGGTTTCACGGCGGCGGAGGCCGCGCGCTACGTCATTTCTTATCTCGGCGCTACGCCGGCGCCGGTGTTCCGCGAGGGGTTGTCGGCGGGAGACGCCCTGAAGCTTGTGACCGAGGATCTCCGGGCCTACTACTTCGAGGCGGCCGGTGCCCAACCGGGCGCGCCGCGCGCGGCGGACCTGGCGCGGTGGTTCTGGCACGACACCGCGGCCGGTCGCCTGTTCGTCGAGTTGCAGAAGGCGGGCAAAGCCAGCAGCGACGAATCGGTACGGCAGTTCGTCACGCGTACCCTCATTCCGCGTGCCGTGGGCCATGCCCTGGGCCTCGAGGTCTACACGACGCCGGCGTCGGAGAATGTCGCCGCGCAATGAGTGCGGTCTGAACCATCGGCGGCCGGTGTGGGTCGAAAGGGACAGTCCGGAGAGAGGCAGTCGTCATGAAGGGTACGATGCAGGCGGTGTGCAGGACAGGAACCTTGTGGCTCGCCGCGGTGCTCGCCGGCTGCGGCGCGCAACCGGCCGTGAAGCCGGAGGCGCCACCGGTCAACCTGTCCGGCTTCCCGCCGGCTTTCCGCGAGGGCTACGCGGATGGCTGCAACACGGCGCGCGGCAGCGCGAAACAGGATGCGGCGCGCATGAAGACGGACGGGTCCTACGCCCAGGGCTATAACGACGGGCTGTCGGGCTGCAAAAAGCGCTAAGCCAAACTAGTTCTTGATCCTCGTGATCCGCGTCACCTGCGGGATCCGCCGCAGCGCCCGCATGATCTCGGCGAGATGCAAACGGTTGCCGACCTGCAGCGTGAAGTGCATCGCGGTGTATTGCCCGCCGTCCTGCGGCTCGAACGCCACGTTGTCGATGTTGGAGCCGCCCTCCGCGATTTCAGCCGCGACCCGCGCCAGCACGCCGCGTTCGTTGCGCGCCACCAGGCGGATGCTGACATCGAAGAGCTTCTTCGTTTCCGGATCCCATTCCACGTCCACCAGCTTGCCGGGATCCGCGCGCGTCTTGCGGATCATCGGGCAGTCGTGGGTGTGGATCACCATGCCCTGGTCCTTCTTGATGATGCCGATGATCGGGTCGCCGGGGATCGGCTTGCAGCATTGCGCGAACTGCACGGCCATGCCCTCGGAGCCGCGAATGACCACCGGCGTCGCGCGCTGATCCTCCGGCGGCGCGTCGGTGCGGGCGAGTAGCCGCCGCGCGACGACCGGGCCCAGCCGCTTGCCGAGGCCGATGTCGCCCAGTACCTCCTGCCGGGTCTTGGCGCCTGACTCGTGCAGGAAGCGGTCCCACTGCGATTCCTTCAGATCGTTCAGCGTGGTGTGGAACGAGCTGAGCGACTGGTTCAGCAGCCGCTCGCCCAGCAGCACCGATTCCTGGTACTGCACGGTCTTCAGGAAATGCCGGATGTGCGAGCGCGCCTTGGCGGTGGTCACGTAGTTCAGCCACAGTGGGTTGGGTTTTGCCTGCGTCGCGGTGATGATTTCGATCCGGTTGCCGTTGCGCAGCTCGGTGCGCAAGGGCATGAGCTCGTCATCGATCTTGACGGCGACGCAGCGGTTACCGATGTCGGTATGCACGGCATAGGCGAAGTCCACGGCGGTCGCGCCGCGCGGCAGGGACAGGATCTTGCCCTTGGGCGTGAACACGTAAACCTCGTCGGGGAAGAGGTCGACCTTGAGGTGTTCGAGGAACTCGACCGAATCGCCCGATTCGGACTGGATTTCCAGCAGGCTCTGCAGCCACTGGTGGGTCTTCTTCTGCAGGTCGGAGAGCGAGGCGTCGGTGCTGCGGTACAACCAGTGCGAGGCGACGCCGGCCTCCGCGATCTTGTGCATGTCCTGCGTGCGGAGCTGCGCCTCGATGGGGCTGCTGAAGGGACCAAACAGGGTGGTGTGCAGGGACTGGTAGCCATTTGCCTTGGGAATGGCGATGTAATCCTTGAACTTGCCCGGGATGGGCTTGTAGAGCCCGTGCAATGCGCCCAGCACCAGGTAGCACGCGGCCACGTCCTTGACGATGATGCGGAAGCCGAACACGTCCAGCACCTTCGCGAACGGCAGGCGCTTTTCTTCCATCTTGCGGTAGATCGAATAGAGATGCTTCTCGCGGCCCTGCACCGCCGCGTCGATGCCGTGCTCGTGCAGGCGCTTCCTGATCGCTTCCTGTACGCGGCTTACGACTTCGCGGCGGTTGCCGCGCGCGGCCTTCACCGCCTTGGCGAGCACCGCGTAGCGGGTGGGGTACAGGTACTTGAACGCGAGATCCTCAAGCTCCTGGTAGATGCTGTTGAGGCCCAGACGGTTGGCGATCGGCGCGTAGATGTCGAGCGTTTCGCGCGCCACGCGGCGGCGCTTGGCGGGGCCGACGGCCTCCAGCGTGCGCATGTTGTGCAGCCGGTCGGCCAGCTTGATGAGGATGACGCGCACGTCGCGCGCCATCGCCAGCAGCATCTTGCGGAAGTTCTCGGCCTGCGCCTCCTCCTGCGTCTCGAATTCGATCTTGTCGAGCTTGGAGACGCCGTCCACCAGGTCGGCCACCGGCTTGCCGAACTTCTTCGAGATTTCCGTCTTGGTGACGGCGGTGTCCTCCATCACGTCGTGGAGGAGGGCGGCGGTCAGCGCCTGCGAATCGAGGTGCCATCCGGCCAGGATGTTGGCCACCGCGAGCGGGTGGGAGATGTAGGGCTCGCCGGACTGGCGGAATTGCCCCAGGTGCGCGGCCTCGCTGAACAGGTAGGCCGATTCGAGCTGCGGAATGTCCTCCGGCTTCAGATGGCCGGCGAGTTCCTTGAAGAGAACCGCGGGGGCGTCCATCGCAACGGTCTCACGTCGCGCTCAACGCCGCGCCGCGCGGGTCATGGAAGCGCCCGTCCGCGCCGGACGATCAGAGTCTGATCGCCGCGCGTGCATCAGCGTTCAGCCCGGCGTCTTGTCGAGAATCTCGCGGCCGTACTTGCCGGCGGCGAGTTCGCGCAATGCGATGACGGTGGCCTTGTCGCGGTTGCCGTCGATGGCCGGTTGCGAACCGTTGGCGATCTGGCGTGCGCGGTAGGTCGCGGCCAGCGTCAGTTCAAAACGGTTGGGGATATGCTTGAGACAGTCGTCAACAGTGATGCGAGCCATGCCGAACCTCTTTGCACTTTGCGTTCTGGATTTCCGGATTACCTAAAGCCTTCAAACAGCGTCCGGTGGCGTTCAAGCTGGCGTGCGAGCCGGAGCCGGTGGGCGCGGACGATCGCGATCAGATCCTGCGCCGCCCGGGAAAACTCGTTGTTGATAATAACATAATCAAATTCAGGGACATGGGACATCTCCTCGCGCGCGGCCGTGAGGCGCCGGGCGATGGTGTCAGGACTGTCCTGGCCGCGGCCCTTCAACCGCTCGGCCAGCGCCTCGAACGAGGGCGGGACGATGAAAATGCCGACCGCGTCCGGGATCAGGCGGCGCACCTGGGCGGCACCCTGCCAGTCGATCTCGAGCAGGATGTCGGTGCCGCCGCGGCGCGCCTCGTCGATCCATCGCTTCGAGGTGCCGTAGCGGTTGCCGTGCACGAGCGCGCTTTCGAGGAACTCCCCCGTCGCCGCCATGTGCTCGAAGGCCGGCAGGTCGACGAACCGGTAGTGGACGCCCTCGTTTTCGCCCGCCCGCGGCGCGCGCGTGGTGTACGACACGGACAGCCGCACCTGCGGGTCGGCGTCCAGCAGCGCCTTGGTCAGCGTCGTCTTGCCGGCGCCGGACGGCGCGCACACGATGTAAAGCGTGCCGCTCATGTTTTTGCGTGAGGGGTGAGGGGTGAGGGGTGAGGAGAGCGGCGCGGGCACTGGCACGGGTGCCAGAACGGGGGCGGTACGACGATCCGATCTCCCGTTTCTCGTCTTTCGACTTTCTTTTCCCCCTCACCCCTCACGCCTCACCCCTCACTCGATATTTTGAATCTGTTCACGCATCTGTTCGATCAGGACCTTGAGTTCCACGGAGGTCTGCGTGACGGCGACGTCCGCGGACTTGGAACCCAGGGTGTTGGCCTCGCGGTTCAGTTCCTGCATCAGGAAGTCGAGGCGCTTGCCGGCGGCGCCGCCCTTGTCGAGCACGCGTTTCACTTCGGTGAGATGCGTCACAAGCCGCGACAGTTCCTCGTCAACGTCGATCTTGTTGGCGAACAGCACCACTTCCTGCTGGATGCGTTCCGGGTCCGCGCTGCCCATGGCCTCGCGCAGCCGGGCGGTGAGCTTGTCCTGGTAGGCCGTGACCATCTGCGGCAGCCGGGGTTTCAGGGCCGTCACGTGCGTTTCCATGCCGGTCACGCGGTCGAGCAGCATGCGCTTCAACTGCTCACCTTCGCGTGCACGGGAGGCGGTGAATTCGGTCAGCGCCTCCGCCAGCAGCGCCAGGCAGGCGGCGCGCAGGGCTTCGGCCGGCGGCGTCGGGTCGCCCAGCAGGCCCGGCCAGCGCAGGATGTCCGCGACCGACAGTTCGGCGGCGCCCGGCGCAGCGGCCCGTACCTGTGTTTCCAGCGCGCGCAGCCGCGTGAACAGCTCGGCGTTGAGCTCGGCCGTGCGCGCGCCGCCGGCCGCGGGGCCCAGCGAAATGCGGCATTCGAGCTTGCCGCGGGTCACGCGCGCTGCGACGGCCTCGCGCAGCGCCGACTCCAGCGCGCGCAGTTCGTCCGGCATGCGGAAACCGATGTCGAAGAAGCGGTGGTTGACCGAACGCAGCTCGAGCGTCAGGACGCCGGCGGGCAGTTCGCGCGAGGCGGTCGCATAGCCGGTCATGCTGTGAATCATGGAAGCCCGGGGAATTGGAAATCGGTAATGGGAATGGGAAACCGGAAGCCGTACAACGCGAAGCTAAACTCGCAGGGCAGGATTTACCATTTACTATTCCCCATTTACCATTCCCCTGCCCCCTTCGCAACTTGACGCGCAACGGGCATTACGCCAACAAGAAAGCAACTTATGCGTCCCAGCCAGCGCCGTCCCGACCAACTCCGCGAGGTGCGCATCACCCGCGGTTACACCCGCCATGCCGAGGGCTCCGTGCTCGTCGAATTCGGCGACACGAGGGTCCTGTGCACCGCCAGCGTGGAGGAAAAAGTGCCTGGCTTCCTCAAGGGTCAGGGCCGCGGCTGGGTCACGGCCGAATACGGCATGCTGCCGCGCTCGACGAACACGCGGATGGACCGCGAGGCGGCGCGCGGCAAGCAGTCCGGCCGCACGCAGGAAATCCAGCGCCTGATCGGCCGCAGCCTGCGCGCCATCATCGACCTGCCGACGCTCGGCGAGCGCACCGTGCAGCTCGACTGCGACGTGCTCCAGGCCGACGGCGGCACGCGCACGGCCAGCATCACCGGCGCCTATGTCGCGCTGGCTGACGCCATCCGCGGCCTGCAGGAGCGCAAGCTGCTGGCCGACAACCCGCTGGTCGATTCGGTGGCCGCGATTTCGGTCGGCATCTACCGGGGCACGCCGGTGCTCGACCTCGACTATGAGGAAGACTCGGCCTGCGACACCGACATGAACGTGGTGATGACGGGCAAGGGCGGCATGGTGGAAGTGCAGGGTACGGCGGAAGGCCCGCCGTTTTCGCGGGCACAGCTCGATGCGCTGCTCGACCTGGCCACGCGCGGCATCTACGACCTCACGGTGGCGCAGAAGAAGGCGCTCGAAGCGTAAAGCGCTGCTGGACGCCAGGAAAAACAAACCGGAATTAGCCGCAGAGACGCAGAGAGCGCAGAGAAGATCAAGATTTGAATCATTATTTGCCGCCAAGGATTTCCTCCGCGCGCTCCGCGTCTCTGCGGCTAATCGAATGAGCGTGAAAAAACTCGTCATCGCCACTGGCAACCCCGGCAAACTGCGCGAGATTGCCGCGATCCTCGCGCCGCTCGCGATCGAGGTCGTGCCGCAGACCGCGTTGGGGGTGAGCGAAGCGGAGGAACCGCACGCGACTTTCGTCGAGAACGCGCTGGCCAAAGCTCGGCACGCGAGCCGCGCGACGGGACTGCCGGCGCTGGCAGACGATTCGGGCATCTGCGTGGCGGCGTTGAACGGCGCGCCGGGTGTGCATTCAGCCCGCTATGCGGAGGGCGCGGTCACTGGGCGCGAGGCGCAGGATCGTCGCAATAACGAGAAGCTGATCGCGGCACTGGCGGGGCACCCCGACCACAGCGCCCATTACACCTGCGTCATCGTGCTGGTGCGGCACGCCGACGATCCCGAGCCGCTGATCGCTGAAGGCCACTGGCACGGCGAAGTGATCGCCACGCCGCGCGGCGACGGCGGCTTCGGCTACGACCCGTACTTCCTGCTGCCGGCGCTCGGCAGGACCGCCGCGGAACTGGAATCCGCGCACAAGAACGTTATCAGTCACCGGGGGCAGGCGCTCGCGCGGCTCGCAACGCTGCTGCGCGCCGCGGGTGAGGGGTGAGGCGTGAGGGGTGAGGGGGAAAAAGCTGAAGTTCCCGCGGGGGTCGCGCAGAGTGGGCAGGGGGTTGCGCGGGTGGTTTCCGCCTCACCCCTCACGCCTCACGCCTCACCGCATTTCAAAGCACTTCCCCCGCTCTCGCTTTACATCCACCTGCCGTGGTGCGTGCGCAAGTGCCCGTACTGCGATTTCAACTCGCACGAGCCGCGCGGCGCCATTCCCGAAGCGGATTACGTGGCGGCGCTGGAGGCCGATCTCGACAGCGCCCTGCCCGCGATCTGGGGGCGCAAGATCTACACCATCTTCTTCGGTGGCGGCACACCGAGCCTGTTCTCCGCGGCGTCCATCGAGGCCATCCTGTCCGCTGTGCGCGCGCGTGTGCCCCTCCTGCCGGAAGCCGAGATCACGCTGGAGGCCAATCCCGGCACGGTGGAGACAGAGAAATTCCGTGGTTTCCGTGCGGCCGGTGTGAATCGACTCTCGCTCGGTATCCAGAGTTTCAATCCGCGCCTGCTGAAGGCGATCGGGCGTATCCATGATGATGCGGAGGCGCGGCGCGCGGTCGAGATTGCGCAGGCACACTTTGACAACCTCAACCTCGATCTGATGTACGCGCTGCCGGGTCAGACGCCGGCAGAGGCGGGCGCGGACATCGCACAGGCGATCGCGTACGGCGTACCGCACGTCTCCGCCTACCACCTCACACTGGAACCCAACACGGTGTTTCACCGGTATCCACCGGCGCTGCCCGATGACGACAGCGCCGCGGACATGCAAGACGCCGCTGAAGCCGCGCTGGCGGCAGCCGGCTACGTGAACTACGAAACCTCGGCATTCGCCCTCCCGGGCGCGCAGTGCAAACACAACCTCAACTACTGGACCTTCGGCGACTACGTCGGCATCGGCGCGGGCGCGCACGGCAAGATTTCCCTGCCGGACCGCGTGACCCGCGAGGCGCGCTGGCGCGGCCCGCGCGAATACCTGGAGAAGGCCGGGGCCGGTGACGCCGCGCAGACCCGGACCGTCGTGGCCGCCGCCGCGCTGCCCGGCGAGTTCATGATGAACGCGCTGCGGCTGACAGAAGGGTTTGCGTTCACCCTGTTCGAGGAACGCACCGGGTTGCCGCGCACGACGGTGCTGGCGCCGCTGGATGAAGCCGAAAGAAGGGGGTTTATTACCCGCGATCACGCCCGGGTGACACCGACCGCGCGCGGCCGGCGTTTCCTCAACGACCTGCTGGCGCTGTTTCTGGTTGGGGATTAGCGCCTGCGAAACAGCAGGTCCCACACTCCGTGGCCCAGCCGCAGGCCGCGCGTCTCGAACTTGGTCTGCGGCCGCCACGCGGGGCGCGGCGCGAAATCTTCCGCGGTGTTCTCCAGCAGCGGCTCGGCGCGCAGTACATCCAGCATCCAGTCCGCGTATTCCTGCCAGTCGGTCGCCGCGTGGAAATACGCGCCGGGCGCGAGCCGCGAGGCGAGAAGGGCGATCAGCGGGCCCTGCACGAGGCGACGCTTGTGATGACGCTTCTTGGGCCAGGGGTCGGGGAAATACAGATGGCAGCCGGCCAGCGACGCGGGCGGCAGCATGGTGTTCAGCACCTCGACCGCGTCGTGCTGGATCACGCGGACGTTCGTAAGGCCGTCCGCTTCTAGTTGCTTCAGCAGGCTGCCCACGCCCGGCGTGTGCACCTCGATGGCGAGGAAGTTGCGGTCGGGTTGCGCGCTAGCGATGGCCGCGGTGGTCTCGCCCATGCCGAAGCCGATTTCCAGGATCACGGGCGCCGCGCGGCCGAAGACCGCGGCGAAATCCAGCGGGCCCGGCGCGTAGGCGATGCCGTACTTCGGCAGCAGCGTGTCGTAGGCGCGCTGCTGGGCCGTGGAGATGCGGCCCTGCCGCAGGACGAAACTGCGGATGGCGCGCGCGAGTGGTGGTGTGGATTCAGTCAAGGAAGGGGCCGGGCGTCGGTAAGGCGTTGAACCACTGCCGACAGTCGATGGGCGCCTAGACTATCCATCGTCGCGCGCGCGCACAACCCCGCGGTCGTGGCACACTCCGCGCCATGCGACTGTTTCCCCATTGGGCCAAGGCGCGCGCTGTCGCGAAGGGGACGGATGGCCGCGCGTTTGCCGTGACTGCCTGGGGATGGTCTGCGCGCGACACCGCAGACGCGCAGGC
>JBOIEQ010000124.1:0-12456 GCA_050741255.1 Burkholderiales bacterium | reverse complement strand
GAGTCATTGGAGCGGCGGAAGAACATCTTGGTACTTCTTCTGGAACTGGCCAATCTCATGAACCAAGGGCTGACTGCCCGTTAACACTGCGGCCTGCATCGCAGCCACGAGGGCAACTGCGTTTGCGTTCCTCTGTACTTGCTCAAGTAGCACCGGTGGATAACCTTGCTCGTGACGCTTCAATGGGTGAATTCCGGCATGAGCAAAGGAGTTTAGAGCGCCCCAAGAGTTGCTCCTGAAGTTGCTGAGGACTTGAAATGCCGGTGCCGGCGCCTTAGGCCCAAGGGCAACCATCATCTCGTGCGTTGTCGGAAGATTCTTAGCCGATTGCTCGGCATCGAGCGTTAGGTCAGCGGAGAGTTTATCAATGTGCGTGGGCGAGGCCGCATAAAAGGCCCAAACAGCGCGCACGGCGGCCTCGTACTGCGCTCGATGCGCCACAAGTGCAGACGGTACTAGCGTGTTCGCGAGTAGCAGACGAACAGCGTCGGCGTGCTCAAGAGACAGAGAGCACGCGAGGACGCTTACACGCTTTCGGTCAGAGGCGTCGAAAGGCGGCATTGAGAACGCGATTTCAAGCTCGTCGCGCAGACGTTCGGACGCCTCGAAGACTTGACTGCGGAGCATCGGCTTGACGCCTAACTCGGTTTATACGGCACTTTTGCCGGTTAACAGGAAGTGCCGTCCGTTGAACAGGTTCGGCGTGTGGTTTGAAAATGCTTTCATGATCATCATCCTGGCGTGAAACTTTAAAGAAAACAGCTTCGCGAAAAGCCGGTTAACAGGCTACGGGAAGACACCCGCGCCGGGACAATTCTTTTGGTCAGGCCGCGTCGTTGAGATGACACGCCGACTGGTGCCCGGCGGCGATTTCCCGCAGCGCGGGGATCTCCTCCCGGCAGCGCGGCATCGCGTGCGGGCAGCGCGGATGGAAGTGGCAGCCGGCGGGCGGGTGCAGCGGCGAGGGGATTTCGCCTTTCACCGGTGTGTAGGCGCGCTTGCGCTTGTCCAGCGTGGGCACTTCCGCGAGCAGCGCCTGCGTGTAGGGGTGGTTGGGCCGCGCGTACAGTTCGGCGGTCGGTGCGCTTTCGACGACGCGGCCGAGGTACATGATGACCACGCGGTCGGACAGGTGCTCCACGACGCCGAGGTCGTGGCTGATGAAGAGGTAGGTGAGATTCAGTTCCTCGCGTAGCCGGATGAAGAGGTTCAGCACCTGCGCCTGAATCGAGACGTCCAGCGCGGCAACCGCCTCGTCACAGACCAGGAATTCGGGTTTCACCGCAAGCGCGCGGGCGATGTTGATGCGGGCGCGCTGGCCGCCGGAGAACTGGTGCGGGAAGCGGCGCTTGAGTTCGGGGTCGAGCCCTACCCGCCGCAGCAGCGCATCGACGTAGGCGTCCGCGTCGGCGGAGGTGACGAGGCCATGCGCGAGCGGGGCTTCCGCGATCGCGTCGCCCACGCGGAGCCGGGGATTCAGCGACGCAGCGGCATCCTGGAAAATCATCTGGATGTTGAGTTCGGCGGTGCGCCGTTGCGCGACCGGCATCTCCGCGAAGCCGCGGCCCTGCCAGCGGCGCTCGCCGGCGGTGGGCGTGAGGATGCCGGCGGCGATGCGGCCGAGCGTGGATTTGCCGCAGCCCGATTCGCCGACGAGGCCCACGACTTCCGCCGCGTTCACGTCGAGCGTCACGCCGTCCAGCGCGTGCACCACCTGCTCCTCCACGTGGCGGCCGCGCGCGCCGAGCGCCCGCGCGATCTTCGCAGCGGCGTCGAGCGGGCGCACGAAGCGTTTGGTGATCGCGTGGAGTTCGAGGAGAGCGGTCACGGCGTTCAATCAGGAAATATTTGCCGCCAAGACGCCAAGGACGCCAAGAACGGCATTCAGTATCGGATCGATATCAATCGTTTCGATGCCTCGCTGCATTTCTTGGCGTCCTTGGCGTCTTGGCGGCGAAATCATTTTTGCCTGGATTCAGGGTGCCAGTGCCGCCGGCAGCGCCACCCCGACCTCGCGGTAATAGCGCGCTGCCCCCGGATGGAAGGTCATGAAGGTGTTGGCGGTGGCGTTCTTCGTCACCGTGGCGTTCGCCGCGGGGTGTGCCTTCGCGACTTTCTCCGGGTTGTCGAGCACGGCCTTGACGAACCAATAGGCGGTGGCATCCGGTACGCTCTTGTGCGCGATGATGAAGTTCCACACTGCCACGGTGTTCACCGGCGCGGTCTGTCCCGGGTAGGTGTTGGCGGGGATCACGTTCGGCGCGAGGTAGGGGAAACGCTTGCGAATCACCGCGCTTTCATCCGCGGTGAAGCCGAAGATCACCGTCGGCCGGGCCTTCGCCATCTGCGCCATGGGGTCCAGCGGCAGGCCGGAGCCGTACCAGAAGGCGTCGATCTTGCCGTCGAGCGCGAGCTTGCCCATCTCGGTCGGCGAGCCGTTGACGATGACCGGCGTGATGCCGAGCTGCTCGGCGAAGCCGCGGAAGATCAGTTCCGCCGGGCCGTCCTTGGGCCCGACGCCCACGCGCTTCTTGTCGAGCTGCTTCATGGACGTGATGCCGGTCGATTGCAGCGCCGCCACATGGAAAGGCGTTTCGTACATCGGCAGCAGCGCGCGCATGTCGCGCAATTGCTGGCCCCCGGTCCATTTCTCGCTGGCCGTCCAGCCTTCGAAGGCGGGGCCCATGTTCGCCAGCGCGGTCTCCATGGTGCCGGCGTTCACGCGCTGCACGTTTTCGACCGAGCCGGCGGTGATGCGGATCACGATGGGCAGGCCGGTCACACCGGTGACGATAGTGGCGATGCCCGGGCCGTAATCGTAGAACGCGCCCCCCTGCGCGCCGGTGCCGAGCGTGATCGGATCTTCGGGCATCTTGGGTGTGCCGCCGCAGGCCCCGAGCAGGGTGGCGGTAACGAGGACGGCCGCGGACAGGACGGCGCAGGGGCGGGGCTGGCGGGGCATGGGGAAGCTCCTTTCAGACGGTGTTGACGGCGGCAGCGGCCGCCAGCGGGTGAAAACAGCGGACGCGCCGCGCGCCAGCGATGGTTTCGGCGGGCACCTGGTTGCAGGCGGCGTCTGCGTACCGGCAGCGCGGGGCAAATGCGCAGCCCGGCGGCATCGCCAGCAGCGAGGGCGTCATGCCGGGAATCTGCGCGAGCGGCGCGCCGCGCCGGTTGCGGCCCGGCACGGAGCCGATGAGGCCGGCGGTGTAGGGATGCAAGGGCGCATCCAGCACGGCGTCTACCGGGCCGGACTCGACGATGCGCCCCGCGTACATCACGCATACGCGGTCGGCGAGGCCCGCCACCACGGCGAGGTCGTGCGTGATCCAGATCAGCGCGGTGCCGCTGTCGCGGGCGAGGTTCTGCATCTCGAACAGGATCTGCGCCTGGATGGTGACGTCGAGCGCGGTGGTGGGCTCGTCCGCGATCATCAGCTTGGGCTTGTGCAGGAGCGCGATCGCGATGGCGACCCGCTGGCGCATGCCGCCCGAGAGCTGGTGCGGGTAGTTGAGGAGGCGCTCGTCGGGTGAGGGGATGCCGACCTGCGCGAGCGCGGCGCGCGAGCGGTCGCGCGCCGCGCTCGTGGAGACCGGGTCGTGCGCGAGCACCGCCTCGATCATCTGCGTGTCCACCCGCAGCACGGGGTTCAGCGTCATCATCGGGTCCTGGAACACCATGGCGATGTGGCGGCCCCGGATCTCGCGCAACGCTGTTTCCGGCAGGCCGACCAGGTCGCGGCCTTCGAACAGGATGCGGCCGCCGGTGATGCGGCCCGGCGGATCCACGAGCCCCAGCAGCGAAAAGCCGGTGACACTCTTGCCGGAGCCCGATTCGCCAACGAGGCCCAGCACTTCGCCCGGCTCGAGCGTGAAGCTGACATCGTCCACCGCCTTCACCACGCCGGCGCGGGTGTGGAAGTGGGTCTTGAGGTTTTCGACGGAAAGGAGCGTCATACTGAAAAGCAGATTTCGCCGCCAAGACGCCAAGGACGCCAAGGAAGATCCAAAGGGAATAAAAACAGAGCTGAAAAGAACACCTCAAACCTTTCAGCTTTTCTTGGCGTCCTTGGCGCCTTGGCGGCAAAGGATGAGTTTTTCATTTCTGCAGCCTCGGGTTCAGCACGTCGCGCAACTGGTCACCGACCAGGTTGATGCTGACGATGGTGACGAGCAGCGCGACACCGGGGAAGAAGCTGATCCAGTACTTGCCCGACAGCAGGTGGGCGAAGCCGTTGGAAATCAGCAGACCCAGCGACGGCGACGTGATCGGCATGCCGAGTCCAAGGAAGGACAGTGTCGCTTCCAGCGCGATGGCATGCGCGACCTGCACGGTCGCGACCACAATCAGCGGCGGCAGGCAGTTGGGCAGCAGGTGGCGGAACAGGATGCGCGGCGTGGACAGCTGCAGGCATTGCGCGGCCTCGATGTATTCCTTGCGCCGCTCCACCAAGGCACTACCGCGTACGGTCCTTGCGTAATACGCCCACTGCACGGCCACCAGCGCGATCACGATCTTGTCCACGCCCTGCCCGAGCGACGCCAGCAGGATCAGCGCGATCAGGATCGACGGGAAGGAGAGTTGCAGGTCCACGATGCGCATGATCACGCTGTCCGTCCGCCCGCCGAAGAAGGCCGCCGCGAGACCGAGGGAGAGGCCGATGGCGAGCGCCAGCACGGTCGACAACACGCCCACCCCCAGGCTGATGCGCAGGCCGTAGAAGATCGCCGACAGCATGTCGCGGCCCTGGTCGTCGGTGCCGAGCAGGAACGTCCTGCCGTCCGCATCGGTAGAGCCGGGCGGCAGCTTGGAGTCCATGATGTCGAGCTTGGAGAGGTCGTACGGATTCTGCGGCGACACCCACGGCGCGAACACCGCCACCACCAGTACCAGCGTGAACAGCACGAGGCCCAGCACCGCGAGCCGGCTCGCCAGGAAGTCGATGCGGAAGCGCCGCCACGGCGTTTCCACGGGCGGGATGACTGCGGCTTCAGCGGGAAGGGGTGCGCTCATGCCGCCGATTCGGTCAGTCTTACCCGCGGATCTAGCGCCGAATACAGCAGGTCGATCACGAGGTTGATGACGACGAAGATCAGCACGACCAGCATCACGTAGGACACGATCACCGGGCGGTCGAGCGTGTTGATGGAGTCGATCAGCAGCTTGCCCATCCCCGGCCACGCAAAGATCGTTTCGGTGACGATGGCGAACGCCAGCACCGAGCCGAACTCGAGGCCGATCACGGTGACGATGGGGATCATGATGTTCTTCAGCACGTGCACGCCGATCACGCGGCGGTCGGACAGGCCCTTGGCGCGCGCGAACTTGACGTAGTCCTGCTGCAGCGCCTCGCGCGTGCCGGCGCGCGTGAGGCGGATCAGCAGGGACAGCTTGAAGAGGGCGAGGTTGACCGCCGGCATCAGCAGGTGCCGGAGTCCGTCGCCGGTGAGAAAGCTCACCGCGATGCCGAACACGGTGACCGTGTCGCCGCGGCCGGTGGACGGCAGCCAGCCGAACTGCACGGCGAACACCATGATCAGCAGCAGCCCGACCCAGAAGGTGGGCAGCGAGAAGCCGAGGATGGAGCCCGCCATGATGGCCTTGCCGGCGAAGGAGTCCGGCCGCAGTCCCGCCCAGAGGCCGAGCGGGATGCCGAGGCCGATCGCGATTACCATCGCGCTGACCGCGAGTTCCACAGTGGCCGGCATGCGTGACAGGATCAGTTCAACCGCGGGCACGTTGTGCACGAAAGAACGGCCCAGGTTGCCGGAGAAGGCGTTGCGCAGGAAATCCCAGTACTGCACCCACAGCGGCTGGTCGAGGCCCAGTGCGGCGGTGGCGCGCGCGATCTCGGCCTGGTCGGCCTGCGGGCTGATCAGGATGTCGATCGGGTTGCCGATCGCGAACACACCGACGAACACGAGCAGTGAGACGACGAACAGTGCGAATGCGCTCTGGAACAGCCGGCGGAGGATGTAGACGAGCATCGGCTACGCCGTGAGGGGTGAGGGGTGAGGCGTGAGGGGTAGGGCGAGAGACGCAAGATGAGAGACGAGCGCGCGGCACCTGGCCCTCGAATCCCGAATCCCGAATCCCGAATCCCGGCCCGTCATTTGGCGGGCCTGAAATGCTGCGCGAGGGTGAACTCGTCGGTGCGCGGCGCGTAGTCGATGTCGCGCTTCATTGCCCACGCGGCGAGCTGGTGATAGAGCGGCAGCAGCGCGACATCATTCATCGCCAGCGCGTTGGCTTCGCGCGCGGCCGCGGCGCGCTTCTTCTCGTCGACCGCGGCGAAGGAAGCCTCCACCGCGGCGTCGAGCTTCGCGTTCGCGTACCCGCCCCAGTTCCAGGCGCCGTGGCCCTTGTCGGCATTGGGCGTCATCGCCAGCGAGCGCAGCGCGAGGTCGGCCGCGCTCGAGCCCCAGCCCACCATCGGCAGGCTGAACTCGCCCGCGCGGGCCTTCGTCAGGTAAGTCTGGAAGGGGAGCGTCACCACCTGCGCCTTGAAGCCGGCGCGCGCGAGCATCTGCGCCACCGCCTGCGCGGTCTGTTCGTCGTTGGGATAACGGTTGTTCGGTGCCGCGACGGTGAGCGCGAAGCCGTCCGGGTAGCCCGCCTCGGCCAGCAGCTTGCGCGCGGCGGCCGGGTCGGCGGGCGCAGCTTTCAGCGCCGGGTCGTGCCCGAGGATCGCCGGCCCCACCATGTTCGCCGCAGGCACCGCCATGCCTTCCATTACGCGCTCGGCCAGCGCAGCGCGGTCAATGGCGAGCGACAGGGCCTTGCGCACGCGCGCATCCTTGTAGGGGTTGCGTGCCAGCGGCTTGCCCTGCGCATCGGTGACGCCGGGTGGCATGTCGCTCTTCTGGTCGAGAAGGAAGTAGATCGTGCGCCAGGAGGGGGTCTGCGCGACGTGGTAGGCGGGATTGCGCCTGAAGCGCGCGAGATCCGCCGGCGGAATGGTTTCGATGGCGTCCACGTCACCGGCCAGCAGTGCCGCGGTGCGCGAGGGTTCGCTGGCGATCATGCGGATCGTGACGCGGTCCCATGCCGGCTTGTCGCCCCAGTAGCCGTCGAAGCGCGCGAGCTCGATGCGGTCGCCGCGCGCGAAGCGCACCAGCCGGAACGGGCCGGTGCCGATCGCGGCGGCGCCGCTGTCGAAGTGTTCCGGCGTCGCATTGGCGGCGGCCTTGCGCGAAACGATCGCGACCGAGTTCAGTTCCTGCAGCAGAGGACCATAGGGGCGCGTGGTGCGGATGCGCACCGTCAGCGGATCGACCACCTGCACGCTGGCGATCGTGCGCACGTACGGGGCGAAGCCGCCGGGGCTGCCCTTGATGTTGAGCGGGCGTGCCAGCGAGAACGCCACGTCGTCCGCGGTGAAGGCCGAACCATCCTGGAACTTGACGCCGGGGCGCAGCTTGAATTCCCAGGTGGTCGCGTCCACGGCGCGCCACGATTGCGCGAGCGCGGGAACCGTGCGTGATTGCGCGTCCGCCGTGACCAGTGGCTCGAACAGGTGCCAGCTCAGCGCGAGGTTGGCCTGCGCGGCGAGGAAGTGCGGGTCTACGGTGGTGACTTCGGAGGAGAAGCCGAGTTTCAACTCCGCCGCGGCGGCAGGCAGAACGGCGGCAAGGCACAGCGCGGCACACGACCGCAGGAAGCATTTCACGGCGCCGTCGCGGGGGCGGCTGAAATCAAGGCGCGGGCCGCACTTCGTGCGCGTAGGTCCGCTCGTCGGTGCGCGGGGTATAGGTGTAGCCACGCCGGCCGGCCCAGGTGTTGACCTGGTAGTGCAGCGGGATCACGCCGTAGTCGGCGATGACGAGTTCGGTCGCCTGCTGCAGGAGTTTCTCGCGTTTGGCGTTGTCGACGGTGGCGAGCGCCTGGTCCAGCGCCGCGTCCGCTTTCGGGTTCGAGTAACGGCCCCAGTTCCAGGTGCCGAAACCCTTGTCGCGGTTGTAGGTAGCGACCAGCGAGCGCAGCGGGTAGGACGCCTCGCCGGTGCTGACGCCCCAGCCGAGCAGGGCGGCGCTGAAATCGAGCTTGTTCGCGCGCGCGGTATAGACCGACATCGGCATCGTCTCCACCCGCGTCGTGATGCCGATGCGCGCGAGCATCTGCGCCACCGCCTGCACGATCTGTTCGTCATTCACGTAGCGGTTGTTGGGGCCGTGGAGCGTCAGGCTGAAACCGTCGGGATAACCCGCTTCCGCGAGCAGTTTCTTCGCACCGTCCGGATCGTAGGCCTCGGCCTTCAGCGCCGGCACGTAACCGAAGAAGCCCTCCGGTTCGAGCTGGCCGGCGGGAATCGCGAGACCTTCCATCACGCGGTCCACGATGGCCGGCCGGTTGATCGCCTTGGAGATCGCGCGCCGCACGCGCACGTCCTTGAACGGGTTCTTCTCCAGCGGCTTGCCAGCCTTGTCGGTAATGAAAGGGGACTGGTCGCGGTTCGAGTCGAGGTGCAGGTGGATCATGCGGTTGGACACCGTCGTGAAGAGCGTGATGTCCTTGTTGGTCTTCATCTTCGCGTAATCGGCGGTCGGCACTACTTCGATGAACTGCACGTCGCCCGCCAGCAGCGCCGCGATGCGCGAGGGGTCGGAGGTGATCAGGCGGAAGGTGACCTTGTCCCAGACCGGTTTGGGGCCCCAGTAGGCGTCGTTGCGCACGACCTCGATGCGGTCGCCCTTGGCGTAGCGCACGAACTTCCAGGCGCCGGTGCCGATCGTGGCCTTGCCGCTGTTGAAGTCGTCGCTCGTCGCGTTGCGGGCCTTCGCCTGCACGATCGGCAGTCCGGACAGGTCGGTCGGCAAGTTGGGGTAGGCCGACGCGGTCTTCAGGCGCAACGTCCAGGGATCCACGATGATCTTCTCGGTGATCGCCCGCGTGAAGATCGTGAAGCCGCCCGGGCTGTTCAGGATGGCGGGGCGCTCGATGGAAGCCACTACGTCGGCAGCGGTGAAGTCCGATCCGTCGTGGAACTTGACGCCGCGCCGCAGCTTGAACTCCCAGGTCGTGTCGTCGATGGCGCGCCACGATTCGGCGAGCCCCGGACGCTGGTTCTGCTTCGCGTCGTTGACGATCAGCTTGTCAAAAATCTGCTCCGCGATCGCGTTGTTGGGCGCGGCGTTGGAGAAGTGCGGGTCGAGCGAGGTGACGTCGGCGCCGAGGCCGATGACGAGATCGGCCGCGAAGACGGGCACGGCGATGAAGGCGAAGGCGAGTGCGGCGAGCAGTCGGCGCATGGCGGTCTCCTGACGAGCGGTCGGCGGCGGTACGGAAGGCGGGGCGGGCGTTAAGGCGTGGGACGGAATTCGTGCGCGAGCGTGCGCTCGTCGGTGCGCGCCGAGTAGGCGGTGCCGCGGCGCGCGGACCACAGGTTCACCTGATGGTGGAGGGGGATGATGCCGAGATCGTTGACCGCGACCTCCATGGCCTGGATCAGGATCTTCTCGCGCCTGCCGTCGTCCACCGTGGCGAGGCCCTGTTCGAGGAGCAGGTCCATCTTCGCATTCGAGTAGCGGCCGCGGTTGGCGGCGCCCATGCCCTTCTTGGTGTCGAAGGTGGCGAGCAGCGACTTCAGCGGCGAGGACACTTCCGCGGTGTCGGAAGCCCAGCCCACCAGCATGAAGCTGAAGTCGAGCTTGGAGGCGCGCGTGAAGTACACCGACGAGGGCAGCGTTTCCACCCGCGCGGCGATGCCGATGCGCGCGAGCATCTGCGCGATCGCCTGGCAGATCTGGTCGTCGTTCACGTAGCGGTCGTTGGGGCCGTGGATCGTGAGGCCGAACCCGTCGGGATAGCCCGCTTCCGCCAGCAGCTTCTTCGCGCCGTCCGGATCGTAGCGCTCGGGTTTCATGCCGGCGGTGTAGCCGAACATGCCTTCCGCCATCAGCTGGCCGGTCGGCACCGCCGCGCCGTCCATGACGCGCTCGACCAGCGCCTGGCGGTTGATCGCCTTCGACAGCGCCTGGCGCACGCGCAGGTCCTTCAGCGGGTTTTTCTCGAGCGGCTTGCCGGCCTTGTCGGTGACGAACGGCGAACGGTCACGGGCGGTGTCGAGGTGCATGTAGATCAGGCGGTGCGAGACGGTGCGTGAGACGACGACGTCCGAACTTTTCGAGAGTCGGGCGAGATCGGCGGTCGGCACGTTCTCGATCGCGCGCACGTCACCGGCCAGCAGGGCCGCCACGCGCGAGGGATCGCTCGGGATCAGCCGGAAGGTGACTTTGTCCCACGGCGGTTTGGGTCCCCAGTAGCCGTCAAATTGCACGAGTTCGATGCGGTCGCCCTTGGCGAAGCGCACGAACTTGAACGGTCCGGTGCCGATGGTCGCCTTGCCGGCGTTGAAGTCCTCGGTGGTCGCGCCCTTGGCCGCGCGGCTCGACACGATGAAGACCGTGCTCATGTCGTTGGGCATGAGCGGGTAGGGCGTGGCGGTCTTCAGGCGGATGGTCAGCGGATCGACGATGACCTTCTCGGTGATCTGCTTGGTATAGATCGTGAACGGACTCGGGCTGTTGGGTACCAGGCCCGTGCGATCGAGCGAGAAGACGACGTCCTGCGCGGTGAAGTCCGAGCCGTCGTGGAACTTGACGCCCTTGCGCAGCTTGAACTCCCAGGTGAGTTCGTCCACCGCGCGCCACGATTCCGCGAGCGCGGGCCGCAGCTGCGATTTGGCGTTCTTGGTGACGAGCGTGTCGAAGATGTGCTCGGCGATGTTGTTGTTCGGCGTGAGGTTGTGATAGTGCGGATCGATCGAGGTGACGTCGGCCGAGAGGGCAATGCTGATGTCGGCGGTTCTGGCGTCCGCGGCGGCGGCGGACGGGGCGCCGAGCGCGAAAGCCAGCGGAAGAGCGGCGAGGCTTGCAAGGCGGATCAGACGTCGCGTGTTCATGCGGTGCTCCCCAAGATGACGGTCCCGGCCGCACGGGCGGTGCGGGCGGCGTACGGTTTGGTTGCTCTTCCCGGTACTGGATGGCGGCCGCGGCGTGGATTGTTGTGCGCGACTGCAGGGACGTATCCCGGGCAGTCGCGCTTGCCGTCGGCTGGTGCCAGGGCATTATAGTGAATGCCCGGTGGTCGTACGGTGCTGTTGATTTCCGCCGGCGGCTACAATCCGTCCATGACTGCATCCCCATCGGTGGCCCCCAGCGCAGCGGGCGTGGCCGCGATCCGGCGGCTCATCGCCTTCCCGACGGTGAGCCGCGAGTCCAACCTCGAACTGATCGACTACGTCCGGGAGTGCCTGCGGCCGCTCGACGCCGACGTGCGGCTGACCTTCGACAACGACCGGCGCAAGGCCAATCTGTTTGCGACGCTGGGCCCGAAGGATGTACGCGTGCTGCCCGGCATCGTGCTGTCCGGCCATACCGACGTGGTGCCGGTCGAGGGCCAGGCGTGGGACAGCGATCCGTTCACCGTCGTGGAAAAGGACGAAAGACTGTACGGGCGCGGCACCTCCGACATGAAGAGCTTTGTCGCGCTCGCGCTGGCGGCGGCGCCCGAATTCGTGCGCCGCGGGCTCAAGACTCCCATCCACCTGGCTTTTTCCTACGACGAGGAGGTGGGCTGCATCGGCGTGGGACGGCTGATCAGCGATCTTGCCGCGGCCGGCATCCGGCCGAAGGCCTGCATCGTCGGCGAACCGACCCTCATGCAGCCGGTGATCGCGCACAAGGGCAAGCACGGCTTCCGCTGCACGGTGAGTGGGCTGGCCTCTCACTCGGCCTATGCCCCGCAGGGCGTCAACGCGGTGGAGTATGCGGCCGAGGCGGTGGCTTTCCTCAAGGGCATGGCGCGCCGTCACCGCGACCGCGGACCCTACGACCGCAGCTTCGACGTCGCGCACACGACCGTGCATACGGGACAGATACGCGGCGGCACGGCCCTGAACATCGTGCCGCACGAGTGCTGGTTCGAGTTCGAGTTCCGGCACCTGCCCGGCGACGATCCGGTCGCCCTGCTGGCGGAGTTCGAGGGTTACGTCCGCCACCTGCTCGAACCCGAAATGAAAGGGGTGCATCCCGCGGCGGGTTTCCGCATCGAGCCGCTGTCGGTGTTGCCGGTGCTCGATACCGGCGCCGAGAGCGAAATCGTCGGCCTCGCGCAGGAACTGTGCGGGTCGCACGACATCGGCAAGGTGTCCTATGGCACCGAAGGCTCGCAGTTCCAGCGCGCGGGCATTCCCACGGTGGTGTGCGGCCCGGGCTCCATCGCGCAGGCGCACAAGCCCAACGAATGGGTGGCGCTGGAGCAGATAGCCCGCTGCGAGGACTTCCTGTCCCGGCTGATGGACCGCGTCTGCGTTGCGTGACGATCGTTTTCTGAAAAGGGGCTGGCCATGCAGATATCCGCCGTGTTGATCCGTGCTCTCGTCCTGCTGGCGCTGGGGGGAGGGGTTGCCGCCGCCGCGGACTACCCCGACCGCCCCATCCGCCTCATCATTTCGTC
>JBOIEQ010000123.1:0-12478 GCA_050741255.1 Burkholderiales bacterium | reverse complement strand
CCGCCTACGAGCGCGCCCTCGCCTGCACGCCGCCGCCGGTGGCCGCGCTGCAGGCGCTGCTGAAACTGCACGCGGCCGACGACGGGGCGGACGCCCGCACCGCCCTGCAGCGGCTCGAACACCGCTTCGCGGCGCTGATCGCCGCGGACATCGAATGCCAGTTCGCGCTCGCGATCGACCGCCTGCGTGCGCGCGATCTCGACGGCGGCCACGCACGGCTCGCGCGCTCCTTCGCGCTGACGCGCGAGCAGGGCGTGCTGTTCGACCTGCTGCCGTGGCCGGTGCCCGAGCCGCTGTTGCAGCACGATCTCGAGCAGCTCGGCTTGCTCGAACGCCGCGGCAAACTGCCCCCGGCGGGCCGCGAGGCCCTCGCCCTGCTGCAGGCGTGCCGCGGACAACCGGGCACGCCCGGCGGGGAGTACGCGCCGCCCGGCGCGCAGGGCCAGGCCCTGCGCGAAGCGCTCGCCACGGTGGTCCATCATCCCGATCCGCCGTTCAGCGGACGCGCGCTGGGCGCCTACGACACCACCGCGCTGGACGCGGAGTACTTCGCGCAACAACCGTCCGTGCTGGTGATCGATGATTTTCTGTCGCCGGCCGCGCTGGCCGCGCTGCGCGAGTACTGCGAGGAAGCCACGGTCTGGAAGGCCTACAACGACGGTGGCTACACCGGCGCTTTCCTCGCCCAGGGCTTCAGTCCGCGGGTGCTGCTGGCGATCGCCGACGAATTACGGCAGGCACTGCCGCGGGTGATCGGCGCGCATCCGCTGATGCAGGCCTGGGCGTTCAAGTACGACCAGCGCCATCAGGGCATCAAGGTGCACGCGGACTTCGCGCTGGTGAACGTGAACTTCTGGATCACGCCGCAAGCGGCCTGCGCGGATCCCGCGACCGGCGGCCTGATCGTGTACGACGTGCCGGCGCCGGCGCACTGGACCTTCGCCGACTACAACACCAACGCCGCCAAGATGGAAGCCTTCCTGAAGCTGCACCAGGCGCAACCGCGGCGGATTCCGTACCGGGAAAACCGCTGCGTGCTGTTCGACTCGCGCCTGTTCCATGTGACCGACGAGATCCGCTTCAAGTCTGGCTATGAAAATCGCCGGGTGAACGTCACCTTCCTGTTCGGCGCGGCGCCGGGCGGCTGAACGGCGCGTGGCCCGCGCGGATCAGTGCGCGGGCGGTTCCTGCTGGCGCTGGACGCCGACCCAGAAACCCATCGGCATGCGGTTGAAGGTGACGAGGTCGAAGCGGTCGAGAATCCTGCGCAGCCACCAGGTCGAGGGTTTCTGGATCAGGTGCGCGTTGCGGCCGTCGGGCAGCACCTTCACGGCGGCGCCGGTGTGCACGGTAAACACGCCGACGTTCTGCGTCACGCGCTTGAGATCGTCCAGCACATTGTCGAGCAGGTCCGGCTCGATGTGTTCCAGCACATCGATGCAGGCGACGAACCCGCAGGGGGCCGGTGTCGCCGACCATTCCGGCCGCGACGGTTCATAGTGGTGAACGACGAGCGGACGGTGAATATGCTGCTTGAGCGTCTCCCCCAGCCGGCCCTTGCCCGCGCCGTAGTCGAGGATCTCGGTCGCTTTCACCGCCTCGATCACCTCCGCCACCATGGGTGCGTAATGCACGGAGGCCACCCCGTAGTTGGGGTTTTCGTGCAATTGCTGCTGCATCTTCCGGTAGTCTTCGCTGATCAGCATGGGCGCCGCCTCGGACGGGGTGATGCCGCGATTTTACCCGCAGGCCGTTCCGCCCGCGCTCCCGTTGCCGCACATGGATACCGACACCAGCCTCGCCGCCCTGTTCGCCGCCAGTTTCCTCGCCGCGACGCTGCTGCCGGGCGGTTCGGAGGCGGTGCTGTTCGGCGTGCTGAAACTGCATCCGGACAGCGTAGGGCCGGCGCTGGCGGTGGCGACCGCCGGCAATACCCTGGGCGGGATGAGTTCGTGGCTGATCGGCCGCCTGCTGCCGCGTGAGCCGCTGCCGGCGCGGCTCGCCCCCTACGCGGGCACGCTCGCCCGCCTGCAGCGCTACGGCAGCCCGGCGCTGCTCGCGGCGTGGGTGCCGATCGTCGGCGATCCGCTGTGCGTCGCGGCCGGCTGGCTGCGCGTGAACCCGTGGCAGGCCGCCGCCTTCATGGCGCTGGGCAAGGCGGCCCGCTACGCGGTCATTGCGGCGGCCGCGGCATGAACCATAGACCGCCCGGAAAGCGTTGAGAATCAGAGATATCCCGACAATAACGGCGGGAAGCGCGCGGTAGAATGCCGGTCCTTTCGATCGCGTCATGACCACCCGCCTCCGCGAAATTCCGTACAACTACACCTCGTTCTCCGACCGCGAGATCGTGATCCGGCTGCTCGGCCCCGAACTGTGGGCCGTGCTCGACGACCTGCGCGGCGCGCGGCGCACGGGCCGCTCGGCCAAGATGCTGTACGAGGTGCTGGGCGACATCTGGGTGGTGTCGCGCAACCCGTACCTGGAAGACGACCTGCTCGCCAACCGCAAGCGCCGCGCGGCCTTCATCGCCGACATGCGGCAGCGGCTGGCCGCGATCGACGCGCGGCGCAGCGAAGACAGCGACGCGCGGGTGGTGCGCCTGCTCGCCGCGGCGCACGCGGCCGTCGACCGCTTCGAACAGCAGTTCGAGGACACGCTCGCGCTGCGCAAGCAGGTGAGCGCGCGGCTCGCTCGCGTCACGCGCCGCGACAACGTGCAATTCGACGGCCTCGCGCGCGTTTCGCACGTCACCGACGCGACCGACTGGCGCGTGGAGTACCCCTTCGTCGTCATCCATCCCGACACCGAGCAGGAGGTGCGCGCGCTCGTCGAGGCCTGCATCGCGCTCGGCCTCACCATCGTGCCGCGCGGCGGCGGCACCGGCTACACCGGCGGCGCGATTCCGCTGACGCGGCTGTCCGCCGTCATCAACACCGAGAAGCTGGAGGCACTTTCCGCGGTGGAGCATGTGCGCCTGCCGGGCGTGGCGCAGGACATGCCGACGGTGCGCTGCGGCGCGGGCGTCGTCACCCGGCGCGCGATGGAAGTCGCGGAAGCCGCCGGCCTGGTGTTCGCCTGCGACCCGACTTCGGCCGACGCGTCGTGCATTGGCGGCAACGTCGCGATGAACGCCGGCGGCAAGAAAGCCGTGCTGTGGGGCACCGCGCTCGACAATCTCGCGTGGTGGCGGATGGTGACGCCCGACGCGGAGTGGCTGGAGGTCGAACGCCTCGACCACAACCTCGGCAAGATCCACGACATCGCCACCGCGCGCTTCAAGCTGACGTGGTTCGATGCCGACGGCGTCACGCCGCGCCGCGGCGAAACGCTGGAGATCCCCGGACCCAGCTTCCGCAAGATCGGCCTCGGCAAGGACGTCACCGACAAGGCGCTCGGCGGTCTGCCCGGGATCCAGAAGGAAGGCTGCGACGGCCTGATCACCGCCGCGCGCTTCATCCTGCACCGCATGCCGCCGGCGATCCGCACGGTGTGCCTCGAATTTTTCGGCCAGGTGCACGACGCGGTGCCGAGCATCGTCGAGATCAAACGCTATCTGGACGGCCTGTCGAAACCCGGCAGCGGAACGGATGGTGCGGGTCCCTCGCCCGTCCTGCTCGCCGGCCTCGAACACCTCGACGAGCGCTACGTGAAGGCCGTCGGCTACGCGACCAAGGCCACCCGCCACGGCCGTCCGAAAATGGTGCTGCTCGCCGATATCGTCGGCGAGGACGACGACGCGGTCGCGCGCGCCGCCTCGGAGGTCGTGCGCATCGCCAACGCACGCGGCGCGGAAGGCTTCGTCGCGGTCACGCCGGACGCGCGCAAGAAATTCTGGCTCGACCGCGCGCGCACCGCCGCGATCGCGAAGCACACCAACGCCTTCAAGATCAACGAAGACGTGGTGATCCCGCTCGATCGTCTCGGCGACTACTCCGGCGGCATCGAACGGCTCAACATCGAGCTGTCGATCAAAAACAAGCTCGCGATCCTCGACGCGGTCGGCGCCTTTCTCGCCGGCGAACTGCCGCTGCAGGGCGGCGAGGAGCGGGAGCGGGTGCCGGCGCACGAGATGATCGGCGACCGCGTCGAGCGTGCCGGCCTGCTGATCGACGCCGCCCGCGTGCGCTGGCAATGGCTGCTCGCGCGTCTGGACGCACCGCTGGAGAAGATCAGGGCGGAGGGCGGAGGGATGAGGGATGAGGGAAACCCCTCCGCCCTCGGCCCCCACCCCTCATCCCTCATCCCTCATCCCTCATCCCTGCCTCCCGGCAGCGCCCTCTGGCACCTCCTCCAGAACCACACGCTGCGGGTGTCGTGGAAAACGGAAGTATGCGAACCGCTCATGGATCTCTTCGACGGCCGCGCCTTCCAGCGCGTGATCGAAGGCATCCACGCGGCGCACCGGCAGGCGCTGCGCGGCCGGGTCTTCATCGCGCTGCACATGCACGCCGGCGACGGCAACGTGCACACCAACATCCCCGTCAACTCCGACCACTACGCGATGCTGCAGGAGGCCGCGGGCGCGGTCGCGCGCATCATGCGGCTCGCCGAATCGCTGGGCGGCGTGATCTCGGGCGAGCACGGCATCGGCATCACCAAACTCGACTTCCTCGCGCCCGCGCAGGTCGAGGCCTTCCGCGCCTACAAGCAGAAGGTCGACCCGGCGGGCCGCTTCAACGCCGGCAAGCTGCTGGCGGGCGCCAATCTCGACAACGCCTACACGCCGAGCTTCAGCCTGCTCGGCGCGGAAAGCCTGATCCTGGAACGCAGCGAGATCGGCCGCATCGCCGATTCGATCAAGGACTGCCTGCGCTGCGGCAAGTGCAAACCGGTGTGCGCGACCCACGTGCCGGGCGCGAACCTGCTCTACAGCCCGCGCAACAAGATCCTCGCCACCTCGCTGCTGACGGAAGCCTTTCTCTACGAGGAGCAGACGCGGCGCGGCGTCGCCATCGAGCATTTCGACGTCTTCGGCGACGTCGCCGACCATTGCACGGTGTGCCACAAGTGCGCGAACCCCTGCCCGGTGGACATCGACTTCGGCGACGTCTCGATCGCGATGCGCAATTTCCTGCGCCAGCAGGGCAAGCGCCGCATGAATCCGGGCACCACGGCGGCGATGTTCTTCCTCAACGTGACGGATCCGTCCACGATCAAGCTGGTACGAACCGTGATGATCGAGTGGGGTTATCGCGCGCAACGGCTCGCCCATCGCGTGGCGAGAGCGCTGGGCCTGGCGGGTCGCCAGGCCGCGCATCCGCCCGCCACCGTCGGCAAACCGCCGCTCAAGGCGCAGGTCATCCATTTCATCAACAAGCCGATGCCCGGCGGCCTGCCGAAGAAGACCGCGCGCGCGCTGCTCGACGTGGAAGACGCGAGGATGATTCCGATCGTGCGCGACCCGGCGAAGGTGACCGAGGAGTCCGACGCGGTGTTCTATTTTCCGGGCTGCGGCTCGGAGCGGCTGTTCAGCCAGGTCGGCCTCGCCACCCAGGCGCTGCTCTACGAAGTGGGCAGCCAGTGCGTGCTGCCGCCGGGCTACCTGTGCTGCGGCTACCCGCAGACCGCCGCCGGCGAGGAAGCCAAGGGACAGGAGATCAGCACGAGCAATCGCGTGCTGTTCCACCGCGTCGCGCACACGCTGAACTACCTCGACATCAAGACGGTGGTCGTGTCCTGCGGCACCTGCATGGACCAGCTCGCCAAATACGAGTTCGACAAGATCTTCCCCGGCTGCCGCCTGCTCGACATCCACGAGTACCTGATGGAAAAAGGCGTGAAGCTGGAAGGCGTCGGCGGGGAACGGTATATGTACCACGACCCCTGCCACTCGCCGATGAAGACCTACGCGCCACTGAAGGTGGTCAACGCGTTGATGAACACCGCGGTGCCGCTGAACGATCGCTGCTGCGGCGAGTCCGGCACGCTCGCCGTCACGCGGCCGGACATCTCGACGCAGGTGCGTTTCCGCAAGCAGCAGGAAATGGAGAAGGGCGCGGCGTCGCTGCGCGCGACCGGCGGGACGACCGTCAAGGTCCTCACCTCGTGTCCGTCCTGCCTGCAGGGCCTCGCGCGATTCGACGACGACGCGGGCACCCGGGCCGATTACATCGTGGTGGAACTCGCGCGCAAGCTGCTCGGCGAGCAATGGCTGCCGGAATTTGTCGCCAGGGCCAACCGCGGCGGCATCGAGCGGGTTCTGCTTTAACTGCGTGAGGGGTGAGGGGTGAGGCGTGAGGGGTAAGGGGAAAAAACCGGGTGAGACCTCCTCACCCCTCACGCCTCACCCCTCACCGGCATGCGAACTCTGCTCGCAGCCGGGCGGCACGCTGCTGTACCGCAACCGCAGCCTGCGCATCGTGCTGGTGGACGACGCCGACTATCCGGGCTTCTGCCGCGTGATCTGGAACGCGCACGTGCGCGAAATGACCGACCTCGCGCCCGCCGCGCGTGCGCGCCTGATGCGCGCGGTGTTCGCCACGGAAGCCGCGGTCCGTACGGTGTACCGTCCGCACAAGATCAACCTCGCCAGCCTCGGCAACGCGGTAGCGCATCTGCACTGGCATGTGATTCCCCGCCACCCGGACGACGCCCATTTTCCGCAGCCGGTATGGGCCGCGCGGCAACGGCGATCCGTGCGCAGGCCCGCCGCGCAGGCCCGCGCGCGCGCGGCCCGGCTTGCTGCGGCGCTCGCGCATGCCGTGAAATAGTGCGCGTTGTTGCGGGATTACTTGTGCGACTGCGTGTAAGGGCGTGATTTTGCTCACATCGAACCGCACAGGCGTGGGCTATCCTGCGATCGTATAACGATAAGGTCCGCATCCCGGATGCGGGCGCTTTTCCGCGCCGAAGGATTGCGGTTACATTCAGGCGTCGTCCGGCGGGAACGGTCTCCCATTTTCCGTTTCCAGTATTCCGCGGTCGACGCACCTTGAATTTTGCGGGAAGGAGACCGTGCCTATGGGTGCGGCAATTATGGCGTCACAACCCCTGACCGGTGCCGGCCCCGGCCGGCTCGACATCGCCGACAAGGCGGCCTGCCAGCGCTGGCTCGACGCGCTGCCGGTCACCAACGTGCCGTTCTCGCTGCAGCAGCTCAGCACGCAGCTCGAACTGTTCGCGCAGGCGGAGATCGCGGCGCCCGAGCGGCTGCGCGTGCTGGAGACGCTGCGCGAGACGGTGCTGTTCGTCGCGGGCGAGGCGGCCAAGAAGTTCACCGCGCGCCCCTTGCCGCTCGATACGCAGGAAGGCGCCGCCTGGGACCGCGTGGTCGGGCTGTGGCGCGCCATGGCCGTCGGCTATGCGAAATGCCTCGAGGCCTGCAAGCGCGGCGAACTGTCGCTCGCGACGCAGGGCCCGCTGGTCACCGCACAGGCGCTGGCCTTCACCAGCCGCGCAATGTTCGAGTCCTACCGCGTCTATCGCGACATCGAACCCGCGGCCTGGCAACGCCTGCACGCGCTCTACGCCAGCGCCGAGGAACTCGGCTACGCGCAGACGCCGGTGTCCGACCGCGCGAGCCCGCAGACCATCGCCACCAGTTGCTGCGCCGCCTACGCGCGGGCGCTGCTCGCACAACTCGCCAACCCGTTCGCGCTGTCGGGCCGGCAACTCGCGTTCATGGACCGCTGGCTCGACACCTGGTCGGGCCTCGTCGGCCTCGCCACGCAGCCCCTGCCGCCGTCGTCGGTACCCGCGCTCGCCGTGGACCTGGCCGGCGACGCCGGCCCGCAACTGGCCGAACAGGTCGCGCCGGGACCGGGCGTGCGCTACCTCGACCTCGAACGCCTGGCGCCCGTGCTGAAAAGCCTGATCCTCTCGCTCAAGCAGGGCCGCGTGCCCGCCGAACTCGGCCTCGGCGCCGACGCCCGCCAGCCGGGCTGCGAGAGCCTGATCATGCTGCTCTACATCCAGTGGTGCCGCGCCGGCACCGCGCGGACCGAAGCGCGGGCCCCCACCCAGGACAAGCTGCAGGTCTGTCTCGGCCTGCATGCCGCGCACTTCCACGCGACCGGCCGCTCGTTCCGGCAGCCGGGCGTGGACCTGATGGCGGAGGAAGAACATGACCTGCAGATGTTCGGCCACATCTCCGAGCGTACGCAGCGCCTGCTCGCGTCGCAGGAAAGCGCGGCCCTCGAGACCTGGGAACTGGTGAACCAGAGCGCGTCGGGCTTCCTGTGCATGGTGCGCGAACCGCAGGCGCTCACCAAACTCTCGCACAACCAGCTGATCGCCCTGCGCCGCCCGTCGGGGCGCACGTTCTTCATCGGCACCGTGCAGTGGCTGCGCTTCACCGGCGAGGGCGAACTGCGCGTCGGGCTGCGGCTGTTCCCGGGCGCGCCGCGCGCGCTCGCGGCGCGCCCGACCGGACCGAATGTCGGCGTGAGCATGCGCTACGACCGCGCGCTGCTGCTGCCGGAAGTCCCGGCGCCCGCCACGCCGGCCACGCTGCTGCTGCCGTCGGGCTGGTACGCCCCGGGGCGGGTGATCGAACTGTTCACCGACCGCAAGCAGCTGGTGCGCCTGCAGAGCCTGCTGGAAAAAGGCGCGGATTACGACCGCTGCACCGTCGCCGCGGAGCCTTAAACAGCACACTCCCCGCCGCCGGCCGTTCAGGCCGACAAGGACTCGCTCGCCGCCGGCGCGGCAACGACCCGCTGACGCGGGAAGATCGCGGTGAACGTACTCCCGTGGCCCGGTTCGCTTTTCACCTCGAGCCGCGCCTGGTGCCGGTTCAGGACATGCTTGACGATGGCGAGCCCGAGTCCGGTACCGCCGGTGTCGCGCGAGCGGCCGCGGTCGACGCGATAGAAACGCTCGGTCAGCCGCGGCAGGTGGTGCGACTCGATGCCGATGCCGCTGTCCTGCACCGAAAACGTCGGGCCCTCGCCTTCCACGCCGCGCCGCCAAGCCATACGGATCTCGCCTCCGTCCGGCGTGTAACGGACCGCGTTGCTGACGAGGTTGCCGAAGGCGCTGCGCAGCTCGGCTTCGCTGCCCATCACCCAGTCGGCGCATTCGACGGCCAGCTGGATGCGATGCCGGCCGACCGAGAGCGCCTGCGCATCGTCTCGCAAGTCGCGGGCGAGGCGCGCCACGTCCACCGGCTCCTCGCGCGGCGGGTTTTGCGTGCTTTCGAGCTGCGACAGGGTCAGCAAATCCTCTACCAGGCGCTGCATGCGCCCGCCCTGCTCGCCCATCAGCTTCAGCGTGCGCCGCGCGATGTCGTGATCGATCGAGGCCATGCCGTTGAGCGTTTCGAGGAAGCCGACCAGCACCGTCAGCGGCGTGCGCAGTTCGTGCGAGACGTTGGCGACGAAATCGCGCCGCATCGTCTCCACCCGCTCCCAGTGCGTGATGTCGCGGCTGGTCACCAGCTTCTGGTTGTCGCCGTACGGGACGAGCTGCACCGACAGCACCGTCTCCTGCGGGCGCGGCGTGCGCAGGATGAGCGGCTCACCGTAGCTTTGCGCCGCGAGGTAATGCGCGAACTGCGGCTGGCGCACGAGGTAGGTGATCTGCTGCCGCGCATCGCGCGCGAGTTCGAGTCCGAAGTGGCGCTCGGCTGCCGGGTTGCACCACAAGATGCGGTCGTCGCCGTCGAGAATGACCAGGCCTTCCGGCATGGCGGCGCCCGCAAGCCGGAAACGCTCGACCGCACGCGAGAGGTTGGTTTCACTCTGGCGCTGATCGCGCAGCAGGCGCGCGAGTCCGGCGTACGCGTCCTCCCACAGTCCCGTGGATTGCGGCAGCGTGGCGAGCGTGGGCGCCTTGAGCCAGCGCTTCAGGCGCAGCAGGTTGCGGACGTGGAAGGCGAGCGCCAGCGTGAGCAGCAACACCGCGCAGCCGGCCGCGGCCCACAGGCCGCCGAGCGCGCCGGCGATCGCCGACAACAGCGCGACCGGGATCGCGAGCGCCAGCAGCTTGGAAAGAACGGCGCGGACGTGCAAGGAAGAACTCCGGAAACCGACCGGCGCGGATTATCTCACGGGGGTGCGGTGCCTATTGCGCATCGCTGAAACGGTAGCCGGCGCCGCGCACGGTCTCGATCAGGCGGTCGTGCAGGGTCGGCTCCAGCGCCTTGCGCAGCCGCCGGATGTGCACGTCCACCGTGCGTTCCTCGACGAAGACATGGTCGCCCCACACCTGGTCGAGCAGGTGGGTGCGCGAGTAGACACGCTCGCGATGCGTCATGAAAAAATGCAGCAACCGGAATTCGGTGGGACCGAGCGGCACCGCCTGGCCGTTGCCGGTCACGCGGCGGCTCACCGGATCGAGCCTGAGCCCCGCGATCTCCACCGCGTCGTCGGTGGCCTGCGGCGCGCGCCGGCGCAGCACGGCCTTGATGCGCGCGACCAGTTCCTTCGGCGAGAAGGGCTTGACCATGTAGTCATCGGCCCCGCCCTCGAGCCCGGTCAGCTTGTCGTGTTCTGCCGCGCGCGCGGTCAGCACGATGATCGGCAGCTCGGCGGTGCGGCGGTCGGCGCGCAGCTTGCGCGCGACCTCGAGGCCGCTCATGCCGGGCAGCATCCAGTCGAGCACCACGAGGTCCGGCAGTTCGGCGCGCACCAGATCGATCGCCTGCTCGCCGCTGCCGGCGCGGCTGACGCCGAAGCCGGCCTGTTCCAGGTTCAGCGCCACCAGTTCCTGGATCGCCGGCTCGTCTTCCACCACCAATATGTTTGCCGCCATGCGATGGCTCCGGAAACCAACGGGTTTCGATGCCGGGAATAGTATGACAGCCCGGTTACAGCCCTGTGACAAGGGCAGGGGTATCATGGCCCTCCGTTTTCCGCACCGGCGCCACGCCGCCCCTGCTGCTGCCATGGACAAATCCGCCCCGGTTCCCACCGAAATCAAGCTGCACCAGCAATCGCGCGTGCTCGAACTGACGTTCGCGGACGGCCGCCACTTCCGCCTGCCGTGCGAGTTTCTGCGCGTGTACTCGCCCTCGGCCGAGGTGCGGGGCCACGGTCCCGGGCAGGAAGTGCTGCAGACCGGCAAGCGCGACGTCAACATCATGCGCATCGAACCCGTCGGCCCCTACGCGGTCCAGCTCGCGTTCTCGGACGGCCACGACACCGGGCTGTATTCGTGGGACCTGCTCTACGATTACGGCCAGCGGCAGGACGAGCTGTGGGCACGCTATCTCCAGCGGCTCGACGCCGAAGGCGCCAGCCGCGCGCCGGCGACGGAATAGCGGCGCGCGCCCGGGTGTTTACCCAGCACGGCCAGCCATGAAATCGACCCATTTCGGTTACACCGAGGTACCCGAGGACGAGAAAGCCTCGCGGGTGGCCGGCGTATTCTCGTCGGTCGCCGGCCGCTACGACCTGATGAACGACCTCATGTCGGGCGGCCTGCACCGGCTGTGGAAGCGCTTCGCGGTGGAACTCTCCGGCGTCAAGGCGGGCGACCGCGTGCTCGACGTGGCCGGCGGCACCGGCGATCTCGCGCGCCTGTTCGCGCGGCGCGTCGGCGCCGGCGGTGAAGTGGTGCTGACCGACATCAACGCCGGGATGCTGGGCGTCGGACGCGACCGCCTGCAGGACGAGGGCACGCTGCTGCCGTGCATCCGCTGCGACGCGGAACGGCTGCCGTTTCCGGACCGCAGCTTCGACTGCGTCAGCGTCGCGTTCGGGCTGCGCAACATGACCCGCAAGGAGCGGGCGCTGGCGGAGATGCGCCGCGTGCTCACGCCCGGCGGCCGCCTGCTGGTGCTGGAATTCTCGCGGATCTGGAAGCCGCTGGCGCCGCTCTACGACGCGTATTCCTTCGGCGTACTGCCGGCGCTGGGCCGGCTGGTGGCGGGGGACGCCGGGTCCTACCGCTACCTGGCGGAGTCGATCCGCCGGCATCCCGGTCAGGAGGAACTGAAAACCCTGCTGGAATCCGCGGGCCTGGAACGGGTCGAATACTTCAACCTGGCGGCCGGGGCGGTGGCCCTGCACCGGGGTTACCGTTTGTAGCGCATAGTGAGCCTGCCGGACCCCGAAACCCCTGGCATCCGGCGTCCTGCAGCCGACGTATCTGGCGTATCTGTCCAGTCGCTGCCCACCAAGCACCCGTAGCACTCGCCGTCGACATTCCCGAGGAGACCACAACATGCAAACGACCCTGAAACTGCTGAGCCTGGCCGCCCTGGCACTGGCGCTCGTGATTCCCGAAGCCGAGGCCCGACGTTTCAGCGGCGGCCGGTCGATCGGCAAACAGCGGGAAGCCGTGACCCAGCCGGCACCGACGCAATCGCCTTCCGCCGCGCCCGCGCCCGTCACTCCCAATGCCACGCCGCCGAGCGCAGGCAGCCGCTGGCTCGGCCCGGTGGCCGGTCTGCTGGCCGGCTTCGGTCTCGGCGCGCTGTTCATGAACGGCGGCCTCGGCGCCGTCCTCGGCGGGCTGGCGACGATCGTGCTGCTGGGTCTCGCGCTCGTGTTCGCCGCGAAGTTGGCGCTGCGCTTCGGCGGCGGTGCCGGCG
>JBOIEQ010000122.1:0-12479 GCA_050741255.1 Burkholderiales bacterium | reverse complement strand
AATCCCGCGTTCCCTTCGGGTTGAGCCAAAAGGGCCCGTCTGCGTCGTTGCTCGTCGTTGCATAGTGGACTATGCGGCCTTCTCGCGCCTAGCATCCGGACCCTTTTGGCTCAACGCCGCAAACGTTTAGGCCCATAACAGGCTCTAGGCGGCTGCGGCGCCCCGTAGGTTGCGCGCGTTCGCCGATTGTAACGTGCGACCTCCGGCGGTCCGCAGGGCTTTGGTAGCATGCGCGCTCGCGTCATGACGCGGGCATCAGGGAGAGGTCACATGAAGATCGGTGTGGTAGGCATCGGCCGGATGGGCGCGGTCATCGCGCAGCGCCTGCTCGGGCTCGGTCATGCGGTGACGGTGTGGAACCGCACCGCGGAGAAAACAAAGGGCCTGGCCGCTGCGGGCGCGCGCGTTGCGGCAACGCCGGCTGCATTGGCGGAGGAAGTCGAACTGATATTGTCGATCCTGACCGACGCCGCCGCGATCAAGGTCGCGTACGAGGGCAAGGATGGGCTGCTGTCGGCCAGGGTGGCGGGCAAGCTGTTCGTGGAGATGAGTACCGTGCGGCCGGACGTGCAGATCGCATTGGCCGAGCGGGTGAAGGCGAAGGGCGCGTCGTTGATCGACTGCCCGGTGGGCGGCTCCGTGGGCCCGGCGAAGGAGGGCAAGCTGTTCGGTTTCGCGGGCGGCGCCGCGGAAGACGTGGCGCGCGCGCGGCCCGTGCTCGATCACCTGTGCCGCCGTGTGGAGCACGTAGGGCCGGTCGGGGCAGGGGAGAGCATGAAGCTCGCGATCAACCTGCCGCTGATGGTCTGGTACCAGGCGCTCGGCGAGGCGCTGTCCCTGTGCAAGCCGCTGGGGCTGGAGCCGGCGCGGCTGATGGACATCTTCGCCGACACCTCGGGCGGGCCCAATGTCCTGAAATCGCGCGGACCCATGCTCGCGGCGACGCTCGCCGGAAAAGATCCGGGCGCAGTGACCTTCGACATCGATTCCATCCGCAAGGACATGCGGACCATGATCGCCGAGGCGCGTGCGCTCGGGCGTGCGCTGCCGGTGACGGAGCGCGCGCTCGATTGCTACGACGAAGCGTCGCGCGAAGGGCTGGGCGGGGGGGATGCCTCGCTGCTGCCCGCGCGCTGGGTGCGGCGCGGGCTGCAGTAAAACTACGGTATCTGGATCTTGCCGCTGCCGCCCATCCCCGGCGGCATGCCACCCATCCCGCCCGCGCCCGGCACCACGATGGAAGACGCCTGCTGGCGGCGCATTTCCTGCAGTTCGCGCACGGTGCGTTCGACGCCTTCCTTGGCGGCCGGCGCGTACTGCGTGATCGCGTCGTCCAGCGAGGTCGCTTCGATCTCGAAATTGACCGGCAGCGCGCCGACCTGCGTGAGGATCTGCGCTTCGCCCATGTAGAGCGTCTTGCGGGCGGTGTCGGGGGTGCCGTCGCTTTTCACGGGCACCAGCGCGCGGATGGTGCCGACCTTGCGGTCGGTGTAGATCTCCTCCTTGTAGACGCCGGCGGCGTCCATCTTGAGATCCATCATGCGGTCATCGGGTCGTTCTGCCATGGCTGCCTCGCGGTTCCGAAAGGGTGAAAATAAGGGCGCAAGATTAGCAGACAAGGGCGATGGCGTGACTTGCGTCCGGAAACGGGAACGGCGGGGATTGATCCCCCGCGTTCCGCCCCCATGAAAGCAGGATCGGAAGGAACGCCGCATGACCCTGCCTACCCTATTCGTATCCCATGGCGCGCCCACGCTCGCCGTGGAAGACAACGGCACCACCCGTTTCCTGCGGGCGCTGGGGCAGGTGCTGCCGCGTCCACTCGCGATCCTGATCGCGACCGCGCACTGGGAAACGGCGCAGCCGGCGGTGGGTGCGGCGCCCCGGCCGGAAACAATCCACGACTTCGGCGGATTTCCGGAGGCACTTTATCGTTTGCGCTACGAGGCGGCGGGCGCGCCGGACGTCGCGGCGCAGGCGCGGGATCTGCTGCGGGCTGCGGGGTTTCAGGCGGACATCGATGGCGCGCGCGGGCTCGATCACGGCGCTTGGGTGCCGCTACTGCATGCGTATCCCGGGCGCGATGTGCCCGTGGTGCCGCTCTCGATCCAGAGCCATCTCGGCCCTGAACACCATTTCCGCGTCGGCCGCGCGCTCGCGCCGCTGGCAGACGAGGGCGTGCTGATCGTCGGCTCCGGCAGCATCACGCACAATCTGCGCGAAGTGTTCGCGCGGCGCAACGATCCGCAGGAACCCGCGTGGATGCGCGGCTTCGTGGACTGGATGGGCGCGCGGCTGGAAGCGGGCGCCGCTGCCGATGTGCTGGATTATCGCGCGCAGGCGCCGGAAGCGGCGCGCAACCACCCGACCGACGAACACCTGCTGCCGCTCTACGTGGCGCTGGGCGCAGCCGGCGAGGCTGCCGCGGCAAAGCGCATCCACGCCGACACGACCTGGGGCGCGCTCGCGATGGATGCGTATCTGTTCGGGTGCGGCATCGAAGCCCTGGCCGCCCGCCTGCGTGAGGCTGAACGCGCGGCGGCGTAGACGATGCCGTCTAGTCGACCTTGATGCCGGCGGTCTTCACGACTTCCGACCAGCGTTTCGCCTCGGTGCCGATGAAGACGGTGACGTCTTCGGGCGTGCCGCCCATGACGGTCAATCCCATTTCGGTGACGCGTTTGCGGAACGCGGGGTCGGCGAGGAGCTTGTTCACTTCCTGATTCACCTTCGCGATCACCGGCTTGGGCACGCCGGCCGGCGCCATCACCGTGTACCAGGTACCGGCTTCCAGTCCGGGCATGCCCGCTTCCTTCGTCGTCGGCACGTCCGGCAGCACCGCGGAGCGCGTGGGCGCGAGCACGGCCAGCGCGCGCAGGTTGTTGGCATTCACCTGCTGCGCCACCGCCGGAATCAGGTGAAAGATCAGCTGCGTGCGGTTGGCCATCGTGTCCTGCGTGGCGAGCCCGGGCGACACGTACGGGATGTGCTGCATCTTCGTGCCGGTCATCTTCTGGTACAGCTCGGAGGCAAGGTGCATGCTGCTGCCGTTGCCCGCCGAGGCGTAGTTGAGCTCGCCCTGTTTGGATTTCACGTAGGCGGTGAATTCCGCGAGCGTGCGCACGGGCATGGACGGATGGACGACCAGCACGTTCGGCACCGCCCCGAACTTGATGATGGGGGCGATGTCCTTCGCCGGATCGAACCCCAGGCTGCTGTAGACGAAGGGGTTGATCGTGAAGGTCGTTCCGGAACCGAACAGCAGGGTGTAGCCGTCCGGGGTGGCGCGGGCGACGAGCGCGGTGCCGATGTTGCCGTTGCCGCCGCCGCGGTTGTCGACGACGAACTGCTGGCCGAGCGCCTTGCCGAGGCCGTCGGCGAGCAGGCGGCATGACGGATCGCTGCTGCCGCCGGGCGGGAAGGGATTGACGAGGCGGACCGGCCGTACGGGGTAGTCCTTGACAGGATCGGCGGCGCCCGCGGCGGCGGACACGAGCAGGACGAGCGACAGCAACGCGAAGCGCTTCATCAACAGTCTCCTTGAGAGGGCCAATTATGCGCTGCGCGGCGTGTCGGTAGAAGCGTCGCGCGCAGGCACGCTCGATTGCACAGTGGCGGTGCGTTCATGCCATGCGCCGGTGCGTGCCCGTGCGCGCCTATAATCGGACCGTTCGTTCCGATCCCCGAGAGGATGCACCGATGTCCATGAAGTCCAAAGCGGTCGTAAAACCGCTGCTCCCCGTCACGTTTCCCAAAGGCAACATCCGCTACGCGCCCGGCGTGCGCGCGGGCCGCTGGGTGTTCGCCACCGGCCACAAGGCGGTGCGGAACTTCGCCGGCCCGATCACGCCGGAGGTGGTGCGTGCGGAGTTGCCGGGCTGGGACCGGCCGAAATTGCAGCGCGAAGCCGCGCAGATTTTCCGCAACGTGCAGACCGTGATGCAGGCCGGCGGCACCGAACTGCGCAACGTCGTGCGCGTGGACCAGAACTACACCGTGCCGCGTGCCGTCGAGCTTTATCACGACGTGCGGCGCGCGGTCATGAAGGACCACATTCCGCCCAGCACTTCCACCCTCGCGGAAGGCCTGCTGCTGAAGGACCAGGAAATCGAGGTGCACATGCTGGGCATCGTGCCCGGCCCCGGCTTTCGTGCGGTGCACATCCGGCCCAAGGATCAGGAGGTGCATGCGTCCTCCGGCTACAGCCTGGCGCTCGCGGCAGGCGACTTCGTGTTCATCGCCGGCCGCATGGCCGACGGGCTGCGCTTCGGCGAGGGCCTCGCGGCCGAAGCGCGCATGCCCGAGGGCCACCTGTGGAAGGGCATGCCGATCCGTCTCGAGGCGGAGTTGATCCTCAAGCGCAAGATCGAGCCGGCCCTGAAGGCGGCCGGGTCGTCGCTGGCGAACGTGGTGAAGCTGCAGGTGTACCTGCGCGACGTGAATGATTTCGCGCCGTTGAACCAGGTGCTCGACAAGTATTTCCCGCGGGCGAAACCGGCGGTGACGCTGATTCCGACCGCGACGCCGGGCTTCTTTCTGACCGACGCGCGCATCGAGATCAACGCGATCGCGCTGCGCGACGGCGGCCGCACCCGCAAGCGCATCATCGACGCGGGCGTGCTGCCGGCGTTCGGTGGCTACAGCCAGGCCGTGCGGGCGGGCGACCTGCTGTTCATTTCGGGGATGCTGGCGATCGACCGCAACGGGCTTGTTTCCGCCGCCCGGCATGATCCCGCGCAGCCGTATTTCGGCTCCGGCATCCGGGCGCAGATGGACCACCTGCTGACGAACGCGGAGAAACTCTGCCGCAAGACCGGCACCTCGCTCGCGAACGTGGTGCGCGTGCAGCAGTACCACACTGACCTCACCGAGTTCCAGGGGGCATACGACGTCTGGGCCGAGCATCTGCCCGGCCAGCATCTGCCCTTCTCGGCGGTGAAAGTGCCCTTCCTTCCGGTCCCGGGCTGCACGGTCCAGCTCGATTTGTGGGTCTACGTGCCCTGATCCATGTCCGCCATCGTCCTCAGCACGATCAATGCCCGCTACGTCCACGCCTCGCTCGGGCTGCGCTGGCTGAAGGCGAATCTCGGCGCGCTGCAGCCGGAGGCGGAGATCCTCGAGTTCGTGCTCGGCGCGCGGCCGGTGGATATGGTCGAGCAGATCCTCGCGCGCCAGCCCCGCATCGTCGGTTTCGGTGTCTACATCTGGAACGTGGAGGAGACCACGCGGGCCGTCGCGCAGCTGAAGCAGGTCGCGCCCGAGGTGATCGTCATCATCGGCGGTCCGGAGGTAAGCCACGAGGTGGACGAGCAGCGCATCTGCACGCTGGCCGACTACGTGATCACCGGCTGGGCGGACGTGTCGTTCGCGAAGCTGGCGAGCGCGCTGATGGCGGGCGAACGGCCGGCGCAGAAAGTCATCGCCGGCGAGCAGCCCCCGCTCGCCACGCTCGTGCCGCCTTACGACCTCTACGACGATACCGACATCGCGCAGCGCTTCCTCTACGTGGAGGCCTCCCGCGGCTGCCCGTTCAAGTGCGAATTCTGCCTGTCGGCGCTCGACAAGACCGCGTGGCCGTTCGAGACCGAGGCCTTTCTCGCGGAGCTGGCCAAGCTGCACGCCCGCGGCGCGCGGCATTTCCGTTTCGTGGACCGCACCTTCAACCTGAAGGCCGCCACGGGCGAGCGCATCCTGCAGTTCTTCCTCGAACGACTGGACGACCGGCTGTTCGTGCATTTCGAAGTGGTGCCCGATCATCTGCCCGAGCGCCTGAAAGTGCTGATCGCGCGCTTCCCGGCGGGGTCCCTGCAGTTCGAGGTCGGCATCCAGACCTTCGATCCCGAGGTGCAGGCGCGGATCTCGCGCCGCCAGGACAACGATCGCGCGGGCGAGAACATCGTGTGGCTGCGCGAACAGTCGCATGCCCACATCCATGCCGACCTGATCGCCGGGCTGCCGGGCGAGGACCTCGCCACCTTCGGCCGCGGCTTCGACCGCCTGCACGCGCTGCGCCCGCACGAAATCCAGGTCGGGATCCTGAAGCGCCTGCGCGGCACGCCGATCGCGCGCCACACCGACGCTTTCGCGATGCGCTACAACCCGGACCCGCCGTACAACATCCTCGCCACCGACCGCATGGACTTCGCGACGGTGCAGCGGGTTAGCCGCTTCGCGCGCTACTGGGACATGGTCGGCAACTCGGGCCGCTTTCCGCACGCGCTCCCGCTGCTGCTGGCGGACGCGCCCTTCGACCGCTTCCTGCGCTTCACCGACTGGCTGTTCGCGACCACCGGCAAGACGCACGAGATGGCGCTCGAGCGGTTGTTCGAGTTCGTGTTCACCTTCCTGACCGCGGAACTGGGCGTGCCGCGCGAGACGGCCGTGGCAGCGCTGGTGGCCGACTACGAAGCGAGCGGCGCGAAGGGGCGGCTGTCGTTCATGGCGGCGGGCCTGTCCGTCGGCCGCAAGACCCTGCGCGCGGCCGTTCTGCGGCAGGCGCGCCACGTGAACGTCAACGCCTGAACGATCAATCCGGAGGAGCCCACATGACGGACACCACTGAAGTCGTCACCGCGAAGGAACCCACCCGCGAGCAGGTGATGCTGACGCACCTGATGTACGCAATGCATCTCTTCAGCGCCGTGGCAGGGCTGTCGGCCAGCGTGTTCATCGTGACCGCCTTCCTGTCCGGCTGGCCGTCGATCATCGCGGTGATCCTCAACTACATCAAGCGCGGCGACGTGGCGGGAACGTTCCTGGAGTCGCACTTCCGCTGGCAGTTGCGCACCTTCTGGGTCGCGTTGCTGTGGGTGGTACTCTGCTTGGCGCTCGTGATGACGCTGATCTTCATCGTCGTGGCCTGGCCGCTGGCGGTGGTCGTCGGCCTGTGGGTGCTCTACCGGCTGATCCGCGGCTGGCTCGCGCTGGTCGACCGCAAGCCGCTGCCGCTCGGCTGAGCGCGTACCACGCCGCAAAGTTTCCCAGATATTTTCCCGAAGCTCTGTTATCGGCAGATGGCATCGCCGACGATCGATCGCGTCTGCAAGATGTGTTCCTGTCCTGCCTGAAATCTCTTCAGCGTTGCGAAGCTGCAACACGCGCATGGTCTCGCCCGGATTCGTGGTGTGCTTACGGCGGTGGGCCGTCGCCGATTGCCGATGGTGCCGCGCACGATTGTCGCTTGCGCGCGACAACGCCTGTGCGCGATGTTGAGAAATTTTCAGGGAACGTCGGGGCACTTTGGGCAGGCATCGGTATCACACTGTGCAATGTGCGCCACGCGATCGTCGCACGATCGATTTTCCTTCAAATTGCGCGCGCAGACTGTGATCCGTCACCCTTCGCAAGGAGCCGACATGTCCGCCCAGACGCATATCCCGTGCGATACCCGCCCGTTCTCCCGTGAGGGGCAGCGTATCGAGCGCCGGCGCCATTTCTTCGGCTTTACCTTCAGCGGCTACACCGAGATGGGCGTGCTCGCGGACCTGTACGGCCTGCGCCTGCGCCGTCCGGAACGCGCGTGCTCGGTGTCCGAGTTCCTGTCGAGGAACTGCCGCGAGCGTCCGCAAGTGGGCCGCCGCATCATGATCGGCGCGGTCGAACTGGTGGTACAGGAAACCGCGGATGGCGTCCTTTCCAAGATAGGCGTTGCGCTGAACCGGCTTGATTGCGCGTCGTCGCGCCGGCATTAGCCCCATCTGGCCGGCGGGCCTGTCAGCGCGAAGGGTGGGCCGCGCGTTGGTGGGGCATCGACAGAGGAGTTGTCCTTGACCTGTACCCGCCATCCGGTATGCATGACCGGTGCCTTTCTGATCCTGCTGACCACCGGTTGCGCGTCCAGTCCGCATCCCGTGCTCTATCCCAACGCGCAGTACCAACGGGCTGGCGAGACGCAAGCGCAGCGCGACATCGATGCCTGCTATGACCTGGCCGACCGTTCGGGCGTGAGCCGCACCGCAGACGGCAAGGTCGCGCGCCGGACGGCCGAAGGCGCTGCCGTCGGCGGAGCGGCGGGTGCCGCGGTCGGAGCGGTACGCGGGAATGACATCGGCAGGGCGGCCGGGGCGGGCGCCGCAGGCGGGGCGGCGGCGGGCGCAGCGCGCGGCGCGTTCAAATCCACCGACCAGAATCCGACCTGGCGCAATTTCGTTCAGCGCTGCCTGCGCGAAAAAGGCTACGATGTGATCGGCTGGGACAGCTAGAACTCAGTCGGCCTTCGCCCCCGACGCCCTGACGACCTGGCCCCATTTGCCGGACTCGCTCTTCACGAAATCCGCGAACTGCGCCTGCGTCAGCGCGCCGGTCGTTGCGCCCTGGCTGGCGAGGTTGCTGACGAAGTCCGGCTGCCGCAGTACCTGCGTGGTCTCGTCGTGCAGGCGGGCGACGACATCCTTCGTCACCGCCGCCGGTACGAACAACCCGTACCAGTACTCCACGTCGTAACCGCCGATGCCCGCCTCGGCGGCGGTCGGCGTGTCCGGCAGCGCCGGCGCGCGTTTCTGCGAGGACACCGCGAGCGGCTTGATGCGATTGGCGCGCAGGAACGCCATAGCCGCGGGCAGCGACGAAAACATCACCTGTACCTGGCCGCTCGCCAGATCGGTCAGCGCCGGCGGTGCGCCCTTGTAGGGCACGTGCGTCCACTTCGCCCCGACCTGCGATCGGAACATCTCGCCGGACAGGTGCGTGATGGTGCCGTTGCCGGCGGAGGCCACGTTCAGTTCGCCGGGCTTGGCTTTCGCCAGCGCGACCACGTCCTTCAGGGTCTTCACCGGCAGCGACGGATGCACGAGGATCACCATCGGTGTCGCGCCCACCAGCACCACCGGCGTCAGGTCGCGCACCGGGTCGTAGGTCAGCTTGTAGAGGGCGGGGTTGATGCCGACTTCGGAGGTTGACGCGAGCACCGTCGTATAGCCGTCGGGCGGCGACTTGACGGCGACTTCGGTGCCGATCGAGCCGCCGGCGCCCGCGCGGTTGTCCACGAACACCTGCTGGCCGGTGCGTTCGGAGAGTTTTTGCGCAACTAGGCGGCCGACCACGTCCGAGCCGCCGCCGGCGGGAAAGGGCACGATCAGCCGCACCGGCTTGGCCGGATAGGGTTGTGCGAATGCGGGTGCCGCAGCGACCAACGCGATGGCGGCGAGGCGAACTTTTATCCTGAGCGAGGGCTTCATGGCGTCACGCGCCGAGCAGTTGTTCACGGGCGCCCTCGGCATCGTCCACCACGGCGGCGAGTCGCTCGAAGCCGCTTTCGAGCGACGCGGCGATGCGTTCGATGCCCAGCCGCGGGCCGTCGGGATACATCATCAGGCGCATGACGGGTGCGCTGCCGGGCATGGAAACGGCGCCGATGGTCAGGATCCCGTCCTGTTCCAGCATCTGCATGGCCAGCAGGCCCGCCGCTTCGATCGGCGCGAGTTTCGGTTTGACCTTGCCGCCGCGCTGCTCGATCGCGATCGCGATGACGTCCTCGCCGCCGATCGACACGCCCGGTCCGCCGAGGTAGGCGCGCTTGCCGTACTGCTTCTCCAGTACTTCAATCAGTTGCTTGGCCACCTCTCCCGCCGCCTTGACCACGCGCGGGTCGAAATTGCGCAGGGCGTTGGCGACGCCGACGTACTGGCCGGCCTGGGCTTCGAGGCCCAGTTCGTAGGCATGCGAACCGATTTCGGTCAGCAGGTCCTTGCGGGCCACGAGCACGCCCGCGCGCGGGCCGGCCACGTGCTTGTCCGCCGAGCAGCCGGCGATGTCGATCGCGCCGACCTGGAAGGTGCGGGGTTCCTCGAAGAAGGCGACGCGCGACGCCATGTGCGCGTCGTCCACGTAGGCGAGCGTGTGCGGACCGCGCGGCAGCGCCAGCGCCTTCGTGAAGTCCTCGAACGGCAGGTGCCGTTTCGACGCGCTGATCGGTGTGATCAGCAGCAGCCGCGGCGCGCCCTGCGCGTGCCAGGCTTTCTCGAGTTCGGCGTAAGTATGGAATTCCTGGAAGTCGGCGCCGGCCATCGCGATGGGCCGCACGGTGGACGGATGGGACACGCCGTTGGCGGGCGACAACGCCAGCACGCGGTCGCCGGCTTTCAGAATGGTGGTGAGCGCGACGAAATTCGCCGCCGACACGCGGTTCAGGATCAGCGCGCCGTGCGTCTCGGGATTGGCGCCCATGTGCTTCAGGGCGTACGGCTCGGTCTTGCCCTCGAAACGCTCGAAGAAGGGCACGTGGCTCGTCAGGTGCGGCGTGTCTTCGTTGGTGAGCCCGGCGCCCCGGTTCATCCCCGAGAGATCGTAGACGCTGTCCTTGCCCTTGGTGCGCACGCGGTCGCCGACGATGCGGCGCGCCTTCAGCATGCGCGCCACCTCCTCGTCGGTGCTTTTCAGGATGCTGCCGCGCGCATAGCGCACGATGGGGTCGAGCGGGTTGCCGAAACGGTCGGCGGCGGCGGATACGGACATGGCGGCATTCCCGATAAGTGGGCGGAGGCAGCAGAATAGGCCGTGCGTCGCGCATGGGTCAAGGCGGGCTGCCCGGCGCACGGCATTCCGCGCCGCACGGTACACTCGGCACCATGGCTGTGCTCAATATTATCGGCTGCGGACGCGTCGGCACCACCCTGGGGCAGCTGTTCGCGAAAGCGCACGTGTTCGAGGTGCAGGATTTGTTGAGCGGCACGCCGGCGGGTGCGCGGGCCGCCGCGGACGCTATCGGTGCCGGCCGCGTGGTCGGCGCGGTGGGCGAGATGCGTCCGGCGGAAGTGTGGATGATCACGCCGCCCGACGACCGGATCGAAGCCTGCGCGCGGGCGCTCGCCGGCAGCGGCCTGGTGCGCGCGGGTGACGTTGCTTTTCACTGCAGCGGCGCGCTGGCGTCAGAGGTACTCGCACCCGTGTGCGACCGCGGCGCCGCGGTCGCGAGCATCCATCCCCTGAAATCCTTCGCCGATCCCGCGCGCGCGGTCGCCACTTTCGCCGGTACGCCGTGCGCGGCGGAAGGCGACGCCGCGGCGCTCGCCGTGTTGCAATCCGCGTTCGCGCGCATCGGCGCCACCGTGTTCCCCTTCGATGCCGCGCGCAAGACCGAATATCACGCGGCCGGCGTGCTCGCGAGCAACGACCTGGTGGCGCTGCTGGAAGCGGCGCTGCGCTGCTACGCGAAAGCCGGTTTCGCCCGCGCCGACGCGCTGCGTCTCATGGAACCGCTGGTGCGCGAGACGGTGGACAACGTGTTTGCGCTCGGCCCTGTCGCGGCGCTCACCGGGCCGGTCGCGCGCGGCGATGCAGCGGTGGTGGCGCGGCAACGAGCGGCGCTCGCCGCCGATCCGGCGCTGGCGGCGGTGTACCGCGACCTCGGACGCCTCGCGCTGGAACTGGCGCGCGAGCAGGGTCGTGCCGCACCGGAAGCGCTCGCCGCCGTCGCGAAAGCATTGGGGGATTGAATGTCCGGCGTGCGTCTCGACAAGTGGTTATGGGCCGCGCGCTTCCACAAGACGCGCGGTCTCGCGCAGGAGGCGATCGCCGGCGGCAAGATCCGGCTGAACGGCGAGCGCCCCAAACCCGCCAAGGACGTGAAGCCCGGCGACCGCCTGGTGATTCACGCCGGTGTTTACGAATGGGCGCTCACCGTGCGGGCGGTCGCGGAACGGCGCGGGTCGGCGGAGGTCGCACGTACCTTATATGAGGAAGATGCGGACAGCCTCGCGCGCCGTCTCGCGCGCATCGAGGAAGTCCGCGCGCAGCCCGCGCCGGTGGCGGCGAAAGGCCGGCCGACCAAGCGGGACCGGCGGTTGTGGGAGAAGGCGGCGCGCGGCGGCGAATAGCCCCGGATGCCCGGGGTTACATTCCGAAGAAGCTGTATATAATACCAGTATGTGGATCTACCCCGTCGCTGTGTTGTGGGGCTTCGCGGAAGCCCCCCTGTTTTTCATCGTTCCCGACGTGCTCACCAGCGCGGCGGCGCTGCGCGACGTGCGCACCGGATTGCGCGCGTGTGTCTTCGCGCTGGTCGGGGCGCTGGCGGGCGGTGCCCTGATGTACGGCTGGGGTGCGCGCGATGAAGCGGCAGCGGTGGCGGCGGTGGAAGCGGTGCCCGGGATCGATGCGGCGATGATGGCGCGCGTGCAGGGTGAACTGGCACTCAATGGCGCGCCGGCCTTGATCGTCGGGCCGCTGACCGGCACGCCTTACAAGACCTACGCTGTGCAGGCGGCCGCTGCAGGTATCGGCGGGTGGGAATTCCTCGCGGTGAGCGTGCTGGGCCGCCTGCCGCGCTTCGTGCTGGTCACCCTGCTGGCGGCCTGGATCGCGCGCCGGTGGTTGTGGCGGGCGGGTTTCCGGACGCGCCTGAAGGTGTTGTTGTCGGTGTGGACCGTGTTCTACGCCGCCTATTTGCTGCTGATGGCGGGCTGACCGTGTCCCTGAAAACCCTCACCGGCGACCGCGCCGGCCCGCGCAAGGGCCGCGGCGCCAGCTTCAATCCCGAGGGC
>JBOIEQ010000121.1:0-12663 GCA_050741255.1 Burkholderiales bacterium | reverse complement strand
GTCGCGAAGGTCGTAGATGACGAGGATGTTGCCGACGTAGCCTTCCATCTCGGTCGAGATGTAGGCGTAGTTCGCGTCCATGTCGAAACGGTGCACGCCGATGCCACCGGTCTTGCGGAAGCCGATCAGCTTCGGCTTGGCGCGGTTCGCCACGTCGTAGAGCTTGAAGCCGCCGTTGTGATAGCCCTTTTTCGCCGCCGCCGCGACCATCGCGATGTCGGCTTCCCGGATGCCGAGCTTCGCCGCGAGCTCCGCGTCGGTCGGTTCGCGCCCCAGGGCGGCGAGCAGACGGGCGCGCAGCGGCGGCAATTGCTCCGCCTTGCGACCGATCGCCGTCATGTTGCGCTCGGAATTGACGACCATCAGGTTGCCCGCCACGCGCACCTTGTGGCTGTGCGACTCCGGATCGTCCAGAAACAGCTGCGAGACGAGCTTTGGATTGCGCGGATCCGCCACGTCGAGGATCGACGTGCCGAGATTCTGCTTGTTGGGAATGTGCCCGATGTACGCGTAACGGCCCTCGATACACACCTGTCCGGCGCCCGGCAGGTCGAGATGCGAGAGGCGCGTGACGTTGCGGGCAAGCTGGGTGGAAGAGTTCGGCGTATCCATCGTGACGGCTTCAAGGAGGTGTTCGGGAGGCGTCGATTCTAGCCGACGCTGTCGCGCAGGCATTTATACTCACCCGCGCGCGGTCATCGGGATCGCGCAACAGGGACACGGGGGAACCGGTCATGCGCTTGCAATCAGGGATGATGTGGGCCGTCGTCGCGGCCTCGCTGCTGGGGCTCAGCACGGGCCATGCCGCGGACAAAGCCGCGGCGGTACCGGTTACGGCCGCCATGCAAAAGGATTACGAGGCACTGACGGGGCGCTGGCAGCTCGTCAAATCCGTGGTGGACGGCAAGGTGGTGCCCGAAGCGGAGGCGCGCAAAACCGTACTGATCACCGACCACGACATCTTCCGGTTTCCGGCCGACGCCAAGGTGGGCACGGCACCGCTCGGCCGCTTCACGATCGATCCGACCACCACGCCCAAGCAGGTGGACTCCACGGCGGCCGAAGGGCCGAACAAGGGCAAGGTCACGCGCGGCATTTACGAAATCATCGACGCGAACAACAAGCGCGCCTGCTGGGGTCAGCCGGGCGGCCCGCGGCCGACCGATTTCACGAGTGCCCCGGGCAGCGGCCGCACGGTGCAGTACTGGCGGCTGATCAGCAAGAAACTCGACTGACCGTGGCGTCGTCCCGGCCGCCCGGTTACGAACGCCCGTCCCCGCCGCGATGACCTACGCGGTCAAGGAAATTTTCTATACCTTGCAGGGGGAGGGCATGAACGCCGGGCGGCCCGCCATCTTCTGCCGCTTCGCCGGCTGCAACCTGTGGTCCGGCGAGGAGAAGGATCGCGCGACGGCGGTCTGCCGGTTCTGCGACACGGCATTCGTCGGCGTCGACGGCGATAACGGCGGGAAGTACGCGGATGCCGCCGCCCTGAGCGGGGCGATCGCCGCGCACGCACCCGCTGCTCCGGCGCCGCGCCCGATGATCGTCCTGACCGGGGGCGAGCCGGCGTTGCAGGTCGATCAGGCCCTCGTGGATGCGCTGCATGCCGAAGGCTTCACCGTCGCGATCGAAACCAACGGCACGCTGCCGCTGCAGGCCGCGCTCGACTGGGTGTGCGTCAGTCCCAAGGCGGCGACCGAACTCGCCGTGCGCGAAGGCGACGAACTCAAGCTCGTCTATCGCCAGGCGGAGGCCGCGCCCGAGCGATTCGAAACCCTGGCTTTCCGGCATTTCCTGCTGCAACCGATGGACGGCTTGGACCGCGAACGGTTCACCGCGGAAGCCATCGCGTATTGCAAGGCACACCCGCAATGGCGGCTCAGCCTGCAAACCCATAAAATTCTCGGCATTTCCTGAAAGAGAACATGTTCAAGCTGTCCCAGGAGTTCCTGTTCGACGCCGCCCACAGTTTCCCGGACATGCCCGACGGCCACAAGTACGAGGCCCTGCACGGGCACTCGTTCCGCGTCACGGTAACGATCATCGGCAGCGAGCAGAACGGGAATGGTTTCGTCACGGATTTTGACGTGCTGGAACAGGCTTGCGGGAAGGTGCGGGCCACGCTGGATCACAAATACCTCAACGAAGTGCCGGGGCTGCAGCGACCGAGTCTCGAAAATATCGCGCGCTGGATCTGGGACCGGCTCGGTGGGCAGTTCCCGGGGCTGAGCGACGTGACCGTCGCACGCGATTCGTGCCGCCACGCGTGCAGCTACAGCGGGCCGTCCTGATGCCGGTGCCGGCGTGCCCGGACTAAGAAAGCCCGGACCAGTCCTTTCCTTCACACACAGGTTTTCCACATCATGAGCGAGACGATTACCGACCAGAAGTTTCGCGAGCTCGCGGATACTTTCATTCATCTCGCGAATGAGCACTCGGAAACGGTGCCGCACGACAAGCTGGGCGCGGCGTTTTTGTACGGCGCGGCCCGCTTCAACGCGTTCGTGGCGTATGTCGAGTCGAAGTCCCGCGCGCAGTTTTCGGGCGACAAGGAGAAGGCGGTTGCGTTTTTTCTCATGCAATACGAAAAAATGCTGCGCGAGCATCTCGACGACCACGAGACGCACTACGATCGTTTCAAGGGCGGAGAGTAGCCCCGTCGCCATGCCCGGCGCGCGGTTCCGATGACGGCAGTCCTGATGCCCTGCGCCGATGCGGCGACCGCGGCGGTCATTGCGGACACGAGACACTGGCTCGAGCGGGCGGTGATCGGACTCAACCTGTGCCCGTTCGCGAAAGCGGTCCACGTGAAGGAGCAGATTCGCTACGCGGTTACCGCCGCGGCGACGGCCGACGAACTGCTCGCCGAGCTCGGGCATGAACTGGAAGCACTGGCGCAGGCGGACCCGGCGGTGTGCGACACCACGCTGCTGGTCCATCCGCGGGCGATGACCGATTTCCTCGACTATCACTTCTTCCTCGGCGAGGCCGCTGCGGCGCTCCGCCGTCTGGGATTCGAGGGTGTCCTGCAGATCGCGAGTTTTCATCCTGGCTACGTCTTTGCCGGCGCCGCCGCCGACGACATCGGCAACTACACGAACCGCTCCCCGCATCCCATGCTCCACTTGCTGCGCGAAGCCAGCATCGACCGCGCGGTCGCCGCGTTTCCGGACGCGGCCACGATCTACGAGCGGAACATCGACACCCTGCAGCGCCTGGGCCATGCCGGCTGGCGGGCGCTGTGGCAGACCGGTACGTAAACATCGCTCACCGGAAGCCTCCCATGAAAAATGTTCAGGTCCTGCTCGCGGCCCGCCCGACCGGCCCCGTCGAGGAAAGCCACTTCCGCATCGTCGAGTCCGCCATTCCGAAGGCGGGTGAAGGCGAGTTCGTCGTTCGCGCGCATTACCTGTCGCTCGATCCCTACATGCGGGGACGGATGGATGGCGCGCGATCCTATGCCGCGGCGGCCGTGGTCGGCGAGGTGATGGTCGGCACCGCGGTAGGCGAGGTGATCGAATCGCGCCACGACAAGTTCAAGGCTGGCGATTTCGTCGAAACGCGCACCGGCTGGCAGCTCTACGGGAAGAGCGACGGCGGCGGCGTGCGCAAGCTCGATCCGGCCTACGTGCCGTTGTCGGCCTATCTCGGCGTGGTCGGCATGCCGGGGGTCACGGCGTGGATCGGCCTGAACGAATTCGGCAAGCCGAAGGCGGGCGAGACCGTGGTGGTGTCGGCCGCGAGTGGTGCGGTCGGCGGCGTGGTGGGCCAGCTCGCGAAATTGAAGGGCTGCCGCGCGGTGGGCATCGCCGGTGGCCGCGCCAAGTGCGATTACGTCGTGAACGAGCTCGGATTCGATGCCTGCCTAGACTACAAAGCGGGCGGCCTCGAGGCCGCCCTCGCAGCCGCGTGCCCCAGGGGCGCCGACGTCTATTACGACAACGTCGGCGGCCCGGTGCTGGACGCGGTGCTGCAGCACATGAATCCGTTTTCGCGGATTCCGCTGTGTGGCGTGATCTCGGGCTACGACGATCCGGACGCGCTTGCGGTGAAGCACTTCCGGTCCTTCCTCATCAACCGCATCCAGCTCCGCGGCTTCATCTGTTCGGACCATCTGGAGCTCTGGAAGCCGGCGCTGAAGGAGTTGGGCGCCCTGGTGCACGACGGCTCGCTCAAGTACCGCGAGAGCATTGCCGTCGGACTCGAAAACGCACCGCAGGCCTTCATCGGCCTGCTGAAAGGCCGCAATTTCGGCAAGCAGCTCGTGAAGCTGATCTGACGCTTACTTCTCGGCGAGGGCCTTCAGGCCGGCGAGGCCCGCTTCGAAATCCTTGCCGATCATGGCGTCCATGTCGCAGAACACCTGGATGACCTTGGTGATGAACGGGGAGGGGCCCTGCATCGTCCATGTCACGAGGGTGCCATTGCTTTTGGGTTCCAGCGTGAAATCGACCGTGTTGTGACCCTCGAACGGTTTCACGAAATCGAGCTTGAGCGCGACCCTGGACGGCGGCACGGACTCCGCGATCGTCATGCTGCCCTGGCCGACTTCGCTGTTGCCGTCCCACGCGTAGAAGGCGCCCTTGCCGCTGGTTTGTCCCGCATACCCGTACGTCCGCTGCATCGCCGGATCTTTTTTCTCCCACGGCGACCATGCTTCCCAGCGTTTGAAGTCGTTGATGAGCGCGAACACCTTGTCCGGCGGCGCCTGGATGGTCGTCGAGCGCTGCACCTGGAAGCTGTCGGGCTTGGTAGACGCAAGGACGGGCACGGTGGCGAGGGCCACGGCAACCACGACAGCGACGATCTTGAAGGCCTTGCGCATGACGGTCTCCGGTAAGGAATGGCGGGAACGGTGTTGAAGCTGGTGTTCAGGCGGCCACGAAGACCTTGAAACCGCCGTAGATCATGCGCTTGCCGTCGAACGGCATGTCCTTGGCGCACATCATGTCCGCCAGCCGCGGGTCCTTCATCACCTTCTTGAGGATGCGGTCGCGCTGCGCACGCGACGGGTAGACGACGTAGGCGAACACGACCGTTTCGCCGGCCTTCAGCTTGACGCTCCGCGGGAACGAGGTGGCCTTGCCTTTTTTCACGTCGTCGGCGACGCATTCGTAGTATTCGAGCGCGCCGTGCTCCCGCCAGACCTTCCCCGCCTTGCGCGACAGGGCGCGGTAGGCGTCGAGTTTCCGTTTTGGTACCGGGACGATGAAGCCGTCTACATAACGCATGCTTTCTCCTTCGCTGCGTGAAGTCTCATTATAAAAGACCGGGTGTGTCGTCCCGGTTTCAACCCCCGCTCAGCGCCTGGACGATGAAGACTTCATCCGTCCCGGCCAGCGCGGTGTCCAGACTGCGGACCTGTTCGCCGTTCACGAAAACGCGGATATGCCGGCGGATCGCGTCCTGTTCGTCGATCATCCGGAAGCGGATGCCCGGATACTGCCGCTCAAGGTCGAGGAGCAACGCGGCGAGCGTCGCGCCCCCCGCTTCGACCTCGCGCGCCTGCTGCGTGTAGGAACGCAGCGGCTCGGGAATCAGCACCTTCATCGCGGCTACACGGCCTCCACCGCATAGATGTGCGGCAGGTGGCGCGCGATGCAGGTCCACTTCGCGCCTTCGTTGCGGCTCGCCCAGACCTCGCCGCCGGTCGTGCCGAAATAGAGACCCACCGGATCGCGCGTATCGCCGCACATCGCCTGGCGTTTCACCGTGAACCAGCCCTGGCTCGCCGGCAATCCGTTGTCCTGCCGCTGCCACGTCTTGCCCGCGTTGCGCGTGACGTAGGCGGCGGGCTTGCCGTCGGGGCTCGTGCGCGGCCACACCGAGGTGCCGTCCATCGGGAAGACCCACACCGTGTTCGGGTCGCGCGGATGCAGCACGATGGGAAAGCCGATGTCGCCGACTTTCTTCGGCATGTTCCGGCCGATGCGATCCCACTTTCCGGCCGACCGCTCCATGCGATAGATGCCGCAGTGGTTCTGCTGGTAGAGCAGGTTGCTGTCGAGCGGATGCATCCGCACGCAATGCGGGTCGTGCCCGTATTCGACCGGGTGGGGGAAGAAGTCCGCGGCGCAGCCCTGATTGAGCGGCGCCCAGTTGCTGCCCTTGTCGGTGCTCTCGAACACGCCGCCGCTCGACATGCCGATGTAGAGGTGGCGGGCGTCGCCGGGGTCGACGATGATCGAATGCAGCTTCGGCCCGTCGGGCGTACCGTCCTGTTCGCCACCGGTCCACTGCGTGTACATCGGATGCTCATTGAAGCCCGACACCGGCGCCCAGGTGTCGCCGTTGTCGTCGCTGCGGAACAGGCCCTGCGGCGAGGTGCCCGCGTACCAGACACCGGGTTCGTCGGCGTGGCCGGGCGTCAGCCAGAAGGTGTGATCGACGACGCGGCCCTTCTCGCCTTCGCGGGCCTTGGGGAAGGCCGGCGGTTTGGCTGCTTCTTTCCAGTGCTTGCCCATGTCGGTCGAGCGGAACACCGTGGGGCCGAGGTGGCCGGTGCGGGCGGCGGCCAGCAGCGTGCGCCGGTCGCGCGGGTCGAGCACCATGTGGTACACGATATGGCCGAAGAACATCGGCCCGGTGGTCGTCCACGTGCGCCGGGTCTTGTCTCCCTTCAGGAGGAACGCGCCCTTGCGGGTCGCCACCAGCAGCGTAAGGGGGCCGGACGCGACGGATGCCGTGCCGGCTTTGCGGGAAGAGGGGGTCATGAGGGCTGCCTTTCTTTTCGTTCGGAACTGTTACATCACCACGACCATCCACGACACGCCGAAGCGGTCGTTGACCATGCCGAAGCTGGGTGAAAAGAACGTCTTGGCGAGCGGCATGCAGACCTGGCCGCCCTCGCCGAGTGCGGCGAACATCTGCTTCGCCTCGGCCTCGTCTTTCACCGTCAGCGACAGCGAGAACCCCTGGAAGCTGGGCTTCCCCGTGGGGGACATCCCGTCCGAGGCCATCATCGCCGTCTCGCCGATCCTGATGCAGGCATGCATCACCTTGTCTTCCGCGCCGGGACCGCCGCAGCCGGCTTGCGACGGATCCGGGTTGTCCTTGAAGCGCATCAGCATCTCGACCTTGGCGCCGACCGCCTGCTTGTAGAACTCGATCGCTTCCTCGCAGCGGCCGTCGAAAAACACGTAAGCTTGCACCAGCATGATGGGTCTCCTGTTCGGAAAGTAACGTGTGATGGATAACGCGTAACAGTTCGCTTCAGCCTTTCTTGCCCTTCGCGATCTGCTCGGACCGCACGCGCAGTTCGGCTTCCTTGCGCAGGAATTCCGGGTCATCCGTCAGTTCGGGGCTTTCGAACACCTGGCGGATCTCGATCTCGGAATCGATATTGAAGGGATTCGGGCAGCGCTTCACCCACTCGATCGCTTCGTCGAGCGATTTCACTTGCCACATCCAGTAGCCGGCGATCAGTTCCTTGGTCTCGGCGAACGGGCCGTCGATCACGGTGCGCTGCTTGCCCGAAAACCGGATGCGGGCGCCTTTCGAGCTCGGATGCAGGCCGTCCCCCGAGAGCATCACGCCCGCGTTCACGAGTTCCTCGTTGAACGCCATCATTTCGCGGAGCAGCCGCTCGTCCGGCGGCAGGCCGGCTTCGGAATCCTTCGTTGCCTTCACAATCACCATGAATCGCATGCGGGTCTCTCCTCAGTTGCCGGTTGCGGCGCGCGGGCGGCCGGGCGCGGTGGGCGCCAGAAGGCCCGGAGCCAGCTTGTCGGCGAAATCCACGGCGTCGATGACCTGGCGGATTTCGATTTCGCCTTCGCTGCTCGCGAGCGCCGGGCAACGCTTCACCCACTCGATGGCGTCTTCCTTCGACGGCAGCTCCCACAGCCAGTAACCGCCGATCGCCTCCTTGGTTTCGGCAAAGGGTCCGTCGGTCACGACCCGCCGGTTTCCCGAGATCCTGACGCGCGTGCCGGTTGCAACCGGGTGCAGGCCTTCCAGTCCGATCAGCGCACCGGCTTTCGCGAGTTCCTCGTTGAAGGTCCTCATGGCGGCCAGGAATTCCCCTTCCGGCATCCCGGCGGACGCGCAACTGCCGCTGGTACTGTTTTTGACGATGATCATGAATCGCATGCTGGTTTCCTCGGTGGTTCCGGGTATCGGGTATCGGGTATCGGGTATGGCAGCGGTCACTGCTTCGCGCGCCGTTGCTCGCTGCCGCGGACCATCCCCGTCAGGTCCGCGGCCGGCCGGATCTCGAACGGGCCCGCGCCCACGCCGGGATGTTTCGACATCAGTTCGACGGCGTGGTCGAGGTTGTCCGCCTCGAGGATCAGGATGCCGCCGATCTGCTCCTTGGTCTCCGCGTACGGGCCGTCGGTGACCGTCGTCTTGCCGTCCTTGCGGCGCAGGGTCGCCGCGCTGCTGGCGGGCTGGAGCGCCTCGCCGCCGGCGAAGTGGCCGTTGCGGCGCAACTCGTCGTCGTAGGTGAAGCAGGCGTCCATCAGCGCGTTGCGTTCCTTCTCCGGCATGCCTTCGAACTTGCCGGGCTCTATGTACCCCAAGCAGATGAATTTCATGCTGTCGCTGCCTTTTCCGGTGTGATCGATTGCAGGGGCTTCAGGGCGTCGCGCCCGGGGCCATGTACGTGAGTTCCCAGAGGTGCCCGTCCAGGTCCTGGAAGCCGTGGATGTACATGAAGCCGTGGTCCTTGGCGTCGTTGTGGATGTTTCCGCCCGCGGCGGCGGCCGCGCGGACCATCTCGTCCACCTGCGCCCGGCTGTCGCGGGAGATGCAGAGCAGCATCTCCGTGCTTTTCTTCGCGTCGCAGATCGCGTTGGGCGTGAAGGTCCTGAAGAATTTCTCCACCAGCAGCATGACGAAGATGTTCTCGCCCACGATCATGCAGGTGGCGTCCTCGTTGGTGAACTGCGGATTGAACGCAAAGCCGAGCTTCGTGAAGAAGGCGACGGACTTCTGCAAGTCCCTTACGGGCAGGTTGACGTAGATTTGCGTGGACATCGGATTTCCCCGGTTGAATCAGGTGCGCTCGATCAGCGCGCGTCGAGTTCGCGTACCGGGCGCACCTCGATGCTGCCCGCGCGCGCCGGCGGGATTTTCGCGGCGATGGCGAGCGCCTCGTCGAGATCCTTCGCGTCGACGAGGTAGAAGCCCGCCAGTTGTTCCTTCGTTTCCGCGAAGGGGCCGTCGGTGATCGACACCTTGCCGTTGCGGACGCGCACCGTCGTTGCCGTCTGCACCGGATGCAGCGGTTCGGCGGCGATGAGCTTGCCGCTCTCCCGCAGCGCATTGCCGCAGGCCAGACATTCCCGGTCGGGAATCGCGTGGATGTCTTCCATGTAGACCAGGCACAGGTATTTCATGCTGCTCTCCGTAACTTGTTGACGGGAAACATCTTAGGCTCATGTCGGCATCGTCCGTCAGCGGCGCCGCATACCTCTTGTCGAATGGCTTTACCCGTTTTCGACATCCTGTCGGGATCTCAGTGCGCGGCGCCCGGGCCGCCGTCCTTGAGGATGTGCATCGTCTGCACGTCTTCCGCCACTGGCCGGACCTCGACGCAGCCGAACTTGGCCCCTGGAATCCGCGACGCGATCAGGATCGCCTCGTTCAGATCCTTGGCCTCGATCATGAAATAGCCACCTAGGTGTTCCTTGGTTTCCGCATAGGGGCCGTCGGTGGTCGTGACTTTGCCGTTGCGCACCCGCACCGTGGCGGCGGCCTCGGGCGGCAGCAGGCGGTTGCCGCCGATGAAATGCCCGCTGTTCCGGATGCTTTCGATGAATGCGCCATATTCGGCGAAATGGGCGGCCCGCTCGGCGGGCGACAGGGACTCCATCATGTAGGACGTCTCGGCGCAGATCAGGCACAGGTATTTCATGGGAGCCTCCTCGAGGAAAATGGCGTTGGATACCCGGTAGTCGAACGGTCGGGGCTGTTTTCGACATCGGCCGGTCCGCCGCCGGCCGGGTCCGGGCTAGGTCGGCAGTTCGGCCAGCCGTCGTTCCAGAAACCGCCGTTCCGTCTCCTGCCGTGTGAGCGCGAGCGCCCGCTCGTAGGCGTTCCGCGCCTCGGCCGACCGGCCGAGCCGCCGGCAGAAGTCCGCGCGCGCGGCGTGGGCAAGGCGATAGTCGCCAAGGTCGCCGCGCGCGAGGATCGCGTCCACGAGGGCGAGGCCGGCCGCGGGCCCGTCGCGCATGGCTACCGCCACGGCGCGGTTCAGACCTACCACTGGCGACGGATCGATGCGCGCGAGCACATCGTACAAGCCTACGATTTCCCCCCAGTCCGTCGCCGCCGCGTCGGCGGCACCGGCGTGCACCGCGGAGATGGCGGCCTGGAGCGTGTAGGGGCCGATCGTTCCCGCGGTCAGGCCGCGCTCCACCAGCGCCGAACCTTCCGCGATCTGCGTCCGGTTCCACAGCGTCCGATCCTGCTCGTCGAGCAGGACGAGGTCTCCGGACGGCGAGGTGCGCGCCGCGCGCCGCGATTCGTTCAGCAGCATGAGCGCCAGCAGCCCCAGCGCTTCCGGTTCCGGCAGCAGCTCGATCAGCAGCCGCCCGAGGCGGATCGCCTCGCCCGACAGGTCGTGCCGCGTGAGCGAAGGTCCCGACGAGGCGGAGTAGCCCTCGTTGAAGACGAGGTAGATCACGCGCAGCACGCTGTCGAGGCGCTCCTCCAGCGCGTGGCGTTCCGGCACCTCGTACGGGATGCGCGCGTCGCGGATCTTCGCCTTGGCGCGCACGATGCGCTGCGCGAGCGTGGGCGCGGGGGTCAGGTAGGCCTGCGCGATCTCCTCCGTGGTCAGGCCGCAGACCTCCCGCAGGGTCAGCGCCACCTGCGTATCGGGCGCCAGCGCGGGATGGCAGCAGGTGAAGATGAGCCGCAAGCGGTCATCTTCCAGGCTCTCCCGATCTTCCTCGGGTTCCGCCGCGATCGCCTCGATGCGCCCGGGCATGTCCTCGATGGCGTCGAAGCGCGCGCGCCGGCGGATGCCGTCGATCGCCTTGAAGCGCCCGGCCGATACCAGCCACGCCCGTGGGTTGGCGGGCACGCCGTCCTTCGGCCACTGCTCCACTGCCGCGCGGAAGGCGTCGTGCAGCGCTTCCTCGGCGACGTCGAAATCCCCGAGGAGGCGGATCAGGGTGGCGAGTACGCGCCGGGACTCGGACCGGTAAACCGCATCTATCGTTGCCTGCCAGCCGGCCTGCTCCGCCATGCTTTCTAGGGCGCCGGTGCGAAGGCGCTTTTGAGTGCCTGCTGGTCAAAGCCCGCGGTACCGGCGTCGTCGTTCGCATAGCGGTAGAGCGCCGCGGAGTAGATGCCGGACAGCGCCGTGTGCACCAGCGCGACGGCGAGCGCGGCGCCGATCGCGACGACCAGCGCCAGTACGATCAGCGCCACGCTCTTCGTGGCCACGGCGAAGGCGACCAGCAGTGCGCCGCACGCGATCACGGCAAAGTAGATGAAGCCGAACGCAATGCCCAGGCCCGCCTGGCCGATGACATTCTCGCCCCAGGTACGTTTGAGCAGTTCCGCGCTTTCCTTGATGGCGTCGATGGGGCCGACGTCGCGCGCGGCCAGCACCGGCACCACCATGAAGGTCGCCAGCGTCCAGCCGATGCCGAGCAGGCCCACGATGAGCTGCCCGATGAAGCCGACGCGCCCCTGGATCACGCGCAGGATCACGCCGACGGTTGCCGCGATGGCCGCATAGCCGAGGATGGGCCAGGTTCTGGACGCCGCGATCTGCAGGCCGTCACCCAGCGTGGGCGCGCCGCCGGAGAGCCGCATCATCGCGGCGCCGACCAGGGCCGTGTTGAAGAAGAACATCACGAAATACTGGCAGAGGTAGTAGAGGAAACCGAGCAGCAACAGGCCGGCCGACAGCGGCGCGTCTTCACCGGCGGATAGTGCATCCAACCCCTTCAGCCCGAAAAACGGCAGCGCGAATCCGGCGGTGACCATCACGAGCGCCACGGCGGACACGGCCGGGAAGATCAGCAGTTCCTTGTCCGCCATCAATACCGACCCGCTGGCCTTGACCAGCGTCCAGCTGCGCGCGAAGCGTTCGAACATAGAGATCTCCCGGCGGGAAACGAATCCGGGGATTATGCCCAATGCGGCAGGACGAAGCGGCAACGGCAGGATTCAGGAATCGAAATCACGTAGTGGGGCGGTTACCCGTGGTCAGCGCAGCCGTTTTACTGCGGCACGCGTGTCGCGGTCCAGGCGGAGGTCGCGCGGCCCGTGGCGTAACCCTCAATCGTTTCGCCCTTGATGCGGCCCTTGTACTCGGTCTGGTTGATGGTGAAGCTGATCTCCTCGCCGCGCAGCCGGCCGTTCTCGATGGGCACGCTGAGCCCCTCGATCACCATCCGGCCGGTGAGCCTCTGGAAGGACTGCTCCAGCAGCAACTGGTCGCCGGACGGCAACTGCCACGTGCCCGCCACCTGCGCGGGCACGACATACAGCGACGCGATGCACCAGCTCTGGCAGGGTTCCGCGCGGACGTTGTCGTCCGGCTCCCAGCCGATGCCGATCTCGTAGGTGTTCGAGACGATGCGTGTGCCGGGTTTGAGGCCCAGGAACTTCGGCGCGAGACGGGTCATGTGCGCGGGGAGCAGGAACAGGACCAGCACGCTGGCCTGCGAAATGTCTGCTTCGAACATGTCACCCTGC
>JBOIEQ010000120.1:0-12675 GCA_050741255.1 Burkholderiales bacterium | reverse complement strand
GCCACGCGGCGAGTTCCAGCTGGTAACGCTGGCAGCGCACGCCGGCGATCGCGCGGCGCGCGGCGGCGGTGCGCGCGCGGCGGGTGTCCGCCACGGCCTTGGTCAGCGCGGCGACCGCGCGGTGGCCCTTGAACTGCGCGGCCACGCCGGGCAGCCGCTCCGTTTCGAATACGTCCCAGTCGCGGGCGGCGCCGAGCACACCCGCGAGGCGGCGCAGGGCGGTGACGTGCGGCGTGGCCTGTTCCGGCGGCAGCACGTGTCTGAACAACGTGAACGCCGAGCGCAGCCGGCGCAGCGCCACCCGCATCTGGTGCAGGTATTCGTGGTCCGCGCCCGCCAGCATGCCGTGCTGGTTGGCCTGAAACTGCGCGAGACAGGCGAACGCGATGGCGCGGAATGCCTCCTGTACCGGCAGGTCGGGCCGCAGGTCGGCCGCCACCGCCTTCACCGGCGGCTCGGTGCCCGCGCCCAGCAGCACGTAGCCGCGCGCTGCCTTCGAGCGCAGTTCGAGCCGGAAGGGAATCGCGGGACTGCCGGTCAGGGCGAGCGCCGCCTCGTACAGGCGCCACGCCGGGCCGGACTTGAGTTCCAGCTCGAGTTCGGACAGCGCTTCAACCCGGTCGCCGCTCTTCACCGCGCCGCGGTCGAGGCACACCTCGATCGCCACGTCCGGCGCGGGCGCGATGTGGACGGACAGGCGTTCGAACTCGGTGACGAACGCGGGCTTCAGTTGCGCGCGCAGCGCGGGCGCGGCGAACACCGTGGCCAACGCGGGCTCGGTGATCGCGCCGAAATCGACCAGTGGCCCGGCGACGGCGTGCTCGAGCTCGCCGCGTTCGTGCAGCCCCCCGCTGACGCCGCCGCCCCACTTCACCGTCTGCACCCAGCGCTTGCCATCCCGCCGCAGCCGCAGCGCGATGCCCTGCTGCCGCAACGCGCCATCCGGCGTGTCGTAGTAGATGGCGTAGAGCCGTTTGCGCGCGCGGCGGCCGGCCAGCCGCGGCGAACGCTCGAGCAGGGCCAGGTGGCGCGGGGCGACCGCCAGCTTGAGTTCGATTTCGCGCGGCATCAGGGAAGAAGGGCCAGGCAGCACGCAGACCTGCCGCCGGGGCGCGGCTCAGGCCCGCAGGGGTCCCAGCGTCAGGTCGGCCAGCAACTGGGCCTGGGAGTGGTGGCTCTTGCCGCGGGCACCGCGCTTGCGCTGGAAGGTGCCGTCGGACTGCATCTCCCACGCGTTGTCGGTGGCCGCAAGGTGGACCTTGAGCCCTTCGCGGATGACGCGGGCCCGGATGGCCGGATCGAGCACCGGGAAACAGACCTCGATGCGGCGGAAGAAATTGCGGTCCATCCAGTCGGCGCTGGCGAGGTAGACATCCTCCGCACCGTCGTTCCAGAAATAGAACACCCGCGAATGCTCGAGGAAGCGTCCGAGCACGGAACGCACCCGGATGTTCTCCGAAACCCCCGGCACGCCGGGTCTCAGCGCGCACACCCCGCGCACGATGAGGTCGATGCTGACCCCGGCCTGTGAAGCCTCGTAGAGGGCGGCAATGATCTCGGGCTCCAGCAGCGCGTTCATGCGGGCGATGATCTGTCCCTTGCCGCCGGCCTTCGCCGCCTTGGTCTCGTTCTGGATCGCGCGCTTCAGACGCGACTGCATGGTGAACGGCGACTGCCACAGGTGCTTCAGCTTCATCGCCTTGCCGAGCCCGGTGACCTGCATGAACACCTCGTTCACGTCGGTGCAGATCTCCTCGTGGCAGGTCAGCAGGCCGAAATCGGTGTAGAGGCGCGCCGTGCGGGAATGATAGTTGCCGGTGCCGAGGTGGCAGTAGCGTCGCAGGCGCTCTTCCTCGCGCCGCACCACCATCGCCAGCTTCGCGTGGGTCTTGTGACCCACGACCCCGTAGACGACGTGGGCACCGGCCTCTTCCAGGCGCTGCGCCCAGTTGATGTTCGCCTCCTCGTCGAAGCGCGCCATCAGCTCCACGACAACGGTGACGGCCTTGCCGTTGCGCGCCGCCTGGATCAGCAGTTCCATCATCTCGGACTGCGCGCCGACGCGATACACCGTCTGCTTGATCGCGACCACCTGCGGGTCGTGCGCGGCCTGCTGGATGAATTCGATCACCGGCAGGAAGGATTCGTACGGCTGGTGCAGGAGGATGTCGCCTTCGCGGATGGCGTCGAAGATCGTCGCGTGCTGCTTGATGCGTGCCGGATAGGCGGGCACGAACGCGGGAAACTTGAGCTCCGGATGCTCGACGCGGTCGGGCACGGTGGCGAGCCGCACCAGATTCACCGGGCCGTTCACCTGGTAGAGGTCCTCGGCGTCCAGCCCGAACTGCTGCAGCAGGTATTCGCAGACGTGCGGCGGGCACAGGTCCGCGACCTCGAGCCGCACGCTGTCGCCGTACTGGCGCTGCGACAAGTCGCGCTGCAGCGCCTTGCGCAGGCTTTTGAGTTCCAGCAGTTCCTCCTCGTCGATGTAGAGGTCGCTGTTGCGCGTCAACTGGAACTGGTAGCAGCCGCGCACTGTCATGCCGGGAAAGAGCTGCCCGACGTGCGCATGCAGGACGGACGACAGGAAAACGAAGCCGTACTCGCACTCGGCGATGTCGGCGGGCATCGTGATGACGCGCGGCAGCACGCGCGGCGCCTGCACCACCGCCATGCCCGAATTGCGGCCGAACGCATCCTTGCCTTCGAGCTCGATCGCGAAATTGAGGCTCTTGTTGAGGAGCCGCGGGAACGGGTGCGAAGGATCGAGGCCGAGCGGCGTCAGCACGGGCATGACCTCGCGGTCGAAATAATTTTGCACCCAGGCTTTCTGCGCGTCGGTCCAGCCCGGACGGCGCAGGAACCGGATGCCGTGCTCGGCGAGCCGCGGCAGGATCTCTTCGTTCAACGCCCGGTACTGGCGGTCGACCAGCACGCGCACGCGCTCGTGGACCTCCCTCAACACCTGCTTGATCGACATGCCGTCGGGACCGGCGGGGGCATTCTCCTCCACCGCTGCCTGCAGGCCGGCGACGCGGATCTCGAAGAATTCGTCGAGGTTGGAGTCGACGATGCTGATGAAGCGCAGGCGCTCGAGCAGCGGAATTTCCGGGTCCTCTGCCAGCTCCAGCACGCGGCGGTTGAACTCGATCAACTGCAGCTCGCGGTTGAGCAGCAGCTCGGCGGGTACGACGGATTTGCGCGTCAGCATCGCGGGGACGGCGGCGTGGTCGGCGGGACGGGGGTAACGCGGAGGCGAAACGGCGGCGGGTTACGGCCGCGTCGGCGGCACGTAGCCCTGGGCCCGGTCGGCGCCGGTGCCGAAGAAATGCTGCTCCATCTGCTGCGCGAGATAGTCACGGGCTTTCTTGTCGGCGAGGCTCAGGCGGTTTTCGTTCACCAGCATCTTCTGGTGTTCGAGCCATTGCTTCCATGCCTCCTGGGAGACGTTGTCGTAGATGCGCTGGCCGAGCGGCCCGGGATAGGGCGGAAACGCGAGCCCTTCGGCTTCGCGCCCGAGTTTGACGCAGTTCACCATGCGAGCCATGCGGAGTACCTCGGAGAGACTAGGCGGGAAATGTGACGATTTCGTGAAGGTCGCGACGGGCGCTGCGCGCCGGCGAAACAACACGGCAACACGGGGCAACAGGGAGCGGCGACGCAAACAGTATACGGGATCAGGCGGGTGTGGCCGCCTTCAGCAAATCCGGCGAGGGCTGGCCGAACAGATAGCCCTGCACGCTGTCCACCCCCATCTCGCGCAGCATGTCGAGCGTCGCGCGGTCTTCGACACCCTCCGCGATGGTGAGCTTGCGCAGGCCCCGCGCGACCGACACGATGGCGCGCACGAATACCTGGTTGTCGTGCGTCGCCGGCAGGTCGCGAATGAAGAGCGCGTCGATCTTCACGGCGTCGGCCTCGAGGTGCTTCAGGTAGGCGAAGGACGAAAAACCGGTGCCGAAATCGTCCAGGCACACGTGGCAGCCCGTCTGGCGCAACGCCTCGATGAAACGTCGCGCGTCGTGCAGGTCGGACACCGCCGAGGTTTCCGTCAGTTCCACCAGCAGCCGGCGCGGCTCCACCGCGTGCTGCCGCAGGAGATCGGCGATGTACTTCGGCAAGGTGGGCTCGTCGAAGGAGCGCCCGGAAATGTTGACCGCGAGCGAAGGCACCTCCGGCCCCTGCGCCAGCCGCTCGATCGAGCGACGGATGACCCAGCGGTCGATGTCGAGGATGCGACCGCTCTTTTCCGCATGCGGGATGAACTGTCCCGGCATCAGAAGCTTGCCGGTGTCCTCCGGATCGCGCATCCGCACCAGCACCTCCAGATGCGACAGGCCCAACCCTTCCGCCGTGAACACGCCCTGGTAATGCAGCTCCATCATGTCGCGCTCGAGCGCGTGCGCGATGCGATGGTTCCACTTCAGCCGCGCCACCATCGCGCTGGCGGTATCGAGTTCCGGACGATACAGGCGCCAGGCGTTCTTGCCCGCTTCCTTGGCCTGGTACATCGCCGCGTCGGCGTGCGCGATCAGTTCCTCGGTGTTGGTCGCATGATCCGGAAACACCGCCACGCCCAGGCTGGTGGTGAGCCGCAGGCTCTGGCCCTCGAACTGGAAGTGGATCCGCGAAATCGAGCTCACGACGCGATCGGCCAGCACGCGCAGCATCTCGTCCGAAATGTCCGGCACCAAGATCGCGAATTCATCGCCGCCCAGCCGGCTGAAGATCTCGTTGCGGCGCACGTTGCCGACCACCTCGCCGGCCACGCGGATCAGCATGGCGTCGCCCGCGCGGTGGCCGAAGGTGTCGTTGATGTACTTGAATTCGTCGAGGTCGAAGAACAACAGCGCCACGCGCGCACGGTTGCGCTCGGCGTCCGCGATCATGCGCGAGAGCTCCTCGTTGAAGCGGTGGCGGTTGAACAACCCGGTCAGCGGATCGCGCTCGGCGAGATAGGTCAGTTGCTCCGCGGTCTGCCGCTCGAGGGTGACGTCCTCGTAGATCCAGATGTGGCCGACCGGCTGGCCGAACACGTCCTCCACCGGGTGGCACACCTGCGTCAACAGTCGCCCGTCCACGAAGCGGATCTCGTAGCGCGCCGGCACGCGCCCCTCGGCATCCAGGGTGAGCACGAACGGCAGCGCCTCCTCCGGCCGCGCCAGCACCGCTTCGCACTGCGCCAGCGCGTCCGGCGGTTTCGCGCCAACCAGGTTGGCACCGGGCGGCACGCCCCAGACGCGCGCGAAGGCTGGATTGGAATACACGATGCGGCCGTCGTTGCCGACGAACAGGATGCCGAAATCCATGGCGGCGAGCAGCGCGGAGAGCCGGGCGTGCTCGGCGCGCGCCTGCTCCAGGTACTGCCGCTGCACGACCTGCGCGTTGCGCAGTTCCGCGACGGTGGCGGCCAGCCGCTGTTCCGCCTCCCGCCGCTGCGTCACGTCGCGGATCGAGATGCGGATGCCGAGGTACTGGCCCTGGGTATCGAAGATCGGCCGCCAGTCGGCCGCCGCCCACAGCTTGCTGCCGTCCTTGCGGTGCGCGCGGAACTCGAAATCCTGTCCGGTGCCGCCGCGCAGCGCGCGGCGGATCTGTTTGACGGTGCGCGGCGCGTCCTCGGGCTCGACGAACTGCACCGGAAAGTTGTCCATCAGCAGACACTCGTCCGGGGTGTAGCCGAACATGTCGTAGGCGCGCGGGTTGATCCAGATCAACTTGCCCTTGGGGTTGATCCACAGTTCGGTGTCGTAGCTGTAGTCCGCGATGGCGTGGAACTTGGCCTCGCTTTCGGCGAGCGCCGCCAGCCTGGTATGCAGCGATTGCGCCATCTGGTTGAAGGCGCGGGTCAGGCGCCCTGCCTCGTCGTGGCTTTCCACCGGCAGTGCGACATCGAGATCGCCCGCGGCCATGCGGTCGGCGGCGCGCGTGAGTCTTTCCAGGCGCCGCGTCAACAGGTAGGCGACGGTGGCGGTCAGCAGCACGGAGATGAGCAGGGTGAAGCCGCCGATCAGCAGCGCGTCGCGGATGAGTTCGTCACGCGCCATCTGCAGGAACGCGGTGGAGACCCCGAAGCGCAACTCACCCAGCCGGCGCTCCTCGTTCTCGATCGACACGCGCGTATCGAAGCGGCCGCGCTGGGCGGCGAGATCCCCGGTAACGGCCGCGGCGGGCGTCGGCAGCTCCACGGCCCCGTCCCAGCCGGAACTCGCGACCTGGCGGCCCTCGGCGTCGAACAGCACGAAATAGGTGAGCCCCGTGTTCGCCCGCAGACGGTCGAGTGCCGCGCGCGCGCGTTGTGGATCGCCGCGTTCCAGCACCGGCCGCAGCGCCGCCGCGAGCAGCTGCTTTTCCTCCTGAAGGCGCTGCTCGGTGCGCTCGAGCAGCTTGTCGTTCATCAGGCGCACGCTGTTCCACGTCAGGAGCGCCAGCATCGCCACCTGCAGCACGGTGGCGGCGAGGAACAGCTTGAACGACAGCGACAGGAACGGTTTGATTTTCACGCGGCGGGCGGTGGACAACAGGCCGGCGGAGGGTGCTGGACGGTTACAGACGCTTGATCAGCACGACGGAGTTGCGCTGGTAGTTGTAGAGCTGCTGCTTCTTCTGCGGCAACGCCGACGGCCCGGTTTCCTCGAAGCCACGCTCGACGAACCATTGCTCCGCGCGGGTCGTCAGCACGAAGAGCTGCTTGATGCGGTAGCGCCGCGCCCGCGCCTCGATCGCCTGCACCAGGCGTTCGCCGCCGCCGCCGCCGCGGAAGTCCGGATGCACCGCGAGGCAGGCCAGCTCGGCCACGTTCGTCCCCTCGAAGGGGTAGAGCGCGACGCAGCCCACCAGCAGCCGGTCATGCTCGAGCACGATGAAGCGTTCGACCTCGCGCTCGAGCAACTCACGTGAGCGCTTGACCAGCGTGCCGTCGGATTCCAGCGGCTCGATCAGGCGCAGGATGCCGCCGATGTCCTCGATCTTCGCCGCGCGCACTTTCTCCAGCGGGTCCTGCGTGAGCATGGTGCCCACGCCGCGGCGGGTGAACAGTTCCAGCAGCAGCGCGCCGTCGGTGCGGCCCGACACCAGGTGCGCGCGCTTGACGCCGTGGCGGCAGGCCAGCACCGCCTTGGGCAGGTACGCGGTGACATCCGAGGTCAGGTCACGGTCGCGGGTCAGCAGGCGCTCGGCCTCGGTACAGGTCAGCTCGCGCTTGAACTCCTTGCGCTTGCCGGCCGTGACGCCGGAGGTGTCCATCAGGAACACCAGCTTGTCCGCCTGCAGGGCCACGGCCGTCATCGACGCCACGTCCTCCAGCGCCACGTTGAAGATCTCGCCGGTCGGCGAATAACCGAGCGGCGACAGCAGCACCACTTCACCATCGTCCAGGCGGCGCCGGATCGCGGGCGCGTCGATCTTGCGCACCTCGCCGGTGTGCTGCAGGTCGGTGCCGTCCACCACGCCCATCGGCTTGGCGGTGACGAAGTTGCCCTGCGCCACGCGGATGTCGGCGTTGGCCATCGGCGAGTTGGCGAGCTCCATGGAGAGCAAGGCCTCGATTTCGATGGCAAGGCGCCCGCTGGCCTCCTTCGCGCAGGCCAGCGCCACGTTGTCCGTCACGCGCAGGCCGCGCACGCTGCGCGTGCGGTGCTTCAGCTGCTTCAGCCGCGCATCGATCTGAGGGCGGGCGCCGTGGACCAGCACGAGCCGCACGCCCAGACTCGCCAGCAGGCCCAGGTCATGGGAGAGGGTAACGAAGGGCCCGTTGGCCACCACGTCGCCGCCGAAGGCGACCACGAAGGTGCGCCCGCGGAAGGCGTGGATGTAGGGGGCCGCGGCGCGGCACCACTGGACGAAGGTATCGGGGGACAGGCGCGCCATTGTCGTCGGCGTCTCGTTGTGCTCGGGTGAGGAAAGTAGCCGGCGGCAATGATAGGCGAGATTCGCCCGGGGCGGAACGCGCGGGGGCCCTAGAAATCGCCCCAGCGGGCGTGGATCGCCGCCAGCGCCGCCAGCGCCGCGGTCTCCGTGCGCAGCACGCGCGGACCGAGCCGCACGGCCTCGAAGCCCGTCTGCGCGAGCAGGTCCCTTTCTCCGGGGTCGAAGCCGCCTTCCGGCCCGACCGCCAGCACCACCCGTTCCGCGGGGTCCAGTTCCGACCACCGGCGCGCGGCGTCGGGGGCAAGGGTCAGGCGGAGCGTGCCGGCCTCCGGAGCCAATGCCGCCAGCCAGGCGGACGGGGTCGCGATCGGCGCCACCACCGGCACGGCATTGCGTCCGCTTTGCTCGCAGGCCCCGGCCACGATCTGCCGCCAGTGCTCGAGGCGCCGCTCGGCGCGCTCGCCGGCGAGCCGCACCACGCTGCGCGCGGTCGCCAGCGGCTGGATCGCGGCCACCCCCAGTTCGACCGCCTTCTGCAGGGTGTAATCCATGCGCTCCCCGCTGGATATCCCCTGCGCCAGGGTTACCCGCACGGGTGCTTCGCGCTCTACCGCGCGGTGCGCGCCCACCAGGACATCGACCACCCCGCCGGCGAGCCGGCTCACGACAGCGGCATACTCGCCGCCGCGGCCGTCGAACAAGACCAGCGCCGCGCCCACCTGCAGACGCAGCACCCGGGCCACGTGATGCGCAGCGGCGGCAGGCAATGCGACCGTTGCGCCGGTCGCAAGCGGGTCACCGAGGTAAATGCGGGGCGCCGGCGCGGAAGACTCGCGCACGGGTGGCGCGCGATCATCCGGATGGCGGGAAGGGCGGCGGGCGCGCATGCTAGAATTTTCGCACAGGCCCGTTCCGCGTGACGCCCGCGCCGGTCCCAGGCCATGCTCCCCGCCCGCAACCCCAGAGATCCGCCGTGAAAATCCTCATCCTCGGTGCGGGCCAGGTCGGCTCGAGCGTCGCCGAAAATCTCTGTTCGGAAGCCAACGACATCACCATCATCGACACCGATGCCGCACGGCTGAAGCTGCTGCAGGACCGCTTCGACCTGCGCACGGTGACCGGCAACGCCGCACACCCCGCCGTGCTCGAGCGCGCGGGCGCGCGGGACGCCGACATCCTGCTGGCCGTCACCCAGAGCGACGAAACCAACATGGTCGCCTGCAAGCTGGCGGCGACGATGTTCAACATCCCGACCAAGATCGCGCGCATCCGGGCGGCGGACTACCTGTCGCACCCGGAGATCTTCGCCGCCGACAAGTTCGCGGTGGACCTCGCGATCTGCCCGGAGCAGATCCTCACCGACAACATCGTCAAGCTGATCGAGTTTCCGGAGTCCCTGCAGGTGCTCGAGTTCGCCCAGGGCCGCGTGAGCCTGGTGGCGACCCGCGCCTTTCACGGCGGCCCGCTGGTCGGCCACGAGCTCGGCTACCTGCGCCAGCACATGCCGCAGATCGACACGCGGGTGGCCGCGATCTTCCGGCACGACAGCCCGGTGCCGCCGGAGGGCAGCACGGTGATCGAAGCGGGCGACGAGGTGTTCTTCATTGCCGCGACCGAAAACATCCGCGCCGTCATGCGCGAGCTGCGGCGCATGGACAAACCGGTGAAGCGCGTGATGATCGGCGGGGGGGGCAACATCGGCCGCCGGCTCGCGCGCGCGCTGGAGAAAAACTACGAGGTCAAGATCATCGAATACAGCAAGGCCGGCGCGGAGCGGCTGGCCGGCGAGCTCGACCGCGCGCTGGTGCTGACGGGCGACGTCACCGACGAGGAACTGCTCGAGCAGGAAAACGTGTCCGAGATGGACGTCTACTGCGCACTCACCAACGACGACGAGAACAACATCATGTCGGCGCTGCTCGCCAAGCGGCTGGGCGCGCGCAAGGTGATCGCGCTCATCAACCGCTCCTCGTACGTGAACCTGCTGCAGGCCGGTCAGATCGACATCGCCATCTCGCCGGCGCAGGCGACCATCGGCACGCTGCTCGCGCACGTGCGGCGCGGCGACTGCGAGGCCGTGCACAGCCTGCGGCGCGGGGCGGCGGAGGCGCTGGAACTGATCGCCCACGGCGACCGCAAGTCCTCGCGCGTGGTGGGCCGGCGGGTCGAGGAACTGGACCTGCCCAAGGGGGTGACCGTCGGCGCCCTCGTGCGACGCCGTGCGCGCAAACCGGGTGCCGGCATGGATGCGGCCACCGCCGACCCCCAGGAATACGATTACCAGGTGCTGATCGCCCACCATGACACCCTGATCGAGGCCGAGGATCATGTGATCGTGTTCGCGACCAGCAAGCATCTGGTCTCGAAGGTCGAAAAACTGTTCCAGGTGGGACTCGGCTTCTTCTAAGAGCCGCGCCGGCCGCCGCCGCGCACCTTCTTTCCCGTTCCGACATGTTCCGCATCCTCGCCGTCATTCACCCGCTCGCGCTGATCGTGATGATCTTCAGCGTGACGATGCTGGCGCCCGTGGCGGTGTCCTGGTTCTACCATGACGGCGCCGAGGAGATTTACCTCGAAGCCTGCGCCTTCACCCTGTGCACGGGCCTGGTCGTCTACGTGACGACGCGCCGCCACAAGCGCGAACTGATGCCGCGCGACGGCTTCCTGCTGGTCACGCTGGTGTGGACGGTGCTGCCGGTCTTCGCCACCCTGCCGCTGCTGCTGTACCTGCCGCAGTTGTCGTTCACCGACGCCTACTTCGAGGCCGTATCCGGGATCACCACCACCGGCGCGACAATACTGTCCGGGCTCGACAGCCTGCCCCAGTCGATCAACTTCTGGCGCTGCGAGCTCGTCTGGCTGGGTGGCATGGGACTGATCGTGCTGGCGGTGGCGATTCTGCCCATGCTGGGCGTCGGCGGCATGCAGATCTACAAGGCGGAAACGCCGGGCCCCATGAAGGACACCAAGCTCACCCCGCGCATCGCGCAGACGGCGAAGGGTCTGTGGCTCATCTACTTCGGCATTTCGGCGGCCTGCCTGCTGGCCTACCGGCTGGCCGGAATGGCGTGGTTCGACGCGATCTGCCATGCCTTCACGACCATGGGGCTGGGCGGCTTCTCCACCCACGACGCGAGCTTCGGTGAGTTCAATTCGGTCGCGATCGAAATCGTCACCATCGCCTTCATGCTGGTGGCCGGCATGAACTTCGCCACCCACTTCACGGCCTGGCGCGAGAAGAGTCCCCGCGCCTACCGCGCCGACCCCGAAGCGGGCATGTTCGTGCTGGTCGCGCTCGGCGGCAGCCTGGCGATCGCGCTGTTCCTGCTGGCCAAGGGGATTTATCCGGATTTCTGGACCGCGCTGCGCTATGCGGCGTTCAATACCGTTTCGATCGCCACCACCACCGGCTTCGCCAACACCGATTACAACCAGTGGCCGATCTTCGCGCCCATGCTGATGCTGCTGTTGTGCTGCTTCGCCTCGAGCTCGGGGTCGACCGGCGGCGGGATCAAGATGGTGCGGGCCGAACTGCTGGTCCGGCAGGGTCTGCGGGAAATGACGCGCCTGCTGCACCCGCAGGCGCAGGTGCCGGTGAAGCTCGGCGGCGCGGTGGTGCCCAACCAGATCGTCTACGCGGTGCTCGCCTTCATGTCGCTGTACGGCGCGTGCATCATCGTCATGACCTTCCTGCTGATGGCCTCCGGACTCGACGCCGTCACCGCCTTCTCCGCGATCATCGCCACCCTCAACAACACGGGCCCCGGTCTGAACGAAGTCGGTCCCGCAACCACTTACGCATCGCTGACCGATTTCCAGACCTGGGTGTGCACGGTCGCCATGCTGGCCGGCCGGCTCGAACTATTCACCCTGTTCGTCGTCCTGACGCCCGCGTTCTGGCGCAAGTGACAGCGGAACCGGCCGCCGTCCCGCGTCCCGCTGCGGCCCGGCGGGCGCGCGTGCAGTACCGGCACCCTCGGCGCCGCTCTCGTCGCAGTCGGCTGCGCCCGACATGCCGGCCGCGATGCCCGGCGCCGGGGGAATCGACACGCCGGCGCTGCCCGTGCACAGCGTGCTCGCCACCGTGCCATTGGGCGATCGCGGCACGCTGGCGTACTGCGTGAACAGCAGGTTGTAGAGATTGACCGAAGCCGGCGAGGTGACGGTCATTACGCCGTTCACGTAGGTGATCGTGTAGTTGGTGGAAGTCTGGCCCGACGGAATGATCGGATAGGCGCCCGCGGGTGAAGCGATGGTCGCCGGGGTCGTAATCACCAGCACCCCTCCCAGGACTACCGGTGTTTCGCCATTCACGAAGCCGCTGTAAGTTGCGGTCAGCGGTGGATTCGGATTGCCGACCGCGCGGGTTTTATCATCGGCACGGATCGACAGCGCCGCCGGATTGATCGTACCCACATTGGCGTTGAGCGGCCCCGTGGGCAGCACATAGTTCGAGAGCAATGTGCCGCCGCCCGCGCTGAAATCCCCGCCGGCGAGCGTGGTGCTGACGTTGATGCCTGCGCCAGCGTTCGGCGTCGCATAAACCCCCACGGTCTGCGTCACGCTTGCCGATTCGCCACCGACCAATCCGCTGAGCGTGAAATTGGGCGGCGCGAGCACTGCACTGGTCGTTCCGTCATACGTTTTGGTCACCGGCCCGACAAGTGTCACCCCGAGTGGCGCCGGCGTGATCGTGCCCAGCGCGCTGTTGAGCGTCACGCTGTAGTTGCCGCCACCGTTGCCGTCGTTCACCACGTAGCCCGCGTCTACGTTCAGCGTGCTGCCGTTCAACCCCAGCACGTTTTT
>JBOIEQ010000119.1:0-12850 GCA_050741255.1 Burkholderiales bacterium | reverse complement strand
GTCTTCGGACAGGGCCGCATCGCGCTGCGTTTCGGCGACCTGAAGATCAACGTGCATCCGCCCGGCTACAAAGCCGACGTCGTGGCCGCCGTGCCGACGCCGGGTTCGCTGGACCTGTGTTTTCTCGCCGACCGCCCGTTGGACGACGTGATCGCGCATCTGCAGGCGAAGGGCGTGACGATCGAGAAAATGCCGTCCATCCGCACCGGGGCGCGCTTTGCCATCCGCTCGATCTACCTGCGCGATCCCGACGGCAATCTCGTCGAGATCTCGGAGCCCGCCGCCTAGCTTTCCTCCGGCGGGTTGAAGTTGGCCACCACCACCTCGGCGATGTCGTCGAGATGCCGCTGGAGCAGCAGTTGTCCGCGTGCATCGTCGCCCGACAGCGCGGCCGCCGTCAGTTCATGGTGGTCTCGCGCCGGACCCGCCATGAACGACTGCGCCGGAACGGCGAGGCGGCGATAGCGGTCGAAGCAATCATAGATCTGCTGGCAGAACTGCAGCAGCATCGGCGAACGGCAGGCGCCGATCAGGGCGAAGTGAAACGCGCGGTGCAGCTGCTGCCAGTCCTCGTCGATAGGGCGGCGGTCGCCGGCTTTGGCGGCGACGTGCGCGAAGCGGGCGGTCGCCGCCTGTAGTTGCGCGCGCCAGGCAGTGTCGCCCTGCCGGATCGACAGCCCAAAGGCATGCACCTCGATGTGCCGCCGTACCGCGACGAGGTCGGCAAGTTCGGCGGGGGATACGGCTGCGACCCGGAAGCCCCGCTGGCTTTCCAGCGTGACCAGGCCGCCGCCGACGAGCTGGCACAACGCTTCCCGCAGCGGACTGAGCCCGACACGGTAGCGCGCCGTGAGCGGACCGAAGGAGAGTTTGGCGCCGGGGGCGAGCTGGCCCGAGACGATGTCGATCCTCAGCCGCCGCAGCGTGCCGGCGGCCTTGGAGGCGTCATCGGGCGGCGGTCGCACGACCGACCCGCGCACCGGATCGCGCATTCCCGCCGCAGGGAAATTCGGGGTCATAGCCACGCGGAATTGAAGCAAGAATCGCTCCGCTTGAGGGCATGCCCGCGCCCGCAGGAAAGTCCGATACGCCCGCGGGAAATTTCGAAATTATTCGTCTTGCACCGATGCGTCGGTCGGCATGCACCGAGTCCATGCGCGCCGCCACCGAAATGCCCCACTTTGCGGCACGCCGTCACTGTTTGCCTGTGGCATGCCTCTTGCGAATGTTCCGCGTGCCATGCCCGTCCCCAGACTCGCGCGTTGCGAAACCCCTGCCGCCGATCGGCGGCAGGGCGTACGCGCGGATGTGGACAAGGAGGAGCCGTTCCCTATCCCGACCGCAAGGAGCGCTCCATGACCGCCTTTTCTCCGTCCCGTCCCCGTTTCCTGTCCGTGCTGCCGTTGACCGGCGCCGCGTGCCTGCTGGCGGCAAGCGTGGTGCACGCGCAGTCCTACCCGACGCGCGCGCCCAAGCTGGTCGTGCCTTTCGTCGCGGGTGGCATTTCGGATTTCATCGGTCGCGTGGTGGCAGAAGGCGTGCAGGAACCGCTCGGTACAGCCCTGGTGATCGAGAACCGCGCCGGCGCCGGCGGCAACGTGGGCATGGACTACGTGGCGAAAAGCGCCCCCGACGGCTACACGCTCGGTCTGGCGACGGTGGGTCTTGCCAGCAACTCGGCGCTGCAGTCGAGGATGCCTTTCGACGCCCTCAAGGATTTCACGCCCGTCATCGGCGTGGGGTCGATCCCGTCGGTGATCGTCGTCCATCCCGCGTTGCCGGTGAAAACGGTCGGCGAATTTATCGCCTTGGCGAAGAAGCACCCCGGCGAACTCGCCTATGGTTCTTCCGGGCTGGGCACCGGCAGCCACCTCGTCGTGGAGCTGTTCAGCGCGGCGACCAACACGAAGATGACGCATATCCCGTACAAGGGCACCGCCCAGGCGATTCCCGATCTGCTCGCGGGCCGGATTCAGTTCATGTTCGACTTTCCGACCACCGCGATCCAGCCGATCAAGGCCGGACGGCTCAAGGGGTTGGCGGTCACCTCGGCCAAACGCTCCGCCGCCTTGCCCGACCTGCCGACCGTTTCCGAAGCCGGTGTGAAGGGCTTTGAGTTCGGTACCTGGGCCGGCGTGCTGGCGCCGTCAGGCCTGCCGCCGGCCATCGCGGACAAGCTGACCGTCAGTCTGGCTAAAGCACTGGAGAACCCGGCGACCCGCAACAAGCTCGCGCAGCAGGCGATCGAGGTGCAGGTGATGCAGCCGCAGCAGTTCGGCACCTTCATCAAGACCGACATCGAGCGCTGGAAGCACATGGTGCGCGAGGGTCGCCTCGCCATGCTGGATTGATACTACGGCGCCGATTGCCGTGCCCGGAGGAATTTTCGAAATTTCACACACTCGCATCAAAGTGCGCACGCCATCGTGCATTGAAACATGGTTATGTCCGCAATCGTTCCAGGAATCCTTCAGACGTAAATCCGACTTGCTCTTTGACAACAAGAACATGGAAGACATTATTTGCCGGGCCATCAAGTGATGCGAATGGCTGGCACGTGCCTTGCAAGGACGGCGGTATGGCAAAACCCTTGTTGAAACCGATCCTTCGCTCTGAGCGAGCGACGTCTGCGCCGGTGCGCGCGAAGCCATACATCACCGTTCGCCATTTGCGGAAAGCTTTTCAGGGCAACGCCGTGTACGAAGATTTCGACATCGATATTCCACGCCATAGCATCACGTCGGTGTTTGGACCCAATGGCTGCGGCAAGTCCACGCTGATCAATTTGATATCCGGCTTGTTGCCGCTCGACGGAGGACAGATCCTCTTCGATGGCTTGCCGCGCGAGGAAATCACTATCGGTTATGTGTTTCAGAACTACCGGGATTCATTGTTTCCGTGGTTGCGTTCAAGGGACAACATCGCTTACCCGCTGCTCGTGCGCGGACATGGGCGGGCCAAGGCGTACGAGCGCGTGGAAGAGCTGGCTGCCGAATTTTCCGTCGGCTTCAATCTGGACCTTTATCCCTACAAGCTTTCCGGCGGGCAGCAGCAATTGGTTTCCATACTCCGGGCGCTCGCCGCTCGACCTGAGGTTATCTTTCTCGACGAGCCGTTCTCCGCTCTGGATTTCGAAATGACGATGTTCGTGCGGGAGGTGTTACAGGCCGTGCATCTCAAGACTGGTGTGACCATGGTGGTGGTGTCGCACGATCTCGCCGAAGCCATCCTCCTCGCCGACGAACTGGTTTTACTGAGCAAGCGGCCCGCAAGAATCGCGGCCTCCCTGCCTGTCCCTTTAGCCAGGCCGCGTGGATCCGAAGACGTTTCCAGCCCGGCCTTTGCCGAACTGCATGCGCGGGCCCTAGCGATCTTTAGAGAAGAGGCCAGGCGCCAGTTATGAGTGCGAGTGGCGTAACGACCGTGGGCGGTGATGCACTTCGCAGCGTTGCCATCCGAGTGGGAAATGCGGCGATCGCTGTGGCCGGGGTGGCGGTGTTCTTCGGCATCTGGTGGCTGGCAGCGGTCCTGGAGTGGGTTCCAGCCCGGCTGCTGCCGGATCCATGGCGCACTCTCGATGCGCTGTGGCGTGGAATGCGCAGCGGGGGATTGCCATCGGATTTGGGTATGACGTTGTATCGGGCAGTGACTGCTTTTGCAATCGCAACGGCGATCGGCATCCCGCTCGGCATCCTGCTGGGATCGATGAAGCGCGTCTACCGCTCGACGGAGGCGCTAATCGATTTTTTTCGCTCGACGCCCGCCACCGCCATGTTCCCGCTCTTTTTGATCATTTTCGGGATCGGTGACGTGGCTTCGCTCTCGGTTGCCGTGTTCGCGTGCGCGCTGGTCATCGTATTCAATAGTGCGTATGGCGTGTTTCAAGCAAGACTTACCCGTATCAGCGCGGCACGGATCATGGGCGCCAGCCGCGCCCAGATTCTGCGGCACGTTCTGTTTTTTGATGCGTTGCCACAGATCTTTGTCGGCATCCGTACGGCCGTGTCCCTGTCGCTGGTCATTATCGTTGTTGCGGAAATGTTCATCGGCGCGCGATCCGGAATCGGCAAGAGGATCATCGATGCGCAGATCGTTTTCGACCTGCCGCTCATGTACGCCGCGATTCTCCTCAGCGGCGCCATGGGGTATGGCCTGAACCTGCTGCTGGTCGCAATCGAAAAGCGCGTTATCCACTGGTCCGGCACTTGAGTCCGGGCTGAACACACTTCATGAAAGGAATTCATATGTCAGGCGCTTTTTTACGCGGCATGATGCTGGCTGGTCTGACGTTTTTCTCAGGACAACTGGCGGCTCAACCCCGCGATAAAGTCATCATGTCCTGGCTGCCGGCGACATCAACTATTGCATTCTTTGTGGCACTGGAAGAGAAAATGTTCGAGGCTGCGGGAATCGATGTCGATCATTCGAGATTCGACAACCCTAATCAACTGATCGAAGGCATGATTGCGGGGCGCTCCGAGGTGGGGCCGGGATCTGCGGCCGCGGGGGCGGTCATTGTCTCGGATGCCCGTTTCCCGGGCGCGATCAAGATCGTCGGTTTCCAGGGCAGTTATACCGAGAAAGGTTTTCGCAATGACGGTTTGATCGTCAAGCCAGATTCCCCGATCAAGGGCTTTGCCGACCTCAAAGGCAAACGACTCGCGGTGCTGCCGGGAATCCAGTGGCGGACCATCAGCCGCTACATAGTCCGCAAGAACGGCTTGAATCCGGATACGGATGTGACCATCGTGGAGATGGCCCTGGGTCTTCACGCCCAAGCGGTCGCGGCGGGAACCGTGGACGCGGCCATTACGATTGAGCCCGTCGCTTCGATTGTCGAGGCTTCTGGAAGTGTCAAGAAGATCTTGATCAACCCGGCAGGCATGGCGATCGGAGAGCCTTTCTTTCCCGGGTTGTCGATCATGACGACCAAGTTCATCAAGGAGAGACCGGAAGTCGCGCGGCGCGTGCTGGCCGTTCTGGATGCGGCGACGAAGAAGGCGCAGGCGGATTTCAACAAATACAAGCCTTTGTTGACGAAGTACACGTCAGCGACTCCGGAGACCCTGGCTTACCTGCAGCCGTCCTATCTCAGATCGGTTAACGACATTACGCCGGCAGAACTTGCAAGCTTCGCGCGTTACGCGCAGATTTTTGTCAGCGAGGGTGTACTGGACAAGCCGCTCGACGTGAAAACACTTGTGCTCGATCCGAAAACTCTGCGCTGAATCCGCGGACTTCCGAATGAAACGTGATTTCCTGCAGATCGAAGCCGGTCGAGTGCTGACTGCGAATGGATCGGCATCCGCAGGTCCTTGTGTCATTTCGCTGTCTGGCACGCAAATCGCCTCCGTGAAAGCGGCGTGCGTCGGCGCAGCTGCTTCGGGATTGCTGGCCATGCCCGCTATGTCGAATGCGCACGATCACGGCCGTGGACTTCGTCCCCTGAGTTACGGCGCCTTCGATCAGCCGCTGGAAACATGGTTTACGGCACTGAACGTGCATCCGCCCGTAGATCCTTACCTGAATGCCGCGCTGGCGTTCTCGCGCATGGCGCGCAGCGGGATCGGGCTGGTGGTGCACTGTCACATGGCGCGCAGTGCGGCGACGCTTATCGAGGACGCGGTGGCGGTGTGTCGAGCTGCTCAGGACGTCGGAATCCGGTTGGCGTTTGTCGTGCCCATGCGCGATCGGGGCAGGCTGGGGTATTTCCCGGACGAGGTCGTGCTTTCACGTCTTTCCGTTGAATGCCGTCGCGCCGTCGAGTCGCGCTGGCTGGGGGGCATATTGCCCGTAGGCGAGCAAATCGCGCTCGTCGAGGAGATCGCGCGCCGGTGCGAAAGTGATCTCGTTTCCGTCCTCTACGGACCGGCGGCGCCTCACTGGTGCACGAACCACCTGCTGGAGCAGGTGGCCGAAGCGTCAGCCCTTAATGGTCGTCGCATCCACATGCATTGCCTGGAAACGGGCTTCCAGCGGGAGTTTGCCGACGCGGCGTTCGATGAGGGGCTATTCCCCTATCTGCAGCGTATCGGACTGCTTACCGATCGCTTGACTCTCGCGCATGGTGTGTGTCTGCGATCCGAAGAGATGGACATGATTGCGGAGGCCGGATGCGTGGTTTCGCTCAACACATGCTCTAACCTTCGATTGCACTCCGGGATCGCGCCGGCACGGGAAATGGCTGCACGCGGTGTCCCACTGGCCATCGGCATTGATGCGCTCGGCCTTGACGACACTGAGGATGGACTGCGCGAACTGCGACTTACGCGCCTGCTGCATGGAGGCGTCGGCTTCGAGCCCGGATTGAGCGGCGAATACCTCTTCACCTGCGCGACCACCAACGGTGCGCGGGCAGTGACTGGGCGACCCGGCAAGGCGGGACTCGCCGCAGGTGGGGCTGCCGATATCGCGCTCGTTGATTTTGACGGGATGTCCAGAGACGTACTGCCTGGCACGACTCCGGATCTTGAGATTCTGCTAGCGCGAGGCCAGGCGCAGTACATCAGTTCACTTTGGGTTAATGGCGAAGAAGTCGTCCGGCAGGGGGCCCTTGTTAACATCGATTTCGAAGCAATCGAGAGTGAACTCATCTCTCAAGCCAGGCATTCCGCTGACGACTACCTCGCGGCGCTGCCGACTTTGCAGGCACTGCAATCGGCGCTGAAGTCTTGTTACCGGGATGGGTTGCACAAGAGCGGATAACCCCGTGTCAGCGTGCGCTGGATTGCGCCCGTTGATCGACATTTCTGATTTTTTTGCAAGAGGAGCTTAGACAATGGACCTTAGCCATCCTATTCCCGACCCCTACGCGCATACCGGCCTGCCGCCGTTGGGCATCCGCAACTACTGGTATCCCGCGCTCGCGGCCTGGCGGCTGGGCCGCAAGCCGAAGGCGGTAAAGTTGCTGGGCGAGGACGTCGTATTGTTCCGCGACGCGGGCAAGCTCTACGCCTTGCAGAACCGCTGCGCGCACCGCGGGGCGAAGTTGTCGATGGGCAAGTGTCTCTATCCCGGCAGCGGGACGCTGACCTGTCCGTACCACGGCTGGACCTACAAGGGCGAAACCGGCCGTTGCGTCGCCAAGCTGGTCGAAGGCCCTGACACACCGATCCCCGACAGGGCCCGGGTCAAGACCTACCCGGTGCGCGAAGCCCGCGGGACGATCTGGGTGTTCGTGGGCGACATGGACGCCGTGCCGCTGGAGGAAGACCTGCCCGAGTATCTGGCCAAACCGGAGGAATGGCACACCATCTCCAACTGGCGCACCTATCAATGCGATTGGCGGCTGTTGTCGGACAACCTCTCTCACGACCAGCACGCCCCTTTCCTGCACCGCACGTCGCCCGACTTGCTGCTGAAACCCATTTTCCCGCATGCGACCCGCAACGTCGCGGCGCCGCTTCCCGACGGCAAGAGCATCGGCCACCGCGTCTACGATGGCATTACGTCTGCAGAGTATCCCGGGCTCGGCCGCTTCCCGCCAAAACAGGAGTGGTACCGCCTGATGCCGGCGACCGGGCGCGCGCAGGAACTGGATCCGGTGCATTCGCCGGCGGCGACCAAGTACGACATCCGCTACCGCCACATTTCCATGCTGCCGACGATCAATCTCATCGGCCGCCCGAGCGGCGACTTCTTCACCTGCCGCTGGATCACGCCGATTGATGAGCACACCACGCTGCTGTGGAACTTCAATCTGTTCCGGCGCAAGGGCCGGCTGGCGCAACTGCGCGACTGGCTCGACTGGATATTCTGGAAGTCGTGGGCGCACGACTGGCTGTTCTCCGACCAGGACAAATGGATCGTGGAGCAGGTGACACCGGGTCCCGAGCTGTTGTCGCGCACGGACATCGGCGTGGCGGCGTGGCGGCGCTTTGCCGCGGCCAACGCCCGCAAGCCGCCGGGCGCCATCGTGGTGCCGAAGACGGAAGAAGGCCGCCCGACTTCGGCGGTGGCCTGAACAAAACAACCCGGGAGGAGAACCGCATGCTGAACTCATCCAGCGCAGTGACCGAACCTGCGCTGCAGACGGTCCTGGATCGCCTGCAGGCGCTGACAGCGACGGCCGACAGCGCGCCCATGCTGCCGCGCGAGTGTTATACGTCGGCCGCGTTTTTTGCCTTCGAGCGCGAGGCTCTGTTCGCGCGTTCGTGGCTGTGCGTGGGCCGCGCCGAGCAGATCCCGAACGCCGGCGACTACCTTGCGGTCAGCGTGGCCGGCGAGCCGCTGCTGGTGGTGCGCGGCGCGGACGGGGAGATCCGCGCGCTATCCGCCGTCTGCCAGCACCGCGGGCAGGTCATCTCCACGACGTCGGGTTCCGTGCGCGCCTTCCGCTGTCCGCTGCATTTCTGGACCTACGACCTCACCGGCCGGCTCGCCGGCGCGCCCCGCATGGGCGACAAGGCGACGCTGGATTGCCTGCGCGGCAGCGTGCAGTTGCCGGTCATCCGTCTCGAACAATGGCACGGCTTCCTGTTCGTGAATCTCGATGCCGGCGCGCCGCCGCTCGCGCCCAGCCTCGCCGTGCTGGAGCCGTACTGGACGCACTACGAAGACGCCGACCTGGTGGCGGTGCCGCCGGTGCCGGCCGACAAGGTGCTGCCGTGGAACTGGAAGCTGCACCTGGAGAATTTCACCGACGCGTACCATCCGGAGTTCGTGCACACGGGCACGCACGACTTTGCGCCGAGCATCCACCCTGACGGGGGCGTGGTGTTTACGCCGATGGCCGAGGGTGCCAATGCGATCGTGCGCACGGTGCCGATGCTGAAGACCGACGGCGGCATGATGCGCGATGGCTGGGGCGAGTCGGCGGCCTTCCCGCCGATCACGACTCTCTCGCCGGAACAGCGCAAGCGCATCACCTTCGCGATGCTGCCGCCGGGCATGACGATCGTGTTCGCGCCGAATGCCATCGCCTACCAGCTGGTTACCGCAGTGTCGGAAACCGGCACCATGGCGGCCAACGACCGGGTGACGGGTGGCGGGTGGCTGGTGCCGCGTTCGACGCGTGCGCTGCCGGATTTCGACGCACGCGCGGCGCAGGTGCGCGAGGGCGGCAGCAAGATCTGGGCACAGGACCTGCCGGTCAACCTCGCGATGCAGGCCGGCAAGCAGTCGCGCTACATGCCGCCGGGCACCTACGGCCCGCTGGAAACCACGCTGACCCAGTTCAACGCCTGGCTGCTGCGGAAATACCAGTCGGCCCTGACGCCGCGCGCGGTGCAGCCCGCGTTGCGGGCGGCAGGCGGGGCGGCCCGCTAAAGCCTGACTTGGCCCGCGCATGCCGGGGCAGCGGCGTGCCGGTAGAATCGAGCGGATGTGGTCCGCATTTCCGCGCCGGCTGTCCGGTCTTTCCCTTTTTTGTTCCCGTCGCGTGCGCGCATGAGCGCATCGGCGTCCGCGCGCGCCCGCTTTGACGAACTGCTGGCCCGGTCGGACCGCGACCTGCCGCTCGCGGAAACCGCGCTGACCTTCGCGCGGGAAGCCTATCCCGCGCTGGATGTCGCGTTGTACGTGGCGCAGCTCGACGTGCTGGCCGAGACGCTGCGCCGGCGCCTGCGGCCCGATATCACGGCGGCCGACAAGATCGTCGCGCTCAACCGCTACCTGTTCGATGAAGTGGGCTTCAAGGCCAATGCCCAAAATTATTACGACCCGCGCAACAGCTACCTGAACGAGGTGCTCGACCGCCGGCTCGGCATCCCGATCACGTTGTCGGTCGTCTACCTCGAACTGGGCCGTCGCCTCGGCCTCGCACTGGAGGGGGTGTCGTTCCCGGGGCACTTCCTCGTGAAATGCCCGCTCAAGGAAGGCACCGTGGTGCTCGATCCGTATCAGAAAGGCGCTTCACTCGGCGTCGACGACCTGCAGCGGCGCCTGCGGGCCGCTCGCGGCGGCGGTGCGGGCGGCAAGCCGCCGGTAAAGGCGCTGCTGGCCACCGCCACCGCCCGCATGATCGTGGTGCGCATGCTGCGCAACCTGCAGGGAATCCATCTCGAGGCGAAGGCGTGGCGCGAGGCGCTGTGGGTGCTTGACTATCTGCTGGTTGCCGAGCCCGCACGCGCGGAAGGCTATCGCGAGCGCGCGGCGGTCTATCTGGAACTCGAGTGCTGCCGCGCGGCGCTCGCTGATTACGAGGCTTACCTGACGCGGGCCACCGCGGCGGAGGATGCGGCGGAGGTCCGCGCCCGCATTGCCGAACTGAAACGTGCCGCTGCCAGACTCAACTGACGACGCGAACGGCCGCCCGGCCGTGCACCCGTACTGGCTGCTGACTTTCACCGCGCTGTTCTGGGCGGGGAATGCCGTGGCCGCGCGTGCCCTCTCCGACGTCATCCCGCCCATGGCGCTGTCGCTGTGGCGCTGGCTGTTGGCCCTGGCCATCCTGTTGGTGCCGGCCTGGCCCGCGCTGCTCCGCGAACGGGCGCGGCTGTGCGCGCACTGGCGTGTGTTGTTCGCGCTCGGGGTGTTCGGCGTCATGGCTTACAACGCGTTGCTGTACACGGCGCTGCACACGACGACGGCGACCAACGGCTTGCTGATCAACGCGGTCACGCCGGTGTTCATCATCGTGGCCGAATGCGTGCTGTTCGGCGTGCGTCTCTCCCCGCGGCGCTGGGCGGGCGTGGCGGCGGCGTTGGCGGGCATCGTGGCCATCGTCACCCGCGGCGACGTGGCTGCGCTGGCGGCATTCGCGCTCAATCGCGGCGACCTGCTGCTGCTGATCGCGGCGGCGGCGTGGACGGCGTACACGCTGTTTTTGCGCCGCCTGCCGGCCGGCCTCGATCCGCTCGCGATGCTCGCGACGACGGTGGGTGTGGGCGTCGTGTGCCTCGTGCCGTTCTTTGCCTGGGAATACGCGGCAGGGGCGCGCACGCAGTGGGGAACGGCGGCGTGGCTGGGGGTGGCCTACATCGGCGTGTTTCCCTCGGTGATTGCCTACCTGTTCTACAACCGCGCGGTGCGGGCGGTCGGCGGCCAGCGGGCGGGCATGTTCCTGTACCTCATTCCGGTGTTCGGCATCGCGCTGGCGATCGTGTTCCTGGGCGAGCGCCTGGCGTGGTTCCATGCCCTCGGCATGGCGCTGATTTTCGGCGGCATCGCACTGGCGACGATCGACCGGCCGCGGGCCGCGACGTAAACGGCGGGGACGCAGCGTGCGTTCGGCCGTCCGTGATAGAGTCCGCGTGCGCGCTTGGCTTGAAATCCGGCGGCACGCCGCCAACATACGACTGACCGGCTTCTCGTTCTCGGCTGGAGGAGTGCCATGGAACCGTATCTCTGGTGGGGCATCGCGGGCTTCGGTCTGATCATCGTCGAACTTGCGAGCGGCACCTTCTACCTGCTCGTGATCGGCTGCGCGTCGCTCGTCGCGGCGCTCATTGCATGGGCGGGCCTGCCGTTCGCCGTGCAAGCCATCGTTTCTTCCGTGCTGTCCATCGCGGGGGTGGTCTACGTGCATCATCGCCGCGTGGCCAATCCGCCGTCGGCCGGTTCCAACGTGCTCGACGTGGGGCAGAGCGTCACCCTCGATGCCTGGGTGGACGAGCCCCACCGGCTCGCCCGCGTCAATTACCGCAACGCGCAGTGGGATGCCCGGGTGCTCGGCACCGGCCCGGTCGCCATGGGCGCACAACTCGTGATTTCCGACGTCGATGGCAATACGCTCCAAGTCACGCCTCGCGCGTGAAGCGCCCGATCTGGGCGCTTTGCTCGACTCAGCCCTGCCTTACCGCAAAGGAGTTGGCATGTTCCCCAAACTGATCGTGGTCGGTATCTTGACCGCCGTGCTGGTGGCCTCGGGGCTGGCCAGCTACGCCATTCCCTTCCTGATCGTGGCGCTCGCCATCGTGTTCGTGATCGAGGGCGTGCGCGTCGTGCCGCAGCAGGACGCCTGGATCGTCGAACGCCTGGGCAAGTTCCATCAGGTCCTGCAGCCGGGACTGAACGTGATCGTCCCGGTCGTCGATCGCGTGGCCTACAAGCATTCGCTGAAGGAAGTGCCGGTCGACGTGCCGGAGCAGGTGTGCATCACCAAGGACAACACCCAGCTCGGCGTGGACGGCCTGTTGTATTACCAGGTCACCGATGCGCGGCTGGCCTCGTACGGCTCCCAGAATTACCAGGCGGCGATTTCGCAGCTGGCGCAGACGACGCTGCGTTCCGAGATCGGCAAGATGGAACTCGACAAGACCTTCGAGAGCCGCGACGAAATCAACCGGCAGGTCGTGTCGGTGCTCGACGAAGCGGGACGCACCTGGGGCGTGAAGGTGCTGCGCTACGAGGTGAAGAGTCTGACGCCGCCCGAATCGATCCTGCGGGCGATGCAGGCGCAGATCACTGCCGAGCGCGAGAAACGCGCGTTGATCGCGAAGTCGGAAGGCCAGCGGCAGGAAGAGATCAACCTCGCCGAGGGTGAGAAACAGGGCGCCATCCTGAAATCCGAAGGCGCAAAGCAGGCGGTCATCAACAAGGCCCAGGGTGATGCCACGGCGGTGCGCCTGATCGCGGAAGCGACGGCGGCGGCGGTGCAGGCCGTGGGTGAGGCGATCAATTCGCCGGGCGGGATGAATGCGGCCAACCTGAAAGTTGCCGAGCTGTACGTCCAGGCCTTCAGCAATCTGGCCAAGACCGGCAACACGCTGATCGTGCCGAGCAACCTGTCGGATGTGGCGTCGCTGGTCAGCTCCGCGATGACCGTGCTGGACAAGAGCCGGCGCGCGGAAGGCGGTGCGCCGGCCGTCACCCCGGCGCGCTAGAGCCTGTTATGGACTTAAACGTGCGCGGCGTTGAGCCAGAAGGGCGCGGCTGGTAGGCGTGAGGAGGCCGCATAGCCCCTCTATGC
>JBOIEQ010000118.1:0-13318 GCA_050741255.1 Burkholderiales bacterium | reverse complement strand
GCGTGGGTGAGTCCGGTCGGCGGTGCGCTCGCGTTTTCCGTGCTGTGGCGCTTCGAGCAGGGCGCGGCATGGCTCGCGGGGCTGTCGCTCGCGGTCGGCGTGGCGCTCGTGCGCGCCCTGCGCGCGCACGGCGTGGCGGCGCAGCTCAAGTGGCCCAACGACGTGCTGGTCGAGGGCGCCAAGCTCGCCGGCATCCTGATCGAGTTGCAGGGCGACGCCTCGGGCCCCAGCACGGTGGTGATCGGCGTCGGCCTCAACATCGCGCTGCCCGCCGCCGTGCGGGAGGCCATCGATCAACCCGTCACGGATCTCAGTCTGGTGGGTGCGGCAGTGCCGGGCCGCAACGTCCTGCTGGCCTCGCTGCTGGGCGAGTTGCATGCCGTCCTGACGACGTTCGCCCGCGAGGGGTTCAAGCCGTTCGCGCGCGAATGGGAAGGCCACCACGCCCATCAGGACCGGCGTGTGACCGCTGCCCTGCCGGACGGCCGCACGCTCGCGGGCGTCGCGCGGGGCGTGGCGGCGGACGGCGCGCTGCTGATCGAGGCGGGCGGGAAAACGCAGCGCCTGGTGAGCGGCGACGTCTCGGTGCGCGCGTCGGCGTCCAGGACGCCGCGATGAGCGTCCTGCTGCTCGACGCCGGCAACACGCGCCTCAAGTGGGGGCTGCACGACGACACGGGCTGGCTCGCGCAGGACACGCTCGATTACGCGCGGATCGCGGACCTGCCGCAGGCCGTCGCGGCGCACGGCAGTCCCGACCGCGCGCTGGGGGCGAACGTCGCGGGCGAGCGGGTGCGGACGACGGTCGAGGCGGCGCTGGCGGATGCGCGCGTCGCGCTGGCGTGGAATGCGCCCGCCCGCGAGCAGTGCGGTGTTCGCAGCAGTTATGGAGAGCCCGCGCAGCTCGGCGCCGACCGCTGGGCTGCGGTGATCGGCGCCCGTGCGCTGTCCGGCGCTGGCGCAGCCGCCGTGGTGGTGAACGCGGGCACGGCGGTCACCGTCGACGCCTTGACCGCTGACGGCGTGTTCCTCGGCGGCCTGATCCTGCCCGGCCTCACGCTTATGCGCGACGCGCTGGCCGAGGGCACCGCCCAGCTGCCGCGCGCGGACGGCACGTTCGCATTTTTTCCGGCCAATACGGCGGACGCCATCGCCAGCGGCGCGCTGAACGCGGCCTGCGGCGCGATCGAACGCATGGCCGACTATCTGGAAGCGAGCGGCGGGGTGGCCCCGCTCATCGTGCTGTCGGGCGGCGACGCGGCGCGGTTGGTCCCGCACCTCGCGGTGGAGACCCGGCTCGTGGATAATCTCGTGCTCGAAGGCCTGTGGGCCGTCGCGCAACACAACAACGCCGCCCCCGCCACGCCCCCCCGATGAGAGCCCTGTTCCTCCTCCTCCTGCTCGCCAATCTCGGCTTCTACGTCTACATGACGTATCTGCGCGGGTCGCCCGGCGACGACGCGCAGATCGCCCTGCTGCAGATCAGCCCGGAGAAAATGCGCATCGCCAAGCCGGGCGCGCCGCCACCGGCGAGGGGGGAACCCAAAAGCGAACCCGCGCCGGCGCTGCCGCAGGCCTGCATCGAGTGGGGGCCGTTCGACGCCAGCGACCGCAAGTTCGCGGAACCGCAACTCGCCGCGCTGGCGCTCGGCGACCGCCTGTCCGTGCGCGATGTCGGCGACGGGTCGTTCTGGGTCTACATCCCGCCGCTCAAGACCAAGCCCGAGGCCGACAGGAAGTCCGCCGAGGTACGCGCGCGCGGCGTGACCGACTTCTCCATCCTGCCCGGAGAGGGGCCGTGGCAGTGGGCGATTTCCTTCGGCGTGTACCGCAACGAGGACAACGCCAAGTCGCGGCTGGCGCAGCTCCGCGAGAAGGGCATCCGCTCGGCGGTGCTTGGCCCGCGCGGCGGCGACACCCTGTTCGTGGTGCGCGACCCGAGCGACGCGGTGACGGCGAAGCTCGCGGTCCTGCAGAAGGATTTCCCGCTCACCGAGCTGAAGCCGGTGACCTGCATCGCGCCGGGCAAGCCTTAAAAAGGATCGTCACTTCCGCTGCGGCGGAAGTCCACGCCGGCCTTGCACCAGCAGGTCAAACTGGATCCCGGATCAAGTCCGGGATGACGGCCTCTCTAGCGGGCGCGGATCTTGGCGAGCAGCGCGGTGGTCGAGCGTTCGTGCTCGAACGGGATGGAATGGACGGCGCCGCCCCAGCCCAGCACTTCGCGGCCGCCGACGATGGCCTCGGGTTTCCAGTCGCCGCCTTTCACCAGCACTTCGGGTTTGACCATCCGGATCAGTTCCAGCGGCGTGTCGGTGTCGAACCACGTGACGAGATCGACGTCCGCCAGCGCGGCGACGACGGCGGCACGGTCATCGCGGGCGTTGAGCGGTCGGTCGTCGCCCTTGCCCAGGCGCTTCACCGAGGCGTCCGTGTTCAGCGCCACCAGCAGGCTCGCGCCGAACGCGCGCGCGCGCGCCAGGTAGGTCACGTGGCCGCGATGCAGGAGGTCGAACACGCCGTTGGTGAAGACCAGCGGGCGCGGGAGTTCGGCGATGCGCGCCGCCAGCACCGACGGCGGGCACAGTTTGCGTTCGAAACCGGGGGCGGCGTGCGCTGTACTCATGCGCCGCAGTGTAGCGCACCCGTCCTGGTGCGCCGGCGGGTCCGATCGGCCGACACGCGTTCGCGCGGGCGCGCGGAAAGACTTAATTCGGCGGTTTGAGCGGCGTGCCTACCGGCGCAGCGGTCGGGGAGGTGGCAGCCGCGGGTGCGCTTGCTGCTGCGGGCGCCGGCGCGGTGGCGGCTGGTGCAGGTTTGACGGGCGACTGGATGTACTCGAACACGCGCACGACTTTCTTCACGCCGCCGGTGGTGCGGGCGACCTGGGTGGCGTCGTCGGCTTCCTGCCGGGTGACGAGGCCCATCAGGTACACCACGCCGTTCTCGGTGGTGACCTTGACGTTCAAGGCGTTGAACTTGTTGGCATCGACGAAGCGCGCCTTCACCTTGGAGGTGGTGACCGCGTCGTTGCTCCAGTAGCCGGGATCGATGGGACCGATGACCAGCTCGTTCACCACCGAGCGCACGTTGTTGACGCCGGCCACGATCTTCTCCACGTCCTGCTTGGTCGGCTCGTCCGGGGCCTCGCCGGCGATCAGCGCCATGCGGTTGTAGCTGGTGACGCTGACGTGGACCTTGTCCTTGTACTTGCTGCTGATGCGGCTTGACGCCCGCAGCTCGATCTCCTGGTCGTCGGTGACCGTGCCGAGGGTGCGCCGGTCGGTCGCCAACGCAGCGCCTCCCGCCACCGCGCCGCCCACGACGACGGCCGCGCAACCGGTGAACACGGGGGCCAGCGCCAGCAGCGCGACCAGACGGAGTCTGGACCAGAGTACGGACTGCGGTGTTTTCATCATTCGACCCCCAATAAGGTGCAATCGATGGCATCGCACAGGCAGTGCAGCGCGAGCAGGTGCACTTCCTGGATGCGTGCGGTGCTTTGCGCAGGCACGCAGATGTTGACGTCGCCCTCGCGCAGGATTTCGCCGATGCGTCCGCCGCTGCGGCCGGTGAGCGCCACCACGTTCATGCGGGCCTCGTGGGCGGCCTCGATCGCGGTCACCACGTTGCGCGAATTGCCGCTGGTGGAGATCGCGAGCAGCAGGTCGCCGGCGTGGCCCAGCGCGCGCACCTGCTTCGAGAAGATTTGCTCGAAGTCGTAGTCGTTGGCGATCGAGGTCAGCGTGGAGGTGTCGGTGGTCAGCGCCATCGCGGCGAGGCCCGGCCGTTCCATCTCGAAGCGGTTCAGCATCTCGGCGGCGAAGTGCTGCGCGTCGGCGGCCGATCCGCCGTTGCCGCAGGCGAGGATCTTGCCGTCGTTCTTCAGGCAGGCCACCATCTGCTGCGCTGCAGTGGCGATCACGGGGGCGAGCGCGTCCATGCTGGAGAGTTTGAGGTGCGCGCTCTCCGAAAAGTTCTCGCTGATGCGTCGAATCAGGTCCATGTGGGGCCGAATTATCGCATACGGACCCCGACTCAAGCCGCGTCGAAGGCGTTCCGGAGCCATTCGAGGGTGTGTCGGCCGGGTTCGCCGCTGACCAGCACGCAGTCGAACCGGCACGGCGGGGTGCGCGGGAGTTGCGCGAGGTACTGCCGGGCGGCCGCGGTGAGCCGCGCGCGCTTGGCCGCGGTGATGCTGGCCGCCGCGCCGCCGAAATCGGTCCGCGAGCGGGCGCGTACTTCGACGAACACCAGCGTGTCGCCGTCGTCGCACACCAGATCGAGTTCGCCGAAGCGGCAGCGCCAGTTGCGCTCGCGCACGGTCAGCCCGCGCGCTTCGAGCCAGGCGGCGGCTTCGGCTTCCGCGCCCGCGCCGCTCATGGGGCGGGTTCGGACAGCACCTTCAGGTTGCCGCCCTCGAACTGCGCCGCCGTCAGTTCGCGCATGAACTGCCGGTCGCGCGTCATGCGCAGCGCGCCGGTCACGCCGTCGAGCTTCACATCGTCCCGGTTGCGCAGCAGCGCCTGCGCGAGCCGCGCCGCGTCGATGCCGAAGGCGTAGAGCCGCTCGAGGTCGAGGGCATCGGTGCGCGGGCGCGGATACACCATGACAGCCGTGTGTTGCGGCGACAGCAGCCACGGCATGTCCACGAAGCGCACGCCTTCCAGTTCGCGGCGGGCGAGCGGGTCGCCGCGCCCCGGGTTCGCCTGCGAGGTCGCGTAAACCGGCAGCGCCAGGTCGATCTGGGGGCGCACCGCGCGCGTGGCCGCCGTATCGAGCGCGAGGAACACGCTGTCGGCGAGCTTCGGGGTGGCCTCCTGCCGGATCAGCGCGAGCCGCTGCGGATCGGCGGCGTAGCGGAAGTCGGCGGTGACGGCGCCGCCCTGGCGTTTCATTTCGTCGGCGAAGGCCAGCTGAATGCGGCGCGACAGCGGAGATTCGTCGGAGATCGTCAGGGTGCGCCGGCGTCCGTCGCGAAAGGCGAGCTGCGCGACCTGCCGCGCCTCGGCTTCGGTGTTGAGCGTGAAGATGGAGAGTCGCGCCGGCCACGCCTTGGCGTCGGGCTGGTTCAACGCCAGCGTGGGCACCGGCAGCGTCGCGTGCTTCGCCAGCGCGGTCACGTTCGCGCGCGTGAGCGGGCCCACGACCAGCCGCGCGCCGCCTTCCACTGCCTGCTCGTAGGCGGCGAGCACCGCCCCATCGTCGTCGGTGGTCGGATACACGCGCACCGGCAGCGGCAGCGGTTGCGCGTTCACGGCGGCGAGGAATCCCTGCCGCACCATGTCGGCGTGGCGCGCAAAGGCGCCGGCATTGAGCGGCAGCAGCAGCGCGATGTGACCGGACTGCGGCCCGCCGGGCTGACGAATCTCCTGCGCGCGCGGAGCGGCAAAGGGGGCAGCGGTTAGAATGGCCGCCGCCATCATGTACAGGCAGCCAGCGTGAAACCGGAACCGCATCAGGATCGCCGCAGGGACGCCGGAGAGTGGGGGGCGGGCCGATTATATGTGGTGGCCACGCCCATCGGTAATCTGGGCGACATCACTCACCGCGCGCTCGACATCCTGAAAAGCGTCGCCCGCATCGCCGCCGAGGACACGCGGGTGACCGCGAAGCTCCTCGCGCATTACGGCATCGCCACCCCGCTGATCGCCGTCCACGCGCATAACGAACGCCGCGCCGCGCAGACGCTGGTGGCGGTGCTCGCGCAGGGCGAAACGGTGGCGTTGGTGACGGACGCCGGCACCCCCGGCATTTCCGACCCGGGTGCGGTGGTGGTGGCCGCCGTGCGCGAGGCGGGCTATCCGGTGGTGCCCATTCCGGGGCCGAGCGCGCTCGTGTGCGCCCTGTCCGCGTCGGGCATCGCGGTAACGGGCCATCGCTTTGTCGGTTTCCTGCCGGCGGCCAAGGGCACGCGCCGGCACGCGCTGGAGGGCCTGCGCGCGGAGACCGTCACGCTCGCGTTCTACGAGGCGCCGCACCGCATCCGCGCGATGCTGGCCGACGTGGCGGCGGTGCTGGGCGCCGAACGGCGCGTGACGCTCGCCCGCGAGCTGACCAAGCGCTTCGAGGAGATACACGCGTGCGCGGCCGGCGACACGGCCGCGTGGCTCGATGCCGATGCGCACCGCGAGCAGGGCGAGTACGTGGTGCTGGTCGAAGGTGCGCCGGCCGGCGGCGACGATACGGCGGCCGAGGGCGAGCGTGTGCTGGCGCTCCTGTTGCGCGAGCTGCCGGTGAAAGCGGCGGTGAAGCTGGCCGCGGAGATCACCGGCGCGCCCCGCAACGCCCTGTATGCACAGGCCCTCGCCCAAAAGAATGACCAATGAATTTACTAAGTCTGTGGCGCGCCCTATGATGCCCGCAGGGAGAACACCACAATGAGACTCACCATCACCCGTCCGGACGACTGGCATCTGCATCTGCGCGACGGTGACCATTTGCGCGCCGTGCTGCCGGACACCGTCAAGCGCTTCGGCCGCGCCATCATCATGCCCAACCTGAAGCCGCCGATCACGACGGTCGAGCAGGCCCGGGCGTACCGGGAGCGCATCCTCGCGGCGGTGCCGGCGGGGGCGACCTTCGAGCCGCTGATGACGCTGTACCTCACGGACAACACGACCGGCGCGGAAATCGCGGCGGCCAAGGCCAGCGGCATCGTGCACGGCGTGAAGTATTACCCGGCCGGCGCCACGACCAATTCGGCTTCCGGCGTGACCGACCTCGCGAAGTGCCAGGCCGCCTTCGAGGCGATGGAAGAGCATGGCCTGCCCTTGCTGGTGCACGGCGAGGTCACGTTTTCGGAAGTCGACATTTTCGACCGGGAGCGCATCTTCATCGACCGGCTGCTGATTCCCCTGCTGCAGAAGTACCCGAAGCTGCGCGTCGTGCTCGAGCACATCACCACGCAGGAGGCGGTGCGCTTCGTGAAGGGTACGCCGCCGCGGGTGGCGGCGACGATTACCGCCCATCACCTGCTGCTCAACCGCAACGCGCTGTTCGCGGGGGGATTCCGGCCGCATCATTTCTGCCTGCCGGTGCTGAAGCGCGAGGAGCACCGCCGCTCGCTCATCGACGCCGCCATCAGCGGCAACCAGAAGTTCTTCCTCGGCACCGACAGCGCCCCGCACCCGAAAAGCGAGAAGGAGTCGACGTGCGGTTGCGCCGGCGTTTACACCGCGCACGCGGGTATCGAGCTGTACGCGGAGATCTTCGGCGCCAACGGCGCGCTCGACAAGCTGGAAAGCTTCGCCAGCGTGAACGGCCCGCTGTTCTACGGCCTGCCGCGCAACCAGGACAGGATCACGCTGGTGAAGGAGCAGTGGCCGGTGCCGCCGGCCTATCCGTTCGGCGCGGACAAGCTGGTCGGCTTCCGCGCCGGCGGCACGGTGGGCTGGAAGCTGGTGTAACGCCGACCGGGGCGCACTCCCCGGGGTTTCAGTCCAGTTTGGCGCCCGCCGTCCTGGCGACCTGTGCCCACTTCGCCACTTCCGACTTGATGTGCGCGGCGTACTGGTCCGGCGTGGACAGCACCGGATCGAACGCGAGCTGATTGAGTTTCTCGCGGCCGGCGGGCGAACTCATCCCTTTCACGATTTCCGCATTGAGGCGGGTCGTGATGTCGCGCGGCAGGTTCGCCGGCGCGTTGACGCCCACCCACGAACTGACATCGAAACCCTTGAGTCCGGATTCATCGATCGTCGGCAGTTCCGGCGCGGCGGCGGAACGCTTGATGCTGGTGACCGCGATGCCGCGCAGCTTGCCCGTCTTCACGTGCGGCAGCGCGGTCGGCTGGTTGGAAAATGTCATGCTGACCTGGCCCGCGATCGCGTCGGTGATCGCCGGCGCGCCGCCCTTGTAGGGCACGTGCACGAGGTCCACTTTCGCCATCGACTTGAACAGCTCGCCCGACATATGGTCGGAAGAGCCGCTGCCGGACGACGAGAAGGTGAGCTTGCCGGGGTTGGCCTTCGCCAGCGCGACCAGGTCCTTCACGACCTTCACCGGCAGCGACGGATGCACCACCAGCACGTTAGGCACCTGCGCGATCTGGATGATCGCGGTGAAATCGCGCACGGGGTCGTACGGAATCTTCGAGTAGATCGCCGGGTTGATCGACAGCGAGCCGATGCCGCCCATCAGCAGCGTGTAGCCGTCCGGCGCGGCGCGGGCGACGAGCTCGGTGCCGATGACGCCGTTCGCGCCGGGCCGGTTGTCCACGAAGGCCTGCTGGCCTAACGCGGAGGTCAACTGCTCAGCCACCACGCGCCCGATGATGTCGGTGCTGCCGCCGGCGGGAAAGGGCACGACGATGCGGATGGGTTTGCTGGGGTAAGCCTGCCCTGAGCCGGTCGAAGGGGTCTGGGCGTGGACGCTGGGGTAAGCGAGCGCGGCGTACGCGGCGCAGAGTGCTACGGGCAGACGGGACATGGCTCCTCCGGATATTTTTTTTGGAATGCGCGGAGGATTATAGGTGGGGAATGGAGGCGCGCCGTGGCGGTCGCTTCCGGGCGGGATACTGCGGCGTGAGGGCGCCGGGGACCCGGTATCGGGAAATCGTCGTCTGCCCCCGGTATTTCTGCCCTGTTGCTCCCTGCTGGTATCTGAACCGTTGCCCGCATTTCCCCGTCACAGGGGTATGCTTGTGGCATGCGATTTACTGCTGTTCTGATTGGCGCAGCGGTTTTGGTGAACATCGGCCCTGTCTCGGCGATGGCCGCTGTTGTAGTCGGCGTCCCGGACGTACTGCCCGGCGGCAGCGGCCCGCCCAGCGGTGGCCCTCCTGCGGGCGGGGACACTGGAAGCACCACTGTTCCGGTGCGGCCACGTCCGGCGCATGAATGGTGGTTGCGGCGCGGGCTCCAGTTGCCGGTGCCTGCGGCAAGTGGAGCGGAGGTGAAGGCAACGATTATGGGAAATCGGCCGGCGCAGGATCCAGCCACGATCGCGTGCCGCTTCGACGGACCGCAGAAGACCGCAACGGCTTTGTCCGTTGGCGGTATCGCGAAGCTGGATTTCTTTGGCTGGCTCATCCCGCGCGGCAGCGTCACGAGCACCGGCGATTGCCGGCTGTTGCTCGCTGTGTCAACACGCCCGTTGGGAGGGACGTGGAGCCCGACGACGCAAGTCGAAGCCCAGCCCTTCGTCGTCGCGCCGCACGACCGTGTCCGCATCACCGCGACGGCGCGCATGCGCGACTGGCTCAAACCCGCGCAAAGCGGCGGTTGCTCGAGCGATGACGCGGGCGGTCAGCTGGGCGTGCGCGTGACGGCCGGACCCACGGGTGGCGACTGCCGCGCCAATTTCCTGAGCGGAAGCAATCACACCCATGCCGACTGGAATTTCAACGCGCTGCCCGAAGCGGTGCTGGTGAGCAGCGTTACCTGGCGGCTGGAAAGCAACGGCAATAAATGCAGTTTGTGCGACGACGCTTCCCCGACCGGCCCGGTCTGCCGGGGCGGTATCGGGCCACCGATCGGAAAATTTCCCTACCGAGCGAACATGATTGGCCCCACGGTACGGGAAGGCACGGAAACGCAAGGCGCCGGAGGCGCTCAACTGTACGCGATTTTCACGGGCCCGCCCCAGACGCCCCGCGACGCGAATATTCTCGAGCCCCGCCAAGGCGTCATCATCGCGACGAATACGGCCGGTGTCTGGCGAAGCTATGGCATGGAGGCAGCGGCTCGCCTAGCCTGTGACCACTGGCTGCCGCCTCCTGCTGATGTGGAACGAACCGTCAGCAGCAGAATCGCCGAGGCCGGAACCAGAATCAAGAATGCGGCCAGGAGAGCGTTTGGCTTTGCCGATGAGCCGTTACCACCCCCGCCGCCAGCCATCCCATCGCTCCGACTCGTGCTCGATTCCTGGGAGTTCCTGCGCCCGCAGTCCGTAACGCTGCCGTTCGAGTAACCCTCCGTGGCAGGGGAGTGGATAAACCCCTCACGCCGGTCTTAGCATCCGCTGCTCTGGAGCGGAACGCAGCGCATCTTTTCTGATCGTCGTCCTGTATTTTTCAAGCCGTGCGCAAGGCGCGAACCCGCTGCTGGTCCGTGCGATGCTTTGTGACTACCGTACCGCCGTCACCACCGGCTTCCCGCCGCGCTTCTCCAACTCGATGAAAGTCGGCGTCCCCGCAACCTTGTCCACGATCCACGTCTGCGGCACGTCCACGAAGCGCAGGTGATGGGTGGTGATGTGGCTGGAGACGGTTTTGCCGTTCGCGTCCTTGCACCAGATCACCAGGCCCGCGTTGGCGCTCAGTTGCAGTTTGTAGGCGCCGGCGCAGCCGTCGGGCGTGGCCTTGGGCCGGTGTTCGAGCGTCGTTCGCCCGCTGCCGGACACCTTCTTCGCGCCCGCTTCGAGTTCGTAGGCGAGCCGCGTGGCGCCATCGGTGAGGAAGTCGCCGCAGCCGCTGATCCCGGTGGATAGCAGCAGGGCGACGATCGCGGTGGCACGGTGGTCAGTCATCATGATGTTGTTTCCAGGAGGTTGCGGCGGCGCGGCGGTCAACGCAGCCAGTTGATCTCGCGCGCGGTCTTCGCGCCGACGACGGTATCCTCCAGGCTCGCGGGCATCTCCGCCTGCGTCGGCGAACGCGGGATACGTCCCGCCATGATTTCGGCGGCGTCCTGCGGGTACGGCGGGTTTCGCGCGGGGTCGGCGAACCCGTCGGGAAACGCGGGCCGGTTCGTCGCCAGGTCGTACTTGTCCGTTGCGCCGAAGGTATGCAGCAGTTCGTGCGCGATCACCACGTTGTTCGGTCCCCGCTGCGCTTCCGCCGCGAACGCGTTGACCACGCCCAGCAGCCCCTTCTGCAGACCAACCGAGTGCGGCACCAGCGCGCGCCGCGCGGGGTCGTGGTACAGCACGAACAGCCGCACGTGCGGTTTGGGCCCGTCATAGGCATCGTGGCGCCAGGCCCACCATCGCATGCGCAGGCTCCACAGCAGCGCGCCCACGGGGCCGGCGTCGCGCGGCGGCGCGGGCGGCAGGCTCGCGACGCGCGGGCCGAGCCGCAGTTCGACCGGCTGCTTGAGCGGCAGGCCGTGGCGCGCCGCTTCGTCGCGCAGGAAGGTCTCGATCGGGCGGAAGCGGTCGACGTCGAGCGTGGCGAGGTACTGCGCGGTGGCAGGACTGCCGTCGGCATCGATCGGATAGACCACCACCCGCAGCGTCTCTTTCCAGTCCGCCACGCGCGCGCGGGCGAGCCAGGCCGTCTGCGCGACCGTGGCGAGGATGAAGAGCAGGATCGCGATGCGCAGGGTGCGCCACATGGTTCAGTGGTTCCGGACCGTTTTGCGGTCGTGCGCGGCGCGCAGCAGATCGCGCAGTACCTGCATGTGCCAGGGCCGGCAGGCGATGAGCAGGCTCACGGGTGAACGTTCGGCGACGGGCAGCGCGGCTTCGTCCCTGTGCTGATCGGAGAATTCCCTGGCCACGCGCCGCAGGCGTTCCACCAGGGCCAGCCGGGAGGCCTGCGAGAGGCGGCCGTTCAGGAGCAGCATCAACTCGCCGGGCTGGCCGAAGTCGGCATCGAAGAAATCCCCAGCGTGGCGCTTGAACGCCTGCATGATCGGGCCGTTCGGCGTCCAGGAGAACGTGCGGGCGACCAGCAGCTTGAAGCGGTTGTTCGGCAGCAATTCGATGAAGCCGATACGGTCGAGCCGCGCCAGCAGGCCGGTGAGTTCGGCTCTGTCGAGGCGGTAGGTCGCGTGGATCTCCTCGAAATCGAGCAGGTTGAGCACGCACAGCGCGACGAGAAACAGTTTGGGTTCCGCGACGATCTCCGCTTCCTGCTGCACGGTGAGCCGCGCGATGAGGCGCTCTTCGGGGTTGAAGCCGCGCGTGAGTTCCCCGAACTCGATGCCGGCGGCGGCGCAGATCTTGTCGAGCCGGGCGAGTGTGAAGTTGCGCTGCGAGAACATGCGTTTCACGCTCGCCTCCGACATGTGGATGCGCCCCGCGAGCGCCGCGTAGGTGATGCCGCGGGCGCGCAGGGCGCGTTTCAGCAGGTCGGCGATGGACTGGGCCTGCGCCATGCGCTAGTTCACTGCCCCACGTGCAGCGAGTAGAGCGCGCCGTCGGCGAACTTGCAGGTGCCGGTGCCCTGCGCCGGGTTGTTCATCGCGTACTGGCAGTTCGCGAAACCGCCGCGCGAGCCCGCGGCGTTTGCCACGCCGTTCTTCTGGCCGCCGTAGCGCGTGGCCTCGCCGCTGAACACCTCGCCGGCGCGGATGAACTGGAAGTCCGCGCGGCCCGACGCATACGAGGTGACGCTGCCGGCCACCGCGCCGGCGGGTGCCGCAAGTTCGTTGGTGGGGTACATGCGCACGGGGATCACGTTCGGGCTTGCGGGCACCGGCAGCGCGGTGCCCGGCCCAGCGACAGCGACCGGCGCCGTGAGGCCGGGAATCGGCACCGGGCGTCCGTCCGCCTGCAGCGGCACGATGTAGCAGCCGCCGAGCGTGAGTGCGACGGCGAGCGCAGCCAGGAGGCCGGCGTGGCGTGAGGCGTTAACAACTTCGGGATGAGCGGCATCGGTTTTCTGCGCATTCATGACGACTCCTTCGCATGTGATGAACGGGTTGCGGCGGGGCGGATGGCGCCCCACTCACCGCGGTGCGAAGTATCGACATGTGATGCTTTATTGCGTGATTTAATCGCTCACGTGGCATAAATGCGCTCCTAAAGTAGCAGAAATAGCGACTTTATGGCATTCCGGGATCAGGATCTGCCGCCCGGGCGGAAGGGCGCGGGCACGGTACAATCCGCGCCGAGTCAGCCAGACAGTCGCTGTGCCTTCGGGCGCAGAGGAAAGTCCGGGCTCCGCAGAGCAGGATGCCGGCTAACGGCCGGGCGTCGTGAGGCGACGGAAAGTGCCACAGAGAATGAACCGCCGATGGTTGATGCCTCGCAAGAGGTGTCTTCACAGGCAAGGGTGAAAAGGTGCGGTAAGAGCGCACCGCGTTCGTGGCAACACGGGCGGCAGGGAAAACCCCATCCGGAGCAAGACCAAATAGGGGGGCAATAGCGTTGCTCGCGCTGTCCCCGGGTAGGTTGCTTGAGCCGGCGGGTGACCGCCGGCCCAGACGAATGACTGTCACGGCATCGCAAGGTGCCGACAGAACCCGGCTTACCGGCTGACTCACTGCATGTCCCAATAACACCCCCGGTGCGAACGCACCGGGGGTGTTTCCATTTCTGCGCCCCCGGTGCGAGCGCACCAGCGGTGTTTCCATGTCTGCGCCCCCGGTGCGAACGCACCAGCGGTGTTTCCATTTCCGCGCCGCCGGTGGCTGCGCCTGCGCTGCGCCCTG
>JBOIEQ010000117.1:0-13620 GCA_050741255.1 Burkholderiales bacterium | reverse complement strand
ATGGATGGCCATCATCGGCGCGCGCATGCGCACGCCGGCCACCAGCGTCTCGAAGGCGCGCTCGAATTCGCCGGCGTAGTGCCAGACGTCGGTCGAGGTGCCGCCCATGTCGAAGCCGATCACTTTCTCGATGCCGGCCTGTTGCGCCGTGCGCACGCCGCCGACGATGCCGCCGGCGGGACCCGAGAGGATGGAGTCCTTGCCCTGGAACAGCCGGGCGTCGGTGAGACCGCCGCTCGACTGCATGAACATCAATCTGACGCCCGGCAGGTCGGCCGCGACCTGGTCCACGTAGCGGCGCAGGATGGGGGAGAGGTAGGCGTCGACCACGGTGGTGTCGCCGCGCGAGACGAGCTTCATCAGCGGCGAGACTTCGTGCGACACGGACACCTGCGCGAAGCCCGCCGCGCGCGCGAGCGCTGCGACACGTTGCTCGTGGTCCGGGAAACGGTAACCGTGCATGAGCACGATGGCGATGGTGCGGATGCCCTGCGCTTTCGCGTCCGCGAGGTCGCGCGCGACCTGCGCTTCGTCGAGCGGCGTCAGGATCCCGCCCTGCGCGTTGATGCGCTCTGGCACTTCATAGACGGCGGAATAGAGCAGTTCCGGCAGCACGATGTGGCGGTCGAAGATGCGGGGACGGTTCTGGTAGCCGATGCGGAGCTGGTCGCGGAAGCCGCGCGTGATGAAGAGCGCGGTGCGCTCGCCCTTGCGTTCGAGCAGCGCATTGGTGGCGACCGTGGTGCCCATCTTGACGGCGTCGATCGCATCCGGGGGGATTGGCGCGCCGGGCGCGAGCCCGAGCAACTGGCGGATGCCGGCCACCGCCGCGTCGCGGTAGCGCTCCGGGTTTTCCGACAGCAGCTTGGCGGTGAGGAGACTGCCGTCCGGTTTGCGCGCGACGACATCGGTGAAGGTGCCGCCGCGGTCGATCCAGAACTGCCAGCGCGGCGCGCTCATGCTTCGCGGCCCTCGCTGACGGCGAGATCCTTGCGGACGGTGACCACGGCCTGCAGCGCGGCGACCAGCCCGCGCGCGGTGTCCGTTGCCGACAGGGACGGCATGCCGGCGTGCGCGGCAGCCTGCGCGGGCAGGCAGGGGACGTGGATGAACCCCGCGCGCAACTTTGGGTAGCGCGTCGCGGCGAGGTGCAGCAGACCGTAAAAGACGTGGTTGCAGACGTAGGTGCCCGCGCTGTTGGAGACGGCGGCGGGCAGGCCGGCGGCACGGATCGCCGCCGCCATGGCCTTGATCGGCAGGGTCGAGAAATAGGCCGCGGGACCGCCGGCAACGACCGGGGTATCGACCGGCTGCCGGCCCGCGTTGTCGCGCAGCCGCGCATCGTCCACGTTGATCGCGATGCGTTCGACGCACAGTTCGGCCCGTCCGCCGGCCTCACCCACGCAGACGACATGCGTCGGGCGCTCGCGCTCGATCAGCTCGGCCAGGCTTTCGAGCGCGCGCCCGAACATCGTGGGCAGGATCTCCCGCACGATGCCGGCACCGGCGATGCGGGACGGCAGCCGCTGCACGGCTTCCTGTGACGCGTTCAGGGTATCGCCCGCGAAGGGTTCAAAGGCGGTGACCAGCAGGCGGATGCCCGGTTGTGGTGCGCGGCGCTTGGGCGGCGAGGCGACGATGGTGCGGGCTGGGCGTCGGGGCACGGAGCGTCCGATGGGGTGAGGAGAGCGGGGACCGGACATGGAGATTGCGCCCGGACCGTTAAGCAGGGAAGATGCGCACGGCAACAGCCATCATTCTAAGTGCGGGCTGCACGAGTGGCCAGCCGGGTCGAGTAAGATTTGGCATCGGGATACTCAAAAGGGAGCTGATCATGCGATTCACAACCATGCTGGCGGGCATCGCCGCCTTCTGCCTGCCGCTCGCGGCGCAGGCGCAGACCAAGTGGGACATGCCGACGCCATATTCGGACGGCGAATTTCACACGATCAACGTCAAGCAGTTCGCCGACGACGTGCGGAAGGCGACCGGCGGCCAGCTCGACATCACGCTGCACACCAATGGTTCGCTGATCAAGCATCCCGACATGCTGCGGGCGGCCTCCACCGGTCAGGTGCCGATCGTCGAGATCCTCCTCGGCCAGTTCGGCAACGAAGACCCGGTGTTCGCCGCCGACAACCTGCCGTTCGTGGCGGCGGGCTGGGACAACGCCTGGAAGTTCTACCAGGCGCAGAAGCCGCAGCTCGAGAAGCAGCTCGCCGGACGCGGCCTCAAGCTGCTGTATTCGGTCGCGTGGCCGGGGCAGGGCATCTACGTCAAGAACCCGATGAAGACCGTGGACGACCTGAAGGGGCAGAAGATGCGCACCTACAGCCCGATGACGGCGCGCTTTGCCGAACTGCTGGGCGCGAGCCCGACGGTCGTGCAGGTGCCGGAAGTGCCGCAGGCCTTCGCCACCGGCACCATTACCTCGATGGTCACCTCGTCGGCCACCGGCAATTCCACCAAGGCCTGGGAATTCGTCAAGAACTACTACCTGACGAACGCGTGGCATCCGAAGAACGCCGTCGTCGTCAACGCGCGCGCGTTCGACCGCCTGCCGGACAGCCAGAAAAAAGCGGTGCTCGACGCTGCCGCCGCTGCCGAAAAGCGCGGCTGGGAACTGGCCAAGTTGCGCGAGGTGAACGCCAACAAGGGGCTGGCCGACAACGGCGTCACGCTGCACGAGCCGGACGCCGCCATGAAGGCCGCCTACGCCAAGGTCGGCGACACCATGCTGGCGGAATGGCTCAAGACCGCCGGCCCCGACGCCGCGGCGATCATCAGCGTTTATCGCGGCAAATAGTCCTCCGGCCACCGCGGTGCACGCCGGGCGCTCAGCAATGCGGCGTGTACTGGACGGCCTCTACGCCGCCAGCGGCGCGCTGGCGGCGGCCTGCCTCGCCGGCATTGCGGCGCTCATGCTGGCGCAGGCGTTCGGCCGCGAGGTCGGCTTCCTGATCCGCGGCGCGGACGACATCACCGCCTGGTTGTGCGCGGCCTCGGCGTTCTTCGCGCTGGGCCATACCTTCCGCAAGGGCGAACTGGTCCGCGTCGGGTTGTGGATCGACATGCTGGGCCCGCGCGCCCGCTGGTGCGCGGAGGTCGTTGCGCTCGGCATCACCGCGCTGTTCGTCGGCTACATGCTGTGGGCGGTGGCGACCTTCGTCTTCGACAGCTGGAAGTTCAAGGAAGTCGCGCAGGGGCTGATCAAGATTCCGATCTGGATCCCGCAACTGTCCTTTCTCTTCGGCGTCATCATCTTCTTCATTGCGGTCATGGATGACCTCGTCGCCGTGCTGCGTGGCCAAAAACCCGCCTATCAGGTCGCGGAGGATGAGCGCCGCGTGCGCGGCGAGCAGGGTGACTTCTCCGAAACGTTATGACGGGATTCGGGATTAGGGATTGGGGATTTGAAAACGGCGGCCTCTGGCCACGCCGTGCAGGGTTTCACTCTCCAATCCCGAATCCCTAATCCCCAATCCCGATTTTTCATGTCAACGCTCACCATCGCCTGCATCCTCTTCGCGCTGCTGCTCGTGCTGCTGTTCGGCGGGGTGTGGATCGCGATCGCGCTGGCCGCGGTGGCGTGGGTGGGGCTGCAGTTCTTCACCTCCTCGCCGCCGGAAGTGAACCTGTTTCAGTCCTTTTGGGGCTCCAGCGCAAACTGGACGATCGCAGCCTTGCCGCTGTTCATCTGGATGGGAGAGATCCTCTACCGTACCAAGCTCTCCGAGGAGATGTTCGAAGGGCTCGCGCCGTGGCTGACCTGGCTGCCGGGCCGGCTGATGCACGTGAACATCCTCGCCTGCGGCATCTTCGGCACGGTGTCCGGCTCGTCGGCCGCCACCTGCGCGACCATCGCCAAGGTCGCGCTGCCGGAACTGAAGAAACGCGGCTACGACGAAAAGACCTGCCTCGGTTCGCTGTGCGGGGCGGGCACGCTGGGCATCCTGCTGCCGCCGTCGATCATCATGGTGGTCTACGCGGTGGCGGCGGAAGTCTCCATCCTCAAGGTCTTCCTCGCCGGCTGCCTGCCCGGGTTGCTGCTGATGCTGCTGTTCTCGGGCTACATCGTGGTGTGGGCGCTGCTCAACCCCGAGAAGACACCGAAAGAGGAGATCCGCCTGTCGCTGCGGGAGAAGCTCTATCGCAGCCGGCTGCTGATCCCCTGCCTGCTGCTGATCGTGTTCATCGTGTGGGTGATGGTGATCGGCTGGGCCACGGCCACGGAGGCGGCGGCCTACGGCGTGCTGGGCGCGCTGATCATCGCTGCGTGGTCGGGCGGCCTCACGCGCGACACCTTCTGGCAGAGCCTGATGGGCGCGACCCGGCTCTCCTGCATGATCATGTTCATCCTCGCCGGGGCGAGCTTCCTCTCGTCCTGCATGGCCTTCACCGGCATCCCGAAGGCGCTGGCGGAGTGGGTGTATGCGCTGAACCCGCACCCGTACGCGCTGATTGCGATTCTCGCGGTGATCTACATCATCCTCGGCACGGCGCTCGACGGCGTGTCGATGATCGTGCTGACGACCTCGATCGTGATTCCCATGATCGAAAAGGCCGGCTTCGACCTCGTCTGGTTCGGCATCTTCATCGTGCTGCTGGTGGAGATCGCGGAGGTGACGCCGCCGCTCGGCTTCAACATGTTCGTGCTGCAGACCATGAGCGGGCGCGACAGCAATTACGTCGCCTACGCGTCCATCCCGTTCTTCTGCATGATGGTGCTGGCGATCGTGCTGATCACCGCGTTCCCGCAGATCGCGACCTGGCTGCCCGACGTGCTGATCACGCAGGCGAAGTAGAGCCTATAACTGCGCGGCCTTGAAGGTGTCGCAGGCCTGCACGCTGCCGCTCTCCAGCCCGCGCTTGAACCAGCGCATGCGCTGCTCCGACGTGCCGTGGGTGAAAGACTCCGGCGAAACGGTGCCGCGCGCCTGCCGCTGCAGCCGGTCGTCGCCGATCGCGGCCGCCGCATTGAGCGCCGCCTCGACGTCGCCGTTTTCGATCATGCTGCGGGTCCGGTTGGCATTGTTCGCCCACACGCCCGCGAAACAGTCCGCCTGCAGTTCCACCCGCACCGATAGCGCGTTCGCCTGGGCCTGGCCCATGCGGCTCTGCGCCCGCTGCACCTGCTCCGAAATGCCGAGCAGGTTCTGCACGTGGTGGCCCACTTCGTGCGCGAGGACATAGGCCTGGGCGAATTCGCCGGGCGCCTTGAAGCGATCCCGCAGTTCGCGGTAGAAGCCGAGGTCGATATAGACCTTCTGGTCGCCAGGGCAGTAGAAAGGACCCACCGCCGAGTTCGCCGTGCCGCAGGCGGAATCGACCGCGCCGGTGAAGAGGACGAGCCGGGGGTCCTGGTACTGACGGCCTGCCTTCTGGAAGAGGCCGCGCCAGGTGTCCTCGGTGTCGGCCAGGACGACGGATACGAACTGCTTGAGCTTTTCTTCCTCGGTCGTTCCCTTGTAATTGCCGGTGGGTGTCTGGGACTGTGGCGCTTCCAGTTGTTTCGCACCTTCCAGGATGATGTTCGGGTCCACGCCCATGAACATGGCGATCACCGCAATGATGATGACGCCGATCCCGCCGCCGGCCACGCCACGGCCCACGGACATGCCGCGCCGGTCCTCGACGTTGCCGCTTTCCCTGCCGCCTTCCCAGCGCATGGCGTTCTCCAGTCGTCCAGCCACGGATGCCGCAGTATAGTCGGCGCGGCGGGGCCGTCATGTAGTCCTACACTGACATTGGCCGCCTGTACTTTGCGGTTACGAGGGGCGGGGCGCCCGTTCCGCGTCGTAGATGACTTTGGTCGCGAACAGTTTTTCGAGTTCGTCGTCCGCATAGCCCAGCGTCTGCGCAACCTCCGCGGAGTGTTGTCCCAGCCACGGCGCCGGCGTGCGGATGCGGGTGAACTCGTTGCGGGTCTTCACGGGCGAGCCGAAGTTCATCATGCGACCGATCTTGGGATGGTCCACCTCGACGACCATCTGCCGTGCGCGGACGTGCGGATCGGCGAGCGCCTGGTCGTAGGTGTAGACCGGGCCGCCGGGCACGCCCGCGGCGTCCAGTTTGTCGACCCAGTGCGACGTGGCCCGGGTCAGGAACACCTGCTCGATCTCGTCCTGCAGGGCATCGATGTTGGCCATCCGCGCATTCAGTGTGCTGAAGCGCGCGTCCTGCATGAGTTGGGGCTTGTCGATCACCCTGGTGCAGAAGTTGGTCCATAGCTTTTCGTTGTTGGCCCCCACAGTGACGTAGCCGTCCTGCGTCTTGTACGCCTGATAGGGCGTCGAGCGGCGGTGCCGCGTGCCGTTCGCGAGCGGCAGTTCGCCGCCGCCGAAATACGCGCCGAACTCCCAGAAGGTCCAGGCCAGCCCGGCTTCGAGCAGCGAGGTTTCGAGGTAGTTGCCAACGCCCGTGCGCAGGCGCTGGATGTAGGCCCCGAGGATGGCGTAGAGCGCGGTGGTGCCGGCCGCGATGTCGTTCATGGCGATGCCGACCTTGGCGGGCCGTCCGCCGGCCTCCCCGGTCATGCGCATGATGCCGCTCATGCCCTGCGCGATGATGTCGAAGCCGCCCTTGTGCGCGTAGGGACCGGTCTGGCCGAAGCCGGAGATGGAGGCGTAGACGACATTCGGATTGACCGCCTTCACCGCGTCGTAGTCGATGCCCAGCTTTTTCGTCACCCCCGGCCGGTAATTCTCGATGACGATGTCGGCGTCCTTCGCCAGCCGCATGAAGATGTCCTTGCCCGCCGCCTGCTTGAGGTCCAGGCCCAGGCTGCGCTTGTTGCGGTTGAGCGCCGCGAAACAATAGCTCTCCCCATTTACCTTCGGTTCGAAGCGACGCGAGCCGTCGCCTTCGGGAAAGGCCTCGATCTTGATGACGTCCGCGCCCATGTCGGCCAGCATCAGCGTGCAGTAGGGGCCCGCCATGATGGCGGTGAAATCGAGGACTTTGACCCCGTCGAGCGGCAAAGGCATGGCGGAACCCCGGAACGAATGGCGGGAGAGGGAGTCGAAGTTTACCCGCAGCGGGCGGACGTTCCGGCAACGCCGATATAATCGCCGCGCGGTATCAAAAACAAGGAGGAGGCAGCATGCAGCAATCGAAATTCCCGTCCGCCGTTCTGGCGCTGTTCGCCGCCGGCATCGCCGGCACCGCCTGGGGCCAGGCTTATCCGTCCAAACCGGTGCGCGTGGTGATTCCGTGGCCGGCGGGCGGTTCCAACGACGTCGTCGGGCGCATCGTGATGAACGAGGTTTCCAAGCAGCTGGGCCAGCAGTTCGTGGTGGACAACCGCGGCGGCGCGGCCGGCACGCTCGGTGCGGAAATCGTGGCGAGAACGCCGCCGGACGGCTACACCATCATGGTCCATTCGACGACGCACGTCGGCAATCCGTCGATGTACAAAAAACTGCCCTACGACACGCTGAAGGATTTTGCCGGGGTCGGCCTGCTCGCCGCACAGCCCGGCGCGCTCACCGTCCATCCCGCGCTGCCGGCGAAGACGGTGAAGGAGTTCATCACACTGGCCAAGTCGAAGCCGGGCCAGATTTTCTATTCTTCGTCGGGTAACGGCAGTGCGCCGCATCTGTCGATGGCACTGCTGGTGCAGATGGCGGGCATCAACATCGTTCACGTGCCTTACAAGGGCGGCGCGCCACAGGTCACCGCGCTGGTATCGGGAGAGACGCAGGCGTCGCTGGCCACGATTTCGACCGTCCTCTCGCACGTCAATTCCGGCCGCCTGCGCGCCCTGGGCGTGTCCGGCGCCAAGCCGAGCCCGACGCTGCCCGGCGTGCCGACGATCGCGGAAACGGTGCCCGGCTACGAGATGAGCCCGTGGATCGGGGTGTTCGTGCCGGCCGGCACGCCGCGCGACATCATCAACAAGCTGAATGCGGAGATCAACAGGGCACTGAAGTCGCCCGAGGTGAGCCAGAGTCTCGCCAACCAGGCGCTCGATGCCTGGAGCGCGACGCCGGAGGAATTCGAGCAGCGACTGCGCGCCGATTACGAGAAATACGCCAAGCTGATCGCCGCGACCGGCGCCAAGCTGGAATAGCGGCAGCGGCTGGTGAGGGGAAGGGGTGAGGAGTGAGGAACTCGTCATTCCCGTGCGGACGGGAATCCAGTAAGTCGTCTGATTCTTTGCAGCTGGTTTTCTGGGCTCCCGCCTTCGCGGGAGCGACGAGAGAAATTCAACAGACCGCTAGAAATGCCGTGACGCCGTCACCGGCTTCACTTTCGGGTCGAGCTGGATTTCGAGCAGCGTGTTCTGGCCGACCTTGCCGCGCGTTTTGGCCAGGAAGGCCGTGAGGTCGGTTTCGGCGGCGGCGCGGACGTAGCGCCAGCGGTAGAGCGCGGCAAGACCGCTGAAATCGATCACCGGCGGCTCGATGGTGAAGAGATCGAGCGCCTTGCCGGTCAGCCGGCTGGCGGCTTCGTTGAGCGTTGCGTAGCGCCGGTTGGACAGAATCACCAGCAGCAGCTTTGTCTTGTGATGCGCCGCGGTCCACAGGGCCTCGCTCGCGTAGAGCGCGGAACCGTCGCCGATGACGGCGACCACCTGCCGGCCCGGGTTGCCGATGGCGGCGCCCACCGATGCCGCCAGCCCCCAGCCGATGCCGCCGCTGCCGTTGATCAGGTAATCCCCGGCGTTCAATGCCATCCACTGCCGCACATCCGAGGTGGACAGGCCGGACTCGTCGACCCACAGTGCGCCGGGAAAGGCCTTGAGCAGGGCATGTATGGCGCGCGAGGGATGGAAAACGCCGGCCTGCCTGGCCGGCAGCGCCATCGGTGGCCGCTGCGGCCCGAGCGGGGCGCGTTTGGCGCCCGCCTTCAGCGCGTCCGCGATGTCGGTCAGCGCCGTGCGCGTGTCCGTCACGGTCGCCAGTTCGAACTCGCCGTCGGCGGCGAGCACGTCGGCGTTGTTGCCGATCCAGAGCTTGGGTTGCGCGAGCTTCGCCTCGCTGTAGAGCGTCGTGCGCAGGCCGGTGCCGCCGACGAAAAACAATACGTCATGTTGCGCGAGGCGATCCGCGATCTGCTTGCGGCTCGGCGGCAGGTAGCCGGCGTAGCGTGGCGACGCACTCGCGATCGGCAACGCCGCGGTATAGGGCGCGACGTAGACCGGCGCGGCGAGCTTGCGGGCGAGCTCGTCGAGCGCTGCGCTGGCGCCGTTCCAGTGCACGTCTTCCGCCGCGATCAGCGCCGGACGTTTGGCCTTGGCCAGAATCCGCGCGTACTGGCGTGCCCGCGCCGCAGTGAGTGCGCCGGGCGCGGGCGGATTGACCTTGAGCGGCGCGGCGTCGAGATCCTGTTCGAGCAGGTCGGGCGGGCAGATCAGGGCGACGGGCCGGCCCGGCGCGGTGAGCGCGACACGGACCGCCTGCCGGATATTGAACGCGGCATCGTGCCGGGTATTCAGGGTGAAGACGGCCTTCGCCACCGAACCCGCCATCTTTTCGAGCGGGCCCCACAGGATGGGCTGCGTATGGAGAAAACGCCGGTCCTGTCCACCGACCAGCACCAGCAGGGGCGATTGCGCGATGCCCGCGGTGTAGAGCCCGCCCATGCCGTTGCCGAGGCCGGGCGCGACATGCAGGTTGACGACGCCGAGGGAGCGGGTCGCACGCGCGTAACCGTCGGCCATGGGCACGGCGGCGACTTCGCTCAGGGCCACGACATACTGGAGCCGGCGCCGCTGCTCGCACAGACGTACCAGCGGAATCTCGGTGGTGCCCGGATTCCCGAAAATGCGGCTGACGCCGTTTTTTTCCAGCGTTTGCAGCAGCAGTTCGGCGATTTTCATGTCACGGGTTACCCGGGTTACTCAAGGCGCAGGCCGCTGTCTTTCGCCACTTTGCCCCATTTGGCGGTTTCCGCGCGCAGGAAGGCGGCGAACGCTTCAGGCGAGTTCGTCTGCGGTTCCGCGCCTTCATTGGCCAGGCGGTCGCGCATCTCCGGCTCGTGCTGAACTTTCGCGAACTCGGCGCTCAGCCGGTTGACGATGGCGGCCGGTGTTTTCGCGGGCGCGACGACGCCCCACCAGCCGGAGAAGTCGTAGCCGGGCAGGCCGGATTCCGCGACGGTCGGCACGTTGGGCAGCGCGGTCGACCGTTTGGCCGATGACACCGCGATCGCGCGCAGGCGGTCGGACCGCAGGTACGGCTGGACGGACAGGATGGTCGTGAATCCCACCGGGACGCGCCCGGACAGCAGGTCGATCATCGCGGGGCCGCCGCCCTTGTAATGGATGGGCACCATGCGGATGCCCGCCATGGAAGACAGCAGCTCCATCGGGATGTGCGTGGTGCTGCCCGCGCTGGACGTGGAGTAATTCAGCTTGCCCGGATTCGCCTTGGCGTAGACGATCAGGTCCTTGACCGACGTGACCTGGAAGGTGGGGTGCGCTGCCAGCACGACCGGCGAGGTGGCCAGGAGCGTGACGGGGGCGAAATCGCGCAACGCATCGTACGGCAGCTTGCTCATCATGGCCGGGTTGATCGCGAAGTTGATGTTGACGATCAGCAGCGTGTAGCCGTCGGGCAGGGCCCTGGCCGCAAGTTCGGTGCCGATCGCCGCGCTGCCGCCGGCCCGGTTGTCCACGACCACCGACTGCCCGATCCGCTCGGCGAGCTTCAGGCCCGCCAGCCGCGCGACGATGTCGTTGGTGCCGCCCGGCGCGAAAGGCACGATGAGGCGGATGGGTTTTTCGGGGTAGCCTTGGGCGATGACGGGACTGGCGAGCATGCCCATCGCCGCCAGTGCGCCCGCGGTGCTTGCGCGCCACATGTTCTTCTCCTCCATTCTTGTTTGCCGACTGCCGTCCGCAGGCGGGGTGTGACGCAAAGCTTAACGACGAACGCCCGGCAGGACCAGCCTGCACATGCTGCGCCGGGTGTTGTGGAACAGCGAGCGCATTTTTTCCGTCCACGGCGTCTTGCGCGCCTTGAGGCCGGCGGGGCTTTCGAAAGCGTCCTTGTCCGTCAGCTCGTAGGCGGTGAGGTAACGCGGGTGACCGGCCGTCGCGGCGTAGCGCCGCGCCCGGACGACGCCGGGCACGGTCACCAGCCGGGGGAGGTGTTCCTGGTCGTACCACTCGTTGTACTCGTCGACGATGTGGTCGGGAATGTCCGTGTGCACGATATACAGCCAAGGCGTGTCTTCGCCGGGCACTGTGCCGACGTCGCGCATCAGGCGGAAGTTCATGCGCTCTCGGTGCTCGCCGTAGAAGCGGCGGATCCGCTGCGACCAGGGCGTCGGGTCGCTGACGATTTTCTGGAAATCCGGGCCGCCTTCGACGCGCTCATCCACCGTGTCGTACCACGCCAGGTACTTGGGTGTTGCGTCATCGACGGCGTAGCGCCGCCCGCTGACGAAGCCGGGCAGCCCGACCACCTGCGGGATGTGCTCCAGGTTGTACCAGTCGTTGAATTCCTCTTCGCGCTCCGGCGGGACGTGCAGCCAGACCGTGATCAGTCCGTGCGCGCCGGCCATGTACGGCGGCGCGCTCAGACCGGGGCCGTGCCGCGCACGGTCGTGCGGTACATCAGGCGGCGCAACGGGAGATCGTAATCGAAGGTGGCCTTGTGCTGCACGGAACAGTTGTCCCACATGAGCAGGTCGCCCGGCTGCCAATGGTGCGTGTAGATGAACTCCGGCTCGACGATGTGCTTGCACAGGCGGTCGAGCAGGCGCTGCCCCTCGTCGTCCGGCAGGCCGACGATGCGCGAAGTGTGAGCCTCGTTGATGAAGAGGCCCTTGCGGCCCGTCACCGGATGCGTGCGCACGATCGGCACGTCGACGTCCGGTACCGTTTTCAGCTGTGCCTCGGTCAGCGCGGTTTCCTGGATCACGCGTCCGCCGCGCGCCTCATCGTCCTTCTGCGCCTGGGCATTTTTCTGGCGGTAGAACCGGTAGCTGTGGACGTTCTTCAGGCCCTGCAGCTGCTGCTTCAGGTCCGCCGGCAGCGCTTCGTAGGCCGCGGTCGTGCTGGTGAAACCCGTATCGCCCAGGATCTTGCCGTCCGCGGTCACCGGCACTTCCGTCGCATAGAGCGCGGACAGCAGGCTCGGCTGGGCCTTGTACGACAGGTCGCTGTGCCAGAAACGGCCGGCGTCCTGCGCGCCGATCGCGCGGCCTTGTTCATCGAGAAGATTCGACACGATCAGCAGTTCCGGATGATACGGCACGCGGTTTTCCTTGCGCACATGGATTTCGAGCTCGCCGAAGCGGCGGCTGAACGCCACCTGCTGCGCGTGCGTGATTTTCTGGTTGCGGAAGACTACGACCTCGTTGTCGAAGAATGCCTTCCTGACCTGCGCGAAGGTCTCGTCATCGAGCGGTTTCGAGAGGTCGATGCCGGCGATCTCGGCGCCGAGGTGCTTGCCGAGGCGGTTGACGGTGATCATGGGGTTTCTCGTGTTTCTGCGGGTTGTGCGGGGCCGGGTGGCCCCGGGGGAGCGCGCAGACTAGCAGAGATGAATCATGCGATAAAACAATAAAATTGCATATCACCATGCAGATTCAATATAGTGAGGCCATGACGCTCAAGCAATTGCGCTGTTTGCGGGAGATTTCGAGACAGTCGCTCAACATCTCGGCGGCCGCGGCGGTCCTGCACACCTCGCAGCCCGGCATCAGCCGGCAGATCCAGGACCTCGAGCGGGAACTGGGGGTCGATCTCCTGGTGCGCCGGAAAAACCGGATACTCGACCTGACCGAGACCGGACGGCAGGTCCTCGGCATGGCCGAGCGCATGCTGGGCGAGGCCGAGAACATCCGGCACGTCGCCCGGGAAAACCAGAACGAGAGCGAGGGCGAGTTGACCCTCGCCACCAGCCACCTGCACGCGCGCTATACCTTGCGGGGGCCGATCAAGCGGTTCACGAAGCGCTACCCCAGGGTGCGCCTGCGGCTGCTGCAGGCCGATGTCGATGATGTGCCGAGACTCGTGGAAACCAGCGAAGCGGATGTCGGCATCAGCACGGATGTCGTGCACGAGCATCCGTCCCTGATCCTGTTGCCGAGCAGTCCCATCCTGCGCAGCGTGATCATGCCCAGGGACCACCCGCTGGCGCGCCGGAAGAAGCTCACGCTGGCCGATCTCGCGCGCTACCCCATCGTGGGCTACAACCCGCGGTCGCGCGGTGGGCAGATCATCGCGAAAGCCTTCCGCGAACGCGACATCGAAGCGCGTTTCGTCGTGAGCGCGAGCGATTCGGACGTGATCAAGACCTACGTCGAGGAAGGCCTTGGCATCGCCGTGGTGCCGACGCTGGCGCTCGCCGGATCCGAGACGAAGGTGCATGCCGTCGACGCCACGCAACTGTTCCCCCGCAGCGTCATGGTCGTGAGCCTGCGCCGGAATATCTATCTGCGGCGCTACCTGGTCGATTTCATCCGCATGCTGGTGCCGGATCTCGATCAGGCAGCGATCCAGCGCGCGGCGGACGAGCCTGCCGCGCGGGCTGGGCGCTGAGCCGCCCGTTACAATGGCTCCGGTCTTCCGGGCCATGCATCCATCACCGCAACGAGATCCCGATGAAATTGTTTGGTTCGCTGTTTTCGCCGTACGTGCGCAAGGCGCGTGTGCTGATCGCGGAG
>JBOIEQ010000116.1:0-13668 GCA_050741255.1 Burkholderiales bacterium | reverse complement strand
CCTTAAAACGACGTGTTTCGTGCCGGCGCTCGACGCCGAGAACAATCCGGGCGTGGTGGAAGCCGCGGTGAAGGACGGGCATGAGATCGCCGCCCGCGGCTACGCCTTCGAGGACCACAGCAAACTCGGCGACGCGGAGGCGGCGACGCTGGCCAAGGCGCACGCCGCGCTGACCAAGATCGCCGGCCGCGCGCCGGTCGGCTGGCGTGCGCCCATGGGGCTGCTGTCGCCGGCTACGCTCGGCCACCTGGCCGGACTCGGCTACCGCTACGACAGCAGCTTCCAGGACGACGACCTGCCGTACGTCATGCGCACCGAAGGCGGCAAGGAAATCGTGGAGCTGCCGTCCATCCAGATGCTGGACGATTCCACGCTCTACGGCCCCCGCCACAGCCACGACCGCGTCATCAAGACCTGGAAAGAAGAGTTCGACGCCATTTACGGCGACGGCCTGTTCGTGAACCTGACGCTGCACGCGCGGGGGGATTCCGGCTCGGGGCGTGCGAGCCGTGCCCGCGTGGTCGATGAGTTTCTGAATTACATGCAGCGCCGGCCCGGGGTGTTCTTCATGACCTGCGCGGAACTGGCCGCGTGGTGGCAGCAACACCATCCGCAGTCCGAGGCGGCGCCGGTCTGATCATGAGAGGCATCCGCATGAGGCCATGGATCTTCGGTGCCGCACTGTGCGCAGGTGCCGTCGCCGGTCCGGCGGGCGCGCAACAAACCTATCCCGGCAAGACGATGCGCCTCGTGGTGGCGTTTCCTTCCGGCGGCGCGGTCGACCTGATGGCGCGGCTGCTCGCGCTCAAGGTGGGGGAAAGCCTGGGCCAGCAGATGATCGTCGACAACCGGCCGGGGGCCAACGGCAACATCGGCGGGGAGTACGTCGCGCGCGCCGCGCCCGACGGCTACACGATCCTGCTGGTGGTCTCGAGCTTCGCGACCAATCCCTACGTGTATGCCAAACAGCCCTTCGATCCGCTGACCGACTTCGTGCCGGTGACGTTGCTGACGTCGGCGCCGCTGCTGCTGGTCGCGCATCCCTCGCTGCCGGCAAAGAACGTGAAGGAACTCATCGCGCTCGCGAGGGCCCGGCCCGGCGAACTGAACAGCAGCATGGCGGGTCAGGGGTCCGGCGGGCATCTCGCGTTTGAACTGTTCAAGTCCATGTCGAAGACGGACATTCTTTCGATCCCGTACAAGGGCGGGGCGGCCGCCATCACCGACACCATCGGCGGCCAGGTCCAGTTGACGATCAACAATCCGCTGGCGCTGCTGCCGCACGTGAAAGCCGGCAAGCTGCGTGCCCTCGGCACCAGCAGCAGCCAACGCCTCGCCGCGGCGCCCGAGATTCCGACGATCGCCGAAGCCGGCCTGCCGGGTTACGAGGCGACGCTGTGGTACGGCATCGTGCTGCCGGCCAAGGCCGCGCCGGCGCTGGTGTCCCGTCTCAACACCGAGTTCAACCAGGCCGTCCAGCAGCCGGACGTGCGCGAACGCATGAGCAGCGAAGGCGTGGTGATCATCGGCTCTACCCCTGAGCAGTTCGCCGACCATCTGCGCCGCGAATCCGTGAAGTGGGGCAAGGTGATCCGCGACGCGAAGATCAAACTGGAGTAGGGCATCGCCTTGAGCAGCGAATCGAGATTGCCGCACGCCAGCGAGGACGCGAATCCCGAACTGCGCGCCACCTACCAGCACATTCTGCAGACGCGCGGCACCGTCTCGAATGTGCTCAAGAGTTTCAGCCATGCGCCGGAAGGCCTGAAGCGCTACGCCGCGCTGGGCGAGTACGTGCGCTACGGGACGGACCTGCCGGGGCGCACGCGGGAGCTCTCCATCCTCGCCATCGCGGCAGGCATCGAATACGCCTGGGTGCACCACTTGCCGCACGCGCGCAAGGCGGGCGTGACGGACGCCGAACTGGCGACGCTCAAGTCCGGCGGCATCCCGCAGGGCGCGAGTGCCGCGGAAGCCGCGGCGATCAGCTTCGTGCGCGCCTATACCGACCTCGGGCGCATCCCGGACGCCACTTACGCCGCCCTGGCGCAGCACTTCACGCCGCGGCAGATCACCGACCTGACCCTGCTCGGCGGCTATTTCGTGGCGCTGGGTTCGGCGGTGCACGCCTTCCGGATTCCCATCGAGCCGGACTATCAGAAATGGGTTGCGCCGCCGCCGCCCGCGCCGACGCTCCCCGCATCGCCGCGGATCGTCTTCGTCGGCGCTGGTGCGGTGGGCGGATACGTGGGCGGGCACATGGCGCGGGCGGGCCATGATGTGACGCTGATCGATCCCTGGCCGGAAAACGTGGAGGCCATCCGCAAGCACGGCCTGCAGCTCGGCGGCACGCAGGGCGAGCACACCGTGAAGCTCAAGGCCCTGCATGTCAGCGACGTGCAGTCGCTCGCGCGGCAGCCGGTGGATCTCGCCTTCATCTGCATGAAGCTCTACGACACCGAATGGGCGACCGCACTGATCAAGCCGTACCTCGCCGCGGACGGCTGCGTGGTCACCATGCAGAACAGCCTCGTCGAGGAGAAGGTGGCGGCACTCGTAGGCCGCGAGCGGACGCTGGGTTGCATCGCCAGCACCATCAGCGTCGAGGCTACGGGGCCGGGGCGCGTGGTGCGCAGCCAGTTGCCCGGCGGCGATGCCTACACGGTGTTTCGCCTCGGCGAACTCGACGGCCGTGTCACGCCGCGCGCGGAGCAGATCGCGGCGATGCTGCGCGCCTGCGACAGCGCGAAGGTCACCACGAACCTGTGGGGTGAGCGCTGGGCCAAGCTGGTGGCCAACACCATGACCACGGGGCCGTGCGCGCTGTCCGGGCTCAACCTGAAGGACATCTTTGAAAACGCCACCGCGCGCAAGCTGCTGATCCGGCTGGCGGGCGAAGCCATTCGCGTCGGGGAGGCACTGGGCTACCGCCTGGAGCCGGTCCGCAGCCTGCCGGCCGCGCAGTGGACGGCCGCTGCGTCAGGCGACGCCGAGGCGTTTCGCAGTGTCGAAGCGCAGATGCTGGAGGGTGCGCGGCGCCGGCCGGAGGGCGGCTGGTCGGGGACGGCACAAGACATCGCCAAGGGCCGCTGGCCCGAGATCGATTTCATGAACGGCTACGTGGCGCGGAAGGGGATCGAGGCGGGTGTTCCGGCCCCGACGCATGCCATCGTGACCGAGCGGGTGAAGCAGTTGGCGCGCGGTGAATTGAAAGCGGGTGTGGAGCAGCTCGAAGGGCTCTAGCAAGCCCGTCACACCGGCGAAAGCCGGTGTCCAGGTAATTGCTTTAAATGGATTCCGGCTTTCGCCGGAATGACGAATAGTGAGTTATTCCGGCTTCACGCCCGCGAGTTTCGCGAGTTTCGCGAACTTCTCGATCTCCGACTTGAGGAACGCCGAGAACTGCTCGGGCGTGTTCGCGCTGGCGTCCAGCCCCAGCGCCGTGAAGCGCTCCTTGATGTCCGGCATCGCTGCAATCCTTGCGACTGATTGCGAAACGCGGTCGACGGCTTCGCGCGGCGTGCCGGCCGGCGCCAGCAGTCCCCACCAGGTGCTGATGTCGTAGCCCTTGAGTCCGCCGGCTTCCGCAACCGTGGGCAGTTCGGGCATGGCGGAGGTGCGCTGCGCGCTGGTGACGGCCAGCGCGCGCAGCTTGCCGGCCTTGATGTGCGGCGAGGTGGCGGAAATGGCGAGGAAGGCGAGATCGACGTGGCCGCCGAGGAGATCGGCGATCGCCGGCGTGTCGCCCTTGTACGGCACGTGGGTCATGGTGGTGCCGGTCATGGTGCCGAACATCTCGGCCGCGAGGTGGGGTGGGGCGCCGACGCCGGACGAGGCGTAGTTGAGTTTGCCGGGCCGGGCCTTGGCGAGCGCGACAAGTTCCTTCACGGATTTCGCCGGCACGGACGGATGCACGACCAGCAGGTAGGAACTCTTGGCAGCAAGGCTGACCGGCGCGAAGTCCTTCGCGATGTCGTAGGGCAGCTTGATGTAGAGACTGGGGGCCAGCGCATGGGCGCCCGCCGCCATCAGCAGCGTGTAGCCGTCGGGCGGCGATTTGGCAGCCACATCCGCGCCAATCGTGCCGCCCGCGCCGGAACGGTTGTCCACCACGACGGATTGTCCAAGCATCTCGGCCAGTTTCTGGCCGACCGCGCGCGCCACGATGTCGTTGGCCCCGCCGGCGGGATAGGAGACGATCACGCGGATGGGCTTCGCCGGATACGTCTGGGCGTGCGCGGCGCAGGCCAGCAGGCAGGCGAGGAGGGCGGACAGCGGGACCGGAAGGGATGACATGGTGAACCTCGCTTGATTAAAGCTTCGCCTTGGTTTTCTGCCAGTCCTGCTCGAGACGGAGGACATCGGGCGTTTCGAGCTGCGCGCCCAGCGCCGTCGCCATCGCGCCGAACGCACGGTAGTAGCCTGCCGACATGGCCACGTCGGTGATCTGGCGCGGACTGAAGTGGCGGGCGATCTCGGCGAAGGCCGCATCGCTGACCGACTCGGCACGGAACATCTCCACGATGAAACGGGCGATCGCCTGTTCGTTCGGTGGCAGCGCGGCGGGTACGCGGCCCGCACCAATATCGTCCACCGCGGATTGCGGGATGCCCGTTTGCAGGGCGAGCGTGCTGTGGTGGGTCCAGGCGTAGGCCACGCCGCGCGCCGCGCAGAGGATGGCCAGTTCGCGCAGGCGCTCGGGCAGGTCGGTCTCGTACTTCACGTACTGGCCCCAGCGTGCGAGCGGCTGCAGGCCGCCCGGCGCATGGGACAGCGAGCGGAAGGCGTTGGACACGAAGCCGCGGGTGGCCTTGATCTGGGCGTAGGTCCCGGCGAGATCGGGATGGTGTTCGTCGGCAACGGGCAGGCGTGGCATGAGTGTGTGAACCTTTGAACTTGAACCCTGGATCGAAGTGTGATCGATGGTAGCTGCGGCGCGCGCGCAGGGTCAAGAAATGCGGGAAAGCAGCGTCGGGTGCTTGCGTGAGGGGTTAAAATTCGGCCTTTCCTGCCTTCCTGCCCTGCGGTAATCCCCTACAGGAGACTGTCATGCGCGTGATCCGGCATTGCCTCGTCGTCTTTGCTGCGATATGCACCCTGTCGGGTGCGGCCGGAACGGTCTCGGCGCAGGCGTATCCGTCGCGGCCCGTGCGCTTCATCGTCCCCTTCGCGCCGGGTGGCGGCACGGACATCCTGGTGCGCGTAGTGTCGCCCCGGCTGGGCGAAGCGCTGGGCCAGCAGATCGTGGTCGACAACCGGCCCGGCGCGGGCAGTCAGATCGGTTCCGAGCTGGTCGCGCGGGCCACGCCGGACGGCTATCTGCTGCTGGTGGTGGACTCCGCCTTCACGGTCAATCCCAGCCTCTACGCGAAGATGCCGTACCACAACGAGAAGGACTTCACGCCCATCTCGCTCATGGCCTCCGCGCCGGTCATCATGGTCGTGCACCCGTCGGTGCCCGTGAAGACCGTGAAGGAACTGGTCGCGCTGGCGAAAGCGCGGCCGGCGCAGGTGAATTTCGCCTCGGGCGGCACCGGCAGTTCCACCCATCTCGGCGTCGAGTTGCTGAAATCGGTGGCGGGGATCGAACTGGTGCACATCCCGTACAAGGGCACCGGGCCCGCCGTGTCCGACGTGCTGGCGGGGCAGGTGACGATGATGTTCGCGGGGATCAGTTCGGTGAAGCAGCACGTGGCCGTCGGCCGCATGCGCGCGATCGCGGTCACGGGCGACAAGCGTTCGCCGGCGATGCCGGAAGTGCCGACCTTCAACGAGTCGGGACTCAGGGGCGTTGATTCGGGCACCTACTGGGGCCTGCTGGGCCCGGCCGGCATGCCGCGTGAGGCGGTCACGGTCATGAGCGACGCCGTGGCGAAGGTGATCCGGCTGCCGGACATCACCCAGCGTCTCGTCGATCTCGGTTTCGACCCCATCGGCAGCACGCCCGAACAGTTCGCGGCCAACATCCGCAGCGAGACGGAGAAGTGGGCCCGCGTCATCAAGTCCGCCGGTATCAAACTCGACTAGGAGCAAGCACAGTCATGCCGCTGTCCACCGAAATGCAGACCTTCACCGCGAGCGATGGGCTCGTCATCCGTTACGCGGTGGATGATTTCAGCGACCCCTGGCGGCCGCAGGAGACCCTGTTCCTGCTGCACGCGGCCATGGGCAGCTCGCGCCGGCTCTACAAGTGGGTGCCGATCCTGTCGCGGCATTTCAAGGTGGTGCGGCCGGACATGCGCGGCCACGGGCTGACCGGATTGAACGGGTCGAAGGAACTGTCGCTGCAACGCCTGACCGGGGACGTAATCGAGCTGGCGGATCACCTCGGCATCAGGAAGTTTCACCTCGCCGGTTCATCGGCCGGCGCGATCGTCTCCATGCAGACGACGCTCGATTTCCCCGACCGCATCGCGACGCTGACGAATTTCGCCTCCACGCCGGGGCTCAAGAATTCGCTCATCGAGCCTGACAAATGGATCGCCAAGATCAGGGCGAAAGGCCTCCGGGGTTTCCTCGAGGAGACGATCTACGACCGCTTCCCGAAGGACAAGGATCCGGGTTTCCTCAAGTGGTTCATCGACGAATCGTCGAAGACCAGCGAGAAACTGCTGTTCGACTTCGTGCCCATGATGAAGGACGTCGACCAGACCGACCGCCTGCCCGAGATCAAATGCCCGATGCTCAATGTCATGCCCGGGCACGACCCGCTCGGCACGCCGGAGCAGTACTCCATCATCAAGAAGAAGGTGCCCCACGCCGAGTATGTGATCTACGAGGGGATGGCGCACAACATCACCGACGCGGTGCCGGAGCGCTGCGCCGAGGAACTGCTGCGCTTCCTGTTGCAGCATCGCCAGGCGTAGGGGCGCTGACCGTGGGCCGGCTCGACGGCAAGGTCGCCTTCATCACCGGGGGCGGCGCCGGCATTGCGAAGGCCGCGGCGCTGCTCTTCGCCCGCGAGGGCGCCCGGGTCGCGATCGCGGAACTCGCCACCGCTGCGGGCCGCGCCACCGAGAAGCTGGTGCGCGAGGCCGGCGGCGACGCCTTGTTCGTGCAGACCGATGTAACTAAGGAAGACAGCGTGCGCAGCGCGGTCGGCGACACCGTGGCCCGCTACGGCCGGCTCGACATCCTCTACAACTGCGCCGGCGGCTCCGACGAGGCGGACGGCCTGGTCACGGAATTCGACCTCAAGGTCTGGAACCGCACCATGTCGCTCGACCTGCTGGGCCCCATCCTGTGCTGCCGGCACGCGATCCCCGAGATCGTGAAGGCCGGCGGGGGCGCCGTGATCAACATGTCGTCGGGCGCAGCGCTGCGCGGCGCCAGCCCGTACCACATCTACAGCTCGGCCAAGGGCGCGATCCTGTCGCTGACGCGGGCGCTGGCCGGCGCCTACGCGAAGCACAACCTCCGGGTCAACGCGATCTGCGCCGGCCGCATCCTCACCGAGCGCATCACCGACCGCTACGGCAGCGCCGACCAGCCGGGAGCGTTCGTGGACCGCCAGGATGCCACCGGCCGGGTGAAGGAGTACCCGTTCTGGGTCGGCGTGCCGGATGACATCGCGCACATCGCCCTGTTCCTCGCCTCGCCGGAGTCGCGCATGATCACCGGCGCGGCCATTCCCGCCGACGGCGGCCGGTCTGCTTACTGAGCGCCTACCGAGAAGAGAGCCATGGGAAGACACATCGCCTGCATCAGCTTCGATTTCGACGCCATGTCGGGCTTCATCTCGCGCGGCATGACCTCGCCCACGCCGATCTCGCGCGGCGAGTTCGGGGCCGACGTGGGCGTGCCGCGCCTGCTGGCGCTGCTAGCGAAGTACAAAATACCGGCCTCGTGGTACATCCCCGGGCACACGCTCGAAACCTATCCCGACCAGTGCCGACGTATTGCGGACTCGGGCGCCGAGATCGGACATCACGGCTGGACGCACGAGCCGCCGGCCACGCTGACGCGCGAGAAGGAAGAGGAGGGACTGGTCCGCGCGAACGAACAGATCAGGAAGCTGACCGGACGCCCCGCGCGCGGCTACCGCTCGCCGTCGTGGGACCTGTCGCCGCATTCGGTGGAACTGCTGCTCAAGCACGGGTTCATCTACGACAGCAGCATGATGGCCAACGATTACCTGCCGTACCGCGTGCGGCAGGGCGACGTGATCGCCCTGGAGAAGCCCGCGGTGTTCGGCAAGCCGACGAAGCTGATCGAAGTACCGGTGAGCTGGTCGCTCGACGATTACCCGCATTTCGAATTCCTCCGCACGCCGGCCACGATCCTGCCGGGGCTGATGAACGCGGGCAATGTGCTCGCCAACTGGATCGACGATTTTCTCTACCTGAAGGAACACCTGGAATGGGGCATCATCAACTACACCTTTCATCCCTTCGTCATCGGTCGGGGGCATCGCATGATGGCGCTTGAGAAGCTGCTGCGCACGCTGACCGAAGAGGGCGCGGTCTTCATGACCATCGAGTCTGCCGTGGCCGAATACGACCGCAAGTTCCCGTTCGCATCATGAGCGCCGACCGCTGGCAGATGCAGCACTTCACGGCGAGCGACGGGCTCAAGCTGAGCTATGCGCTGGACGACTACACCGACCGCTGGACGCCGGCCGAGACGCTGATCATGGTGCACGCGGCCATGGGCAGCGCGCGTCGTTTCTACGCCTGGGTGCCGCACCTGGCGCGGGAATTCCGCGTGGCCCGGCTGGAACTTCGGGGCCATGGCGACTGCGGTATTCCAACGCCGGAGCAGCTCAGTTCCGCTGCCCTGGTACGGGATGTCGTCGAACTGGCTGATCACCTGGGCTGCAGACAGTTTCACGTGGCCGGCTCGTCCGCCGGCTCCATCGTGGCGCAGAAAGTCGCCATCGACCATCCGGACCGCGTGCTGACCCTGGGCGTGTTCGCGGCCTCGCCGGGCATCAAGCACGGCAACCAGGACCACGCGAAATGGGTGGCGCGCATCGGCGAGAAGGGGGTGGCGACCTTCCTGCGCGAGACCATCGCCGACCGCATCGACCTGAAAAAGGTCGATCCCGGGTTCGTGGACTGGTTCATCGCGGACGCGGCGCGGAACCAGGTGGAACTGCTGGCCCGCTTCGTGCCGATGATGCGGGGCTTCGATGTGATCGACGAACTGTCGCGCATCCGCTGCCCCACGCTGGCGGTGGCGCCGGGCGGGGACCCGATCCACACGGTGGACCAGTACCGGGTGCTGCCCGACCGCATCGCGAACTGCGAATTCATCGTGTACGAAGGCCTGCCGCACAACATCACCGATGCCGTGCCGGACCGCTGCGCGCAGGATCTGCGGCGCTTCCTGCTCAAGCACAAGGGCGGAAAGTGAAGCTCGCCCGCCGCGTACTGGCTCTGGCGGTCGCGGCGGCGATCCCCGCGACGGTCGGCGCACAGACGTATCCGATCAAGCCCATCCGCTTCGTCGCGGCGTTTCCGGCGGGCGGACCCAGCGACATCGTGTCGCGGGCAATCGCCAAGCGCATGGCGGAAGTTATGGGGCAGCCGGTGGTGGTGGAGAACCGCACCGGCGCTGGCGGCAACATCGGCGCGGAGTTCGTGGCGAAAGCGCCGCCGGACGGCTACACCGTACTGCTCGGCGGCAGCTACGTCACCATCGCGCCCAGTCTCTACCGCAAGCTGCCCTTCGATCCGGTCAGGGATTTCGCACCCATCGGTCTGATGGTCTCCAACCAGTACGTGCTGGTGGTGCATCCTTCAGTGCCGGCGAAATCGGTGAAAGACCTGATCCGGGTGGCGAAAGCGCAGGCCGGCAAGCTGAACTACGGCTCGGCGGGCATCGGCTCGCCGCCGCACCTGGCGGGAGAGCTGTTCAAGACCATGGCCGGCGTCAGTGCGGCCCATGTGCCGTACAAGGGCGCGACCCCGGCCCTCGTGGACCTGATGGGCGGGCACATCGATTTCTATTTCGGCGGCATCTCCGGCGCGCTGCCGCACATCAAGTCGGAGAAAGTCCGGGCGCTGGGCGTGACGAGCCTCAAGCGCTCGTCCCAATTGCAGCAGGTGCCGACCATCGCGGAAGCGGCGCTGCCCGGCTACGACATCGCCACCTGGTTCGGGCTGCTGGCGCCGGCGGGGACGCCGAAGGATTTGGTCGGGCGCCTCAACGGCGTCATCACGGGCATCGTCAACGAGCCCGAGATGAAGGCCTACCTGATCGGGCAGGGCGTGGATCCGGTGACCAGCACGCCGGAACAGTTCGCGGTGTTCATCCAGGGCGAGATCCCGAAGTTCGCGAAGATCATCAAGGCGGCGGGGATAGAGCCGGAGTGATGCTATGGAAGAGCAGTACTACCCGATCGTCCATTTCGAAGCCATGGTGCGTCTTGCGCAAGCGTTGAAGGCGTTACCTGCGCAAGTATTGGAGCAGCAGTATTCCTATGAAAGTTTTGGCTCCTGGTGCGTGACGCTTCGGCATCGCGGGAACGTGTCGCGGCTCAATTATGATGGCCGCGACGACCGCCTAAGCGTATGCCGGTCGTTGGATCGGAAGCCGCCATATAGTTTCGACGTCGAGCGGAGCGTAGGTAGTGGAAAAGGGCTAGGTTCTCTTGATTCTGCCGCGATCGAAGAGGTCTGCCGTGCCCTTGCTTCATAGCCGCGTAGAAATGTAGAAATGGGGTCGGAGTCGATCTTTCTGATCCTCAGGCCAACAATCGACTCCGAATCCATTTATTGCTGGTGACGCAACACGTAAGGTTGCTGATGACACATCTCCTCCTTATCGGTGCCAGACGCTTGGCCCCCACGCGCGCGCTCGTGGACCAATCTCGCGGCAACGGTCTGCGTGCCGGGAACGTGTTGGCCAACCGCCCTAACCAGACCTTATTCCTCCTGGCCTCATGGGCGCTCGTCGCCTCGGCTCATGCCAGTTACGGCCAGATGCGATTGGACGGGCTCGGGCTATTGCTGGCCTTCGGGCTGACCGTCGCCTATGGTGTGATCGTGGACCTGGCCTTGTTCGCCAAGCTCTTTCGATATCGCACGGCCCTCGTCATCGGGGTCATCGTTGCCTTGGCGGTGGTTTTTCTTCTCTTGAGCCTGGTTGCTTCTCCCAGCGAACGGGCAGGGTTCTTCAAAGGGGCTCCTGGTGGGGCGGCGCTCGTGTTGCTCGTAGTGACCAGCGCAGTATTCCTGCCCTTCATCGTCGTCGCTCCGTTCGGGCAGTACCATGCCCTGCGCCACGGCCGGCGCTGGCCGGGCTGGATCACCGCATGGATGGTTTTGCAGCTGGCGCTGCTGCCGGCTTTCCTTGTGCTTGCAGGCACGGAACAGTACTTTTGGAAGCAGGAGCAGGCGGCAGGGCAGGCCGAGGGCCGCGATACCAGAGCCGGCGGGCTTGGCGGGATACTGGAACGTGCTGAACGCAGACATGAACGCATCTGGGGCACCGGATGGGCTTCTCCCTGGCTGCAGAAGCCGCCGGCCGGTTTTTATCCCAGGCCTTCCGGCTGGATCTACGGCCTGGCGACGAGCATGGACGCTTCTGCGATGGTTGCGGCGAATGAACCCCTGAATGAGTCAGACCGCATAGCGCTGCGGGCACTGATGGAACAGCACTTGCTGACGTACGGCGTTCCGAATATCAACGCCAAGCTCATCTGGGACGCGCTCGAACCCGGCGGTTTTTCCAGAGTGCTGGCCCCTCATGGGGTGCGTGAGGTAGGGGTCGTAAGCGAGGAGGTCATCCCGGTGTTGCTGGAGCGGCTTGAAAAGTACGGCGAGGTGCGCCTGTGCCCCGGCGGCCGGATGATGGACGCCGACCGCGCCGTGCTGAATGCGCTGGTTCTCGAGAAAGGGCGCGCCTGGAACGTGGAGAAGCGCGACTATGAAATGCGTCCGGATTGGGACGGGTATCAGCAGCGGGTCGAGCGGCTTTGCCGTGCGCCGGAACAGCAGACCAGCTAAGGTCTAGCCGGCGCTATCCGATGTCGCCCGCCGGATGTCGCGCTCCATCCTGAGCGCCGTCTCGACGCCGCGGTAGTAGCCCGGGATGCAGGCCACGTCACTGTAGCCCAGCGCGCGGTAGAAGCTGCGGGCGGATTCGTTGTTCTGGCGCAGTTCCAGCGCCACCGTGGTGATGCCCGCCGTCAGGGCGGACTCCTCCAGCCAGGTCATCATGCGGTGGCCGATGCCGCGGCGTTGCAGGCCGGGGGCGACGGCCAGTAGCGAGAGGTGGGCGCGGGTGTCGCCGAACTGCATGATGGCGAACGCGGTGGCGAGCGAACCCGTGGCGGTGACGATAACGCAGGTGTCGCGGGCGCGGATGGCGCGCACCACGCGGTCGGCCTGCCAGCCCCAGCCGAGTCCCGTTTCGATCTGGTCACGCGACATGGCGGCGATAACCGTCGCGTCCGCGACGGTAGCGAGACGGATCGAGAAGGGCGGTTTCCGGTGCGGCTTCATGTCGGAAACGACTATACACGGCGACCAGCGCTCCCGGTACCGCCCGGAATGCGCTATGCTCTTCGGCTCGCGGCGGTAAACATCCTTCGCCGCCCGTCCCCGCCGCAGTCCCCTGCAATTCCTCCGCGGTACTCCCGAAAGATCGATCAGGCCTTGCCGCCGGCGGGGATGAAGCGCAGCGCAAGCCCGTTGTTGCACCAGCGCTGGCGCGTCGGCAGCGGACCATCCTCGAAGACGTGACCGTGGTGCCCGCCGCATTTCGCGCAGTTGTATTCGGTGCGCGGATACAGCAGCTTGTAATCCGTGGTGGTCGTGAACGCGCCGGGGATCGTCGTGAAGAAACTCGGCCAACCGGTGCCGCTCTCGTACTTCATCTCGGACGTGAACAGCGGGAGCCCGCAGCCCAGGCAGGCGAACACGCCCGGACGCTTTTCCTGGTTGAGCGGGCTGGTGCCGGCGCGCTCGGTGCCTTCCTCGCGCAGGATGTAGAACTGCTCCGCCGTCAGCCGCTTCTTCCACTCGTCTTTGCCGAGCTTGAGCGGTGTGGCGTCGGCGGCGACGTCGGCGCCCTTCGCCAGCAGCGTTTTCCACTCTTTCTGCATGCGCTCGATGTCGCGCGGCGTCAGGGTGGGCTGGGAACGCTGAGCGAATGCCGTGCGCTCCATGAAGGCGGCGAACGCCGCCACGGCGATGCCGATGAATCCTCTGCGGGTCATGGTGACCTCCTGTGCGTCGTCAGACCGGGTGTGGCGGCGGGGGTTCCGCCGCCACTGTCTTCTACGCGGGTTGGTCGCTGCCGGATGCCGCGCCTTACAGCGTGGCCTCGGTGCCCATGACGACAGTTACCTGGGAGGACAGCACGCCGCCGTTGCCGTGCGCGAGCGCCAGTTCGCAGTCCTTCACCTGGCGCTGGCCGGACTCGCCACGCAACTGGCGCACGGCCTCGATCAGCAGGAACAGCCCGTACATGCCGGGATGGCAGTAGGACAGGCCGCCGCCGTTGGTGTTGACCGCGAGCTTGCCGCCCGGGGCGATGGTGCCGCCCGACACGAAGCGGCCGCCTTCGCCTTTCGGGCAGAAGCCAAGATCTTCCAGGAACAGGATGGTGTTGATGGTGAACGCGTCGTAGAGCTCCACCGCGTCGATGTCGGACGCCTTGACGCCCGCCTGCTTGAACGCGATCGGGCCGGATTTCGCCGCCGCGGTCACCGTCAGCTTC
>JBOIEQ010000115.1:0-13862 GCA_050741255.1 Burkholderiales bacterium | reverse complement strand
GCACCATACTCGGCGGCGTGCTGATCGCCATGCAGCCGAGCGGGCCGCTGCTGGTGTCGGTGGCCACGGTGGTGTTCGCCGTGTTCGGTTACCTGGTCAGCCGCGGGGTGCCGCACTCGCCGGCGCCCGCGCCCGACCTGCGCATCAACTGGAATCCGTTGTCCGAGACCTGGCGCAACATCCGGTTCCTGCGCACCAACCGGACGGTGTTCCTGTCCATCCTGGGCATCTCGTGGTTCTGGTTCTACGGCGCGATTTTCCTGACGCATTTCCCGAGCTACAGCAAGGAAGTGCTGGGCGGCGACGAGCACGTGGTCACGCTGCTGCTGGCGCTGTTCTCGATCGGCATCGGCGCCGGTTCGCTGCTGTGCGAACGCCTGTCCGGGCACAAGGTCGAGATCGGGCTCGTGCCCTTCGGCTCCATCGGGCTGACCGTGTTCGCCGTCGATCTGTATTTCGCCACCCCGGCCGCGCCGGCGGCCACGCTGTTGGGCGTGGGGGCTTTCGCAGCCGATCCCGCGCACTGGCGATTGCTGTTCGACCTGGTCATGATCGGCGTGTTCGGCGGTTTCTTCATCGTGCCGCTGTACGCCCTGATCCAGACGCGCAGCGAGCCGGGCCACCAGTCGCGCATCATCGCCGGCAACAACATCCTCAACGCCGCGTTCATGGTGGTGGCGGCCGCGTTCGCGATCGCCTGTCTCGAACTGGGGCTGACCATCCCGCAACTGCTGCTGGCGACGGGCATCCTGAACATTTTCGTGGCGCTCTACATCTACCGGCTGGTGCCCGAGTTCACCATGCGCTTCCTGGCGTGGTTGCTGATCCACTCGGTCTACCGCTTGCGCGCGCACGGCCTGGAACATGTCCCCGAAACCGGGCCGGCGCTGATCGTGTGCAATCACCCGAGCTTCGTGGATCCGGTGGTGATCACGGCGGCGTGCCGGCGGCCGATCCGGTTCGTCATGGATCACGAGCGTTTCAAGACGCCCGTGCTCAATTTCATCTTCCGCGAGATGCGGGCGATCCCCATCGCTTCCGCGCGGAAGTCGCCCGAGATCATGGAACAGGCGTTCGACGAGGTGGCGCGCGCGCTCGCTGCGGGCGAACTGGTCGGCATTTTCCCGGAAGGGCGGGTGACCGACGACGGAGAACTGCATCAGTTCCGGCCGGGCGTGAAGCGCATTCTCGACCGCACGCCGGTACCGGTGGTGCCGATGGCGCTGCGCGGCCTGTGGGGCAGTTTCTTCGGCCGCAAGCCGGGCGCGTCGCGGTTCAACCCCTTTCGCCTGGGAATGTTCCCGCGTATCGAACTCGAAGTGGCCGCGCCGGTGCCGCTCGCAGAGGCGGCGCCCGATGCGCTGCAACGGCAGGTGCTCGCACTGCGCGGCGATCGCAGGTAGGGCGCGCGGTACTCGACAAACGGGGTGAGCCATGTGGTTCGTCGGCATGATTGCGGGATTTGCGCTCGGACATTTGTTCGGCGGTTGGGACGCGGCATTGGCTGGCGCCGCACTCGGCGCGGTGGCGGGGATCGCGTGGAAGCAGACGCGGCCGGAAGTGCTGCGCGCCGCCGAACAGGTGGATGCGCGCCTCAAAAGTGTCGAAGGCAAGCTCGACCATCTCTATCGTTGTCTTGAGGACATCAACACCCGGCTGTCCGCCCTGGAAAAGCCCGGCAAGGTTGCCGAATCGACGTCCGCAACGCCGATGACTTACGCGGCGCCCACGCTGCCATTGCCGGAGACGGTAGCGCCCGTAATGTCGGCCGCTTTGCCGCCGGCGCCCGTCGTGACGGCCATGGACCGGAGGCCACCCGAATTTGCGGAGGCCGCCATGCCGTCGGGGGGCGGCGCTGTTCCGCCGTCTGCCGATACCCCCGTCGCCGCCGATAACCCCGTGCTGCGCTGGCTGCTCGGTGGCAATACGCTGGTGCGCGTGGGCGTCGTGGTGCTGTTCTTCGGCGTCGCGTTCCTGCTGAAGTACGCCGCGGATCGCGACTTCATCCCCATCGAACTGCGCCTCGTCGGCGTGGCCGCCGGCGCGATCGCGCTGCTCATCGTGGGCTGGCGCCTGCGCGAGGCCCGGCCGGGCTACGCGCTGATGCTGCAGGGCGCCGGGGTCGGCGTACTGTACCTGACGGTGTTCGCGGCCTTGCGGCTCTACCACCTGCTGCCCGCGGAACTCGCGTTCGCCGTCCTGGCCGGCATCGCGGCATTCTCGGCGGCGCTTGCCGTGCTGCAGGATTCGCGCGCGCTGGCGATCACGGGCGCCGCGGGCGGTTTTCTCGCCCCCATTCTCGCGTCGACCGGCAGCGGCAATCATGTGGCGCTGTTCGGGTTCTACGTGGTGTTGAACGCGGGCATCCTCGCGGTCGCCTGGTACAAGGCGTGGCGCGTGCTGAATCTCGTGGGCTTCGCGTTCACCTTCCTGATCGGACTCGCCTGGGGCGCGAAGTACTACCGGCCCGAACTGTTCGCGACCACCGAACCTTTCCTGATCGTGTTCTTCCTGATGTACGTGGCGATTGCCGTGCTGTTCGCGCTGCGGCAGGCGCCGCGGCTCGCGCACTACGTCGACGGCACGCTGGTGTTCGGCACGCCGCTCGTCGCCTTCGGACTGCAGACGGGGCTCGTGCGCGGCATGGAATTCGGCGCGGCGTGGAGCGCGCTGGCGCTGGGGGCGTTCTACCTGGTGCTGGCCAGTGTGCTGCACGCGCGCAAACAGGAAACATTGCGCCTGCTGGTCGAGTCCTTCCTCGCGCTGGGCACGGGTTTCGCGACGCTCGCCGTGCCGCTCGCTTTCGACGGCCGCTGGACGTCGGCCGTCTGGGCGGTGGAGGGGGCGGCGATCGTGTGGGTGGGCGTGCGGCAGAACCGCCTGCTGGCCCGTGCGTTCGGCCTGCTGCTGCAGCTCGGCGCCGGCTTGGCCTTTCTCATGGATGCGGTCACCGCGTCCGGCGGTGTGCCGGTGCTGAACAGCGTCACGCTCGGCTGCGTGATGCTGAGCGCGGCCGGACTGTTCTGCAGCCGCTACCTGACGGTGAACCGCGCGCGCGTGTCGGAAGGCGAGTACGTCGTCGCGCGTCTGCTCTTCGTGTGGGGCGTGCTGTGGTGGTTCGGCGGGGGCCTGCACGAAATCGACCGCCACGCGCCCGCCGCCTGGGGCTGGCATCCGTACCTGCTGTTCTGCGCCGGTTCCTGCGCGCTCTTCGGTGCGTTGTGGCGCGGCCTCGATTGGGAGGACGCGGGCTGGGTGGCGCTCGGTGCCGTGCCGCTGGCGGCCGGGATCGCCGCGCTTCTGCCGCTGGGCCCGCAGTCGCAGGCGCATCCCTTCGCGCATTACATGTTCATCGGGTGGGCTTGCGCATTCGCGGTGCATCTGTGGGCGCTGCGCGCCCGCGAAGGGCGCGGGGAGGCCGGTGTCGAGTGGCTGCACGCCGTCGGGGTGTGGCTGCTCGCAGTGCTGCTGTCGTGGGAGCTGGGCTGGCAGATTGATCGCACCGTCGACGGCAGGCACGTGTGGCCGCTGATCGCGTGGGCGCTGGTGCCGGGCGCGCTGATTGCCCTTATCGCCGCGCGCGGCGAGCGGCTGGGCTGGCCGGTCGCCGCGCACCGTCAAGCGTATCTGTATGGCGGCGCCCTGCCGCTGGTGGTCTTCCTGCTCCTCTGGATGGTGTACGCGAACTTCGCGAGCGACGGCAATCCGGCGCCGCTGCCGTACGTGCCGCTGCTAAACCCGCTCGATCTCGCGCAGGCGGCCGCGCTGCTGGCGTTGGCGACGTGGTACGTGAATATCCGCAGGCTGAATCTGCCGGAGGCGCCGCTGCCGTCGGAACTCGCGGTGCTGCGCGGGCTGGGCGTTCTTTTGTTCATCGTGCTGAACGGCGTGCTGCTGCGCAGCCTGCACCATTACGCCGACGTGCCGTTCCGGCTCGACGCCATGCTGCGCTCGGTGCTGGTGCAGGCGGCCTTCTCGCTGTTCTGGTCGCTCCTCGCGCTCGGCGCGATGGTGGTGGCCACCCGCCGCGGCCTGCGCGCGCTGTGGGTGATCGGCGCGGCGCTGCTCGGCGTGGTCGTCGTCAAACTGTTTATCGTGGATCTCGCCAACTCGGGCACGGCGGGCCGCTGGGTGTCGTTCATCGGCGTCGGCCTGCTGGTCATCGTCGTCGGTTACTTCGCGCCGGTGCCGCCCAAACCGCAGGAGAAAGCCGCATGAAACCCGCTGCTGTGTTGTTGTGCCTGTTCGCGATCCTCGCGCAGGCCGCCGCGCAGGGCGCTGAGAAGCCGCGCGATTTCGCCTACGGCTGGGCGCTCGACGCCGACGGCAGCGAGGCGCTCTACGAAGTCACGCTGCCCGCGGCGGCCTACCGGGGCGTGGCGCGCGCCGACCTTGCCGACGTGCGCGTGTTCAACGGCGCCGGCGAAGTGGTGCCCTACGCGTGGCGGCCGCGCCGGGTCACGGGCACAGAGACGTCGCCTGCCGTGGTTCTCCCGCTGTTTCCGCTCAAAGCCGCCGCCGGCACCGCGGTGGAGGGCCTGACGGTGCGCGTGCGTCAGCGCGCGGGCGGCGCGACGGGCGTGGACGTCGTCGCCGGCGGCAAGCCGGGATCGTCGGCGCAGCAGGTCGTGGGGTACATCGTCGATCTCACGGCGCTCAGCCGGCCGCTGCGCGCGCTCGATCTGGATTGGGCGCCGATGCCGGACGGTTTCGCCGGACGCCTGCGCGTGGAGGCGGGCGACGATCTGGCGCAGTGGCGCACGCTGGTGGCGGCGGCGCCGTTGGTCAGTCTGGAAGCGGGCGGACAGCGGCTGGAGCAAAAGCGCCTGGAACTGCCCAGGCAGAAGGCGAAATACCTGCGGCTGTCATGGGTCGGGGCAGAGGCGGGCCGCAGGCCGCCCGTGCTGACCGCGGTACGCGGCGAGCCGGCGGGACACGAGGTGGCGCTCGCACGCGAATGGCTCGCGGTGAACGCGGGGCCAGGCGACAAGCCCGGCGAATATGTGTTCGATCTCGGCGGGCGTTTCCCGGCGGACCGCGCGCGCTTCGAGTTGCCGCAGCCCAATACCGTCGTGCAGGTGGAGTTGCTCGCGCGGGATAAGGTCGACCAGCCATGGCGGCCCGTCACGCGCGGTGTCGTCTACCGCCTGCGCCAGGCGGGTGCCGAGATCACGAGTCCCGAACTGAGCCTGGCCGCGACCACCGACCGCTACTGGCTGTTGCGGGTGGACGCCCGCGGCGGCGGGCTGGGCGAGGGTCTGCCGCGGCTGCAGGCCGGGTGGGTGCCGCAGCGGCTGGTGTTCGCCGCGCGCGGTGCGCCGCCGTTCCAGCTTGCCTATGGCAACCGCGAGGCGCAGCCCGCGGCTTACGCAATCGACACGCTGATACCCGGCTACACGGAAGAGGCCGCGCAGACGATCCGCACCACGGCGACACAAGTGTCGCCCGAGCAGGTCGTCAACGTGCGGGCGCTGCAGGGTGGCACGCAGCAAGCGCTCGGCGGCGAGGCGCGGCGCGAGGCGGCGATCGACTGGAAGCGCTGGAGTTTGTGGGGCGCGCTGGTATTGGGCGTGCTCGTGCTCGGGGTGATGGCGTGGCGTTTGTCGCGGCAATTGAGCAAGCCGCCACCGCCCGGCTGATCAGCCGCGCCGTTTGTCCCACCCGTAGCGCGCGACACGCTGCCAGCGCGATTGCTTTTGCGCGAGTTTGTTCGCCACCTTGCCCGCGACTTTTCCTGGCGGGGGCGCAGCGGGCGGTGGCGGTGGTTTGCGGGGTTTGCTGGCGTTCATGGCGGGCCGGGTTGCACGCAGGCGCATGTTAAACTCGAGCCAATTTCCCGACTATAAACCCAGAGCGCCTGACAGAATGAAACACGCGTGCGTTACGGCCAGAATTGTCGGGCACGCGAAGCCCGATGGGGAGCGTATGTCAATACGGTCCCCGGAGGGCGACAAAGTGAGCGACGATTCTGGCCGTAACCCTCCGGGCTGGCGCGAGTTTGGCCCATGGCGTCGTTATCTGCCTTGACCGTATTCGAATACGGCCGGCGGCAGATGCCTTGCCCTGAGCCAAACCCGTGCCAGCGCACGTGCGTTTCATTCTGTCAGGCGCTCTAGGCCCTGCATTCCTGGTGCCTCCATGTCCGGCAACACCCTCGGCAAGCTTTTCTGCGTAACTTCCTTCGGCGAAAGCCACGGGCCGGCGATCGGCTGCGTGGTGGACGGCTGCCCGCCGGGGCTCGCGCTGACGGAAGCCGACATCCAGCGGGAGTTGGACCGCCGCAAGCCCGGCACCTCGCGCCATGTCACGCAGCGCAAGGAAGAGGACAAGGTGGAAATCCTCTCCGGCGTGTTCGAGGGCCGCACGACCGGCTCGCCCATCGGGCTGCTGATCCGCAACGTCGATGCGCGCAGCAAGGACTACTCCAAGATCGCGGAGATGTTCCGCCCGGGGCACGCGGACTACACCTACTGGCAGAAATACGGCATCCGTGACTACCGGGGCGGCGGGCGGCAGTCGGCGCGCGAGACCGCCGTGCGCGTGGCGGCGGGGGCGATCGCGAAGAAATGGCTGCACGAACAATTCGGCATCGCGGTCCGCGGCCACATGGCGCAGCTCGGGCCGGTGAAGCTGGGCTTTAAAACCTGGGATGCGGTCGGCGAGAACCCGTTCTTTTCCGCCGATCCCGACGTGGTGCCCGAACTGGAAGCGTTCATGGACCGCCTGCGCAAGTCGGGTGATTCGGTCGGCGCGCTGATCCGCACCGTCGCGACGGGCGTGCCGGTGGGCTGGGGCGAGCCGGTCTACGACAAGCTCGACGCCGACATCGCGTACAACATGATGAGCATCAACGCCGTCAAAGGCGTCGAGATCGGCGCGGGCTTCGCGGCGGTCACGCAGAAAGGCACGGAACATTCCGACCAGATGGCGCCGGAAGGTTTCCTCACGAACCACGCGGGCGGCATCCTCGGCGGCATTTCCTCGGGGCAGGACATCGTGGTGAACGTCGCCGTGAAGCCGACCTCCAGCATCCGGCTGGCACGCCGCACCGTGGACAAGGCGGGGCAGGCGACCACCATTTCCACCACCGGCCGCCATGATCCCTGCGTCGGCATCCGCGCGACGCCGATCTGCGAGGCGATGCTGGCGCTGGCGCTGATGGACCACGCGCTGCGCCACCGCGCGCAGAACGCGGACGTCGTGACCGGTACGCCGAAGATCGCCGCGCAGGCGCCGGCCGATGTGGTGGCGCGGCTCGCGACCGCCGCCGCGGCCGACAATCCGGATCCAGACGAAGCCTGAGCGGGCGCCGTTGCGCCCGGCGCCGAACGCGGTACGCGTTGCGTAAATGACGGCTGCCCGTATTCACGGTTTTCCCTATTGGCCACTTGCCGGCTTCTATTTCTTCTATTTCGCCTATCTCGGCGCGTTCGCGCCGTACTTTTCCCTCTATCTGAACGGCATCGGCCTTAGCGCGGCGGCGATCGGCGCGGTGCTGGCGCTGCCGCAGGTGATGCGCATCTTCGCCGCGCAATACTGGGCCGGGCTTGCGGACCGGCGCGGCACGCGGATCGTGGTGGCCCGCTGGGCGGGCTTTGCCGGCACCGCGGCCTTCCTGCCCATCCTCGCCGGCGATCATCTCGTGCTGGTGGTCGTCACGGTCGCGGCCATGAGTTATTTCTGGAGCGCCGCGCTGCCGATCGCCGAAGTGACGACGCTGGGGCATCTGGGTACGCATTTCGGGCGCTACGGGCGCGTGCGGGTGTGGGGCTCCATCGGGTTCATCGCGGCCGTCGGCGGGATCGGCGCCGCGCTGGACCACATTCCCGTCACCGCGCTGCCGGCGATCATCGCCGCACTGATGGCGACCATGCTCGTCTTCCTGTGGCGCGTGCCGGAAGCACCGGTGGCGGCCGGCCCGCACGACGAAACCCCGCTCCTCGCGCGACTGCGCGACCCCGACGTGATCGTGCTGTTTGTGGCCTGCGCGCTGATGGCGATGGCGCACGGCCCGTACTACACCTTCTTTTCGATCTATCTGGTCGAACTCGGCTACTCGAAGGCCGCGGTGGGCGCGCTGTGGGCGCTGGGCGTGGCGGCCGAGATCGTGATCTTCCTGGTCATGCCGCAACTGACGCGGGCGTTCACGCTGCGGACCATCCTGCTCGTGAGTTTCGCGCTGGCAGTGGTGCGCTTCCTGCTGATCGCGTGGGGCGCGCAGCACCTGCCGCTCCTCCTCCTCGCACAACTGCTGCATGCCGCGACCTTCGGCACTTTCCATGCATCCGCGCTGGGGCTGGTGCAGCGCCTGATCGCGGGCCGCCAGCAGGCGCGCGGGCAGGCCGTGTATTCCAGCCTGACCTTCGGCGTCGGCGGCACGCTGGGCGCGCTCGGGAGTGGTGTGCTCTGGGAGTGGCTGGGCCCGGTGGGCACCTTCAGCCTGGCAGCAGGCTGCGCCGCACTGGGCGGGGCGGCACTCGCGGCGCGTTCCCGCGTCTAAGCCGGTAACGCGGCGGCCGGAACGCCGCCGATTTGTGGGATAATCCCGCGTTTCCAACGGCTTACAAGGGTTTTTCATGGGCGCTCGCACGCTCTACCAGAAATTGTGGGACAGCCACTTCGTCCACGAGGATGCCGACGGCACCGCGCTGATCTACATCGACCGCCATCTCGTGCATGAAGTGACGAGTCCGCAGGCCTATGAAGGCCTGAAACTCGCCGGCCGCAAGCAGTGGCGGGTGGGGTCCGTGGTCGCGACCGCCGACCACAACACGCCCACGCGCGGCTGGGAGCGCGGCCTCGACGGCATCACCGATCAGGTGTCGCGCCTGCAGGTCGAGACGCTGGACAAGAACATGGGCGAGTTCGGGGCGAAGGTGTACTTCCCCTTCCTCGACAAGCGGCAGGGCATCGTGCATGTCATCGGGCCGGAGAGCGGTGCCTCGTTGCCGGGCATGACGGTCGTCTGCGGCGACTCGCATACCAGCACGCACGGCGCACTCGGCGCGCTGGCCTTCGGCATCGGCACCAGCGAGGTCGAGCACGTGCTCGCGACGCAGTGCCTGGTCACGAAGAAATCGAAAGCCATGCAGGTCCGCGTGGAAGGCGAACTCGGCTTCGGTGTTACCGCGAAGGACGTCATTCTCGCCATCATCGGCAGGATCGGCACCGCCGGCGGCACCGGCTACGCGATCGAGTTCGCGGGCAGCGCCGTGCGCGGCCTGTCGATGGAAGGCCGCATGACCATGTGCAACATGACGATCGAGGCGGGCGCCCGCGCCGGCATGGTCGCCGTGGACGACAAGACGATCGCCTACGTGAAGGGCCGCGATTTCGCGCCCAAGGGCGCGCAGTGGGATGCGGCCGAAGCGTACTGGCGCACGCTGAAGAGTGACGAGGGCGCGGTGTTCGACAAGGTCGTCGAGCTTGATGCGGCCAGCATCAAGCCGCAGGTGACCTGGGGCACCTCGCCGGAAATGGTCACGACCGTCGACGGCAAGGTGCCGGACCCGGCGCAGGAGAAGAACCCGACCAAGCGCGAGGGCATCGAGCGCGCGCTGGCCTACATGGGTCTCACGGCGAACACGCCGATGACTGAGATCAAGCCCGACATCGTGTTCATCGGGTCGTGCACCAATTCGCGCATCGAAGACCTGCGCGCCGCCGCGCAGGTCGCGAAGGGGCGTCACGTCGCGCCGTCCATCAAGCAGGCGCTGGTGGTGCCGGGTTCGGGACCGGTGAAGGCGCAGGCGGAACTCGAAGGGCTCGACAAGATCTTCCTCGAGGCCGGATTCGAATGGCGCGAACCGGGTTGCTCGATGTGCCTTGGCATGAACGAAGACCAGTTGAAGCCCGAGGAGCGCTGCGCGTCCACTTCCAACCGCAACTTCGAGGGGCGGCAGGGCCCGCGCGGGCGCACGCATCTGGTGAGCCCGGCGATGGCGGCGGCAGCCGCGGTGACGGGTCATTTCGTCGACGTTCGTGAGCTCGCCTAGGTGTCGATCATGCGCAAACTGACAGGGTTGCTCGGGCTGGTCGCGATGGCGGTCGTGGCGGCAGGCTGCAATACCGTGCACGGCTTCGGCAAGGACGTCGAGAAGGTCGGCGAGTCCATTCAGCGCAAATCGAGCAATTGACCCATGGATAAATTCATACGACGCGAAGGTCTCGTGGCGCCGCTCGACCGCGCCAACGTCGACACCGACGCGATCATCCCCAAGCAATTCCTGAAATCGATCCAGCGGTCGGGTTTCGGCCCCAACCTGTTCGACGAATGGCGCTATCTCGATCGCGGCGAGCCGGGGCAGGACAACACCGGCCGGCCGCTCAATCCGGATTTCATTCTGAACCAGCCTCGCTACCGCGGCGCGACGGTGCTGCTCGCGCGCGAGAATTTCGGTTGCGGCTCCTCGCGCGAGCACGCGCCGTGGGCCCTGCTGCAGGATGGCTATCAGGCGGTGATCGCGCCGAGTTTCGCGGACATCTTCTACAACAACAGCTTCAAGAACGGTCTCCTGCTCATCACGCTGCCGGCGGACGTGGTCGATGCGCTCTTCAAGGAGGTCGAAGGCAAGCCGGGCTACCAGCTTGCGGTGGACCTCGAACAGCAAAGCGTGACCACGCCGTCGGGGAAGGTGCTCAAGTTCGAGATCGACGCGTTCCGCAAGCATTGCCTGCTGAACGGCCTCGACGAAATCGGCCTGACGCTGGAGCATGCCGACAAGATCCGGGCGTTCGAGGGGCGCCACCAGCAGGCGCAGCCGTGGTTGTTCACGTGAGGCGAGAGGCGAGCGGCGAGAGGCCAGGGACGCGATCGACAGGTGTGGCCGTGGCGCGGGGGTTACGCCTCACGCCTGTCGCCTTACGCCTCACGGAGAAATGATGAAAATTGCAGTACTGCCCGGCGACGGGATCGGTCCGGAAATCACCGCCGAAGCGGTGAAGGTGTTCGAGTGCCTGCGCCGTGACGGCTTGAAGCTCGAACTCGAGCAGGCGCCCTTCGGTGGCGCCGGCTTCGACGCGCACGGCGACCCGCTGCCGGAGCCGACGCTGAAGCTCGCCCGTGCGGCGGACGCCGTGATCGCCGGCGCGGTCGGCGGCCCGAAATACGACGCGCTGCCGCGCCCGCAGCGGCCGGAGCAGGGCATCCTGCGCATCCGCAAGGAGTTGGGGCTGTTCGCGAACCTGCGCCCCGCGCTGTTGTTCGAAGAACTCGCCGGGGCTTCATCGCTGAAGCCGGAACTGGTGGCGGGCCTCGACCTCCTGATCATCCGCGAACTGACCGGCGACATCTATTTCGGCGAGCCGCGCGGCCGGCGCGACAACGCGCGCGGCGAACGCGAAGGCTACGACACCATGCTGTATTCGGAGCCGGAGATCCGCCGCATCGCGGAAGTCGGGTTCCAGGCCGCGCTCAAGCGCGGCAAGCGGCTGTGCTCGGTGGACAAGGAGAACGTGCTGGAGACGAGCCGTTTCTGGCGCGAGATCGTGCTCGACGTCGCGAAGCGCTACCCGCAGGTCGAACTCAGCCACATGTACGTGGACAACGCCGCCATGCAACTCGTGCGCCGGCCCAAGCAGTTCGACGTGATCGTGACGGGCAACATGTTCGGCGACATCCTGTCCGACGAGGCGTCGATGCTGACCGGTTCGATCGGCATGCTGCCGTCGGCCTCGCTCGATGTGAACAACAAGGGGCTCTACGAGCCGATCCACGGCTCGGCGCCGGACATCGCCGGCAAGGGCGTGGCGAATCCGCTGGCGACGATCCTGTCGGGCGCGATGATGCTGCGCTACACCTTCGGCCTGGCGGACGCCGCGACGCGGGTGGAAGAGGCGGTGAAACGGGTGCTGAAGCAGGGCTACCGCACACCCGACATCGACGAGCCGGGTGCTACGAAGGTCGGCACGGCGGCGATGGGTGATGCCGTGGTGGCGGCCCTGGCGGAATAGGGACAACAGCCGGTCAGCGCGGAGGCGCCGGCGGCGTTAAACGGGTTTACGAGGACGGCAATCATGATGCGTGTAGGACTGGTCGGCTGGCGCGGGATGGTGGGGTCGGTGCTCATGCAGCGCATGCATGCGGAGCAGGACTTCGCCCTGATCGAGCCGGTGTTCTTCTCGACTTCGCAGGTCGGCGCGATGGGCCCCTTCGTCGGCAAGGAAGCGCAGCCGCTGCGCGACGCCAACAGCATCGACGACCTCAGGCAGATGGACGTGGTGCTGACCTGCCAGGGCAGCGACTACACGACCGCGGTCTACCCGCGCCTGCGCGCGGCGGGCTGGAAGGGCTACTGGATCGACGCCGCCAAAACGCTGCGCATGAAGGACGACGCCGTCATCGTGCTCGACCCGGTGAACATGGGCGTGATCCAGGCCGCGCTGGCCAAGGGCATCCGCAACTACGCCGGCGGCAACTGCACGGTGAGCTGCATGCTGATGGGCCTGCACGGGTTGTTCCAGCACGACCTCGTCGAATGGATGACGTGCATGACCTACCAGGCGGCGTCCGGCGGCGGCGCGCAGCACATGCGCGAACTGCTGACCCAGTTCGGCCTGGTCCATGCCGAGGTGAAAGACCTGCTCGCGGATCCGGCCTCCGCGATCCTCGACATCGACCGCAAGGTGCTGGCGAAGCAGACTGACGGCTCCCTGCCGATGGACAATTTCGGCGGCGTGCCGCTCGCCGGCAACCTCATCCCCTGGATCGACAAGGACCTGGGCGACGGCATGTCGCTTGAGGAATGGAAGGGCGGCGCCGAAACCAACAAGATCCTCGGCCGCGGCCCGGGGTTTACCCCGGCCGCCATCCCGGTGGACAGCCTGTGCGTCCGGATCGGCGCCATGCGTTGCCATAGCCAGGGGCTGACGATCAAGCTCCGGAAAGACGTGCCTCTGGACGAGATCGCCGACATGCTGGCCAAGGCCAACCCTTGGGCGCGGGTGATTCCCAACGACCGCGAGCGCTCCATGCGGGAACTCACGCCGGCCGCAGTGAGCGGTCGCATGCATATCCCGGTCGGGCGGCTGCGCAAGCTGCAGATGGGAGGGCAATACCTCTCCGCCTTCACGGTGGGCGACCAGCTCCTGTGGGGCGCGGCCGAGCCCCTGCGCCGCATGCTACGGCTGCTGGTGGAGCGTTAGTCGGCACCCGTTAGGGACCTGTCGGGGTTGCAACGGGCCCGGACTGTTGCAAAAATCTCCTCTGTTGACAGCTTTTCTGGCCTTACCCTTGTGATTTTGGTTACCTAAATTGCTTTTTTTGCTAGGCTTAGGCGCGGAACATAAGGGGAAGTGTCACCTTGCAAGCCTAACTATTTGATGTTAGTTTGAATATCTATAAAAACCGGCAAGGGGGCTTGGTGCGCCTGTTCACGTTAAAAATGGGGTCATTGGCGGCGGTTGCAGCGCTGCTGATGCCGTGGGGCGCTGGCATTGCGGAGGCCGCCGGCCTCGGCAAAATCACCATCCTGTCCTCTCTCGGCCAGCCGCTGGCCGCCGAGATCGAGCTGGTTGCCGTCCAGAAAGAAGAAATTCCCAGCCTCACGGCACGCCTTGCGTCGCCGGAGGCGTTTCGTGCGGCCAACATCACCTTCAGTCCCGCACTGGCCGGTGCACGCCTGGCCATTGAACGCCGGGCGAACGGCCAGTACTACATCCGGCTGTCCTCGAGTCGCATCGTCAACGAGCCTTTCCTCGACCTGCTGGTCGAACTGACCTGGGGTTCGGGCCGCCTGGTCCGTGAATACACCGTACTGATCGATCCGCCGGCCATTCCCGGCGCCGCGCCGCAGCCCGGTGCGCCCGTCGCCGTTACGCCGCCGCAGGGGGCGCCTCTTGCCCCCCCGCCGGCTGCGCAGGCG
>JBOIEQ010000114.1:0-13875 GCA_050741255.1 Burkholderiales bacterium | reverse complement strand
TACACACTCTGACACTCTGTGGCACTGCCCTGCTTACCGGCTTACCGGCTTACCTGCTGGTGCCCATGGCGTGGATTGAACACGCGACCTCTCCCTTACCAAGGGAGTGCTCTACCACTGAGCTACATGGGCGAAACCTGTATCCCGTGTACTAAATAATTCCGCTCATGCATCCTGCTCAGCGGTTGGAGCGGCGAGCGGGAATCGAACCCGCGTCATCAGCTTGGAAGGCTGAGGTTCTACCATTAAACTACCGCCGCTCAGCCGACCCGTCCGTCCACCACCCTCGTTGTGTATCGTGGTGGAGGGGGAAGGATTCGAACCTTCGAAGGCAGAGCCGGCAGATTTACAGTCTGCTCCCTTTGACCGCTCGGGAACCCCTCCAGCGAAACCAACCATTATCTTGGTTTATCCCAAGTCTGTCAAACAGTTGGCGCGAATTTTGCGGTCTGTCGCGGCAACCATGGCAGGGCTGCAGCAAGGTCCCGTTTTGACGCGGGTTTGTCGCACCGGAATCGCTCATCATCGTGGGCGCATTACCGAATAGTTTGCGCACACTTACTAAAGACATCGCGACCGGACCTTTAGCCAATCACTGCCCCGCACCAGTGCCTGCAGTGCACCAGGATTTGTAAGTAACTGTATTTATTAATTAAGTAAATCTCCCGCGCGCCGGCTCAATGGCTCGGTAACCGCCCCGCTAGAATCGGGCGCTCCGCCGCCGCCATGTCCTCTGCCCCGCACCCACTGACGCCCATCCTGAACCCGCGAGCAGTCGCGGTGCTCGGGGCTTCGGAAAACACGGGAAAATTCGGCGGCAGGGTCATGAATTTCCTGCTGCGTCACGGGTTTCAGGGGCGCGTGGTGCCGGTGAATCCAGGCCAAAGCGCGGTGTTCGGCGTCCCAGCCGTGCCAAACGTTGCGGCCAGCCCCGAAAAAATTGACGTGGCCCTGGTGGCCCTGCCGGTTGATATCCTGCCGGGCGTCATCGAGGAGTGCGGGCGGGCGGGCGTGCGCTGTTGCGTCGTGCTGACGGCCGATTTTGCGGAGGCCGGCGCGGCCGGGGCGGCACGCGAGACGGAAATCGTCGGCATCGCCCGCCGCTACGGCATGCGGCTGATCGGTCCCAACTGTCTCGGCTTCATCAATCCGCGCCTGCGTCTCCCCCTGACCTCCTCCATCGCGCTGGCCGCCGATCCGATGCCGAGCGGCCCGATCGGCCTGGTCAGCCAGAGCGGCTCGCTGATGGCCTCCGTGATTTCGCACGCGCAGGATCTCGGCACCGGCTTCAGCGTGTGCGTGACGGTCGGCAATCAGGCCGACCTGGAAGTCTGCGATTTCATCGACTATATGATCGAAGACCCGCAGACGCGGGCAATCTGCGCCTATATAGAAGGGCTCAAGGACGGGCGCCGTTTTCTCGCGCTGGCGGAACGCGCGCGGTTCGCCGGCAAGCCGATCATCGCGGTCAAGGCCGGCCGCAGCGAGGTGGCAAGCCGCATCACGCAATCGCATACGGCGAGCCTCGCCGGCTCGCACGCGGCCTGGGAAGCCGCCTGCCGCAAACACGCCGTCATCCTGCTGGACGACCCCGAAAGCATGGTGCAGTGCGCGCACTTCCTGACCGCCTTCGGCCCACCCCGCACCGACGGCATCGCCGTGTTCTCGGGATCGGGCGGCACCATGGCGGTCACCGCGGATCGCATCGCAGCCTCCGGCTTGCGGCTGGCCGATCTCAGCACCGCGACCCGCGCGAAGCTCGCCACCTACATTCCGGACAACCGCCCGGTCAATCCGCTCGACATCGGCGGCCTCGCGCGCGATCTCGGCCTGCGCTCGGCGCAGGACGCCTACGACTGGCTCGCGGATGATCCCGACGTCGGCGTCGTGCTACCGGTCGTCGCGACCACACCGCAACTCGAAGACAAGGTTCGCGCCTGGGGCCAGCGCGCGCTCGAGCGGAAAACGCCAACCGCGCTGCTGTTCACACCCGGCTCGCTGGTGGACGGGGCGCGCCAGTCGCTGCGCGACATCGGCTGCCCGTTTACGAACCGCATCGACGACACGCTGCGCGTCATTCGCGCCGCGACCGAATATGCCGCTGCCTTGCGGACGCCGATCGAACAGGTGCGCACCCCCACCGGCTTCAGCGCGGCGCGCGGCGCTGCCGCGACAACGGGTGCGGGTGCGCTGACGGAGCCCCAGGCCAAGGCGCTGATTGCCGCAGCCGGCATCCCGCTGCTCGCCGAAACCGTGGCCTCAACGCCCGATGAGGCGGTGGCTGCCGCACAAGCGATTGGCTATCCGGTGGCCATGAAAGGCGTCTGTCGCGCGCTCGTGCACAAGAGCGACGCCGGCGCCGTCAAACTCGGTCTCGCGAGCGAGGCCGCCGTGCGGGCCGCGTGGTCCGCGATCGCCACCGCCGTCGCCGGCGCGGTTCCCTGCGCTGCAATCGAAGGCTGCCTGGTCGCCCCGATGGCGGGTGCCGGTGTCGAGATGATCGTCGGCGCGAAATACGACGCGCAGTTCGGCCCGCTGGTCCTCATCGGGGCCGGCGGCGTGCTGGTGGAACTCCTCGCCGATGTACAGACCGCGCTGGCGCCCGTCACGCCGGCCGAAACGCGCGCGATGCTCGAACGGCTGCGCGCATGGAAACTGCTGCAGGGGGTGCGCGGGCGCCCACCTGCGGACGTCGATGCACTGGTCGATGCCGTCGTGCGCGTGAGCCACCTGGCAGCGGCGCTGGGACCGAGACTGGTCGAACTCGACATCAACCCCTTGCTGGTCAAAACCCGCGGGGAGGGCGCCGTCGCCCTCGACGCCCGCGCCACACTGTCCTGAACGAAGGCGAACCATGAACAATGCCGTCACCTACCAATCCACCGACGGTGTCGCCGTCATCACGCTGAACCGTCCGGACAAGCGCAACGCGATCAACAACGACATCGCGCTCGGACTGCGCGCGGCGTGGGAACGGCTCAATGCGTCGGATGACCGCGTGGCCATCCTGACGCATGCGGGCAAGGATTTCTGCGTCGGCCTCGACGTCAAGGGTCCGGCCGAGGATTTTCCGGCCTGCATCCCCAACGTCGGCGTGGCGCTGGAAAAACCCCTGATCGCGGCGGTGTCCGGGTGGGTGGTGGGCGGCGGGGTCGTGATGGTCGAGATGGCCGACCTGTGCGTGGCCGCCGCCGACGCGAAATTCATGTTCCCCGAAGGCAAGATCGGCACTACCGGCGCACTCATCGCCGGTCTCGCCGCCCGCATCCCGCACAAGCTCGCGATGGAGCTGATGCTGGTGGGCAACGCCCTGTCCGCGCAACGCATGTACGAAGCCGGGCTAGTCAACCGTGTGACGCCATCTGCGGAGCTGATGACCGCCGCGCACGACTATGCGCGCAAGCTCGCGGACAATGCACCGCTGGTGACCGCGCTGCTGCGCGACTTCGTCGGCCAGGTCATCCCCAAGGGCCCCTCCGAACTCGTCGCCCGCGGCCGGCTCGCCATCCAGCGCGTGCGCGCCAGCGAGGACGCGAAGGAAGGCGTGGCGAGCTTCAAGGAGAAGCGCCAGCCGCGGTTCAAGGGACGCTGATCCTGGCTTCGTTTTTGCTTCGAGTTGGATGATCGTCCATCCCCGCCCTCACAGAACCCGCAGGAGTCGCCCGTGAACCGTTTCTCTTCCCGCCGCCGCGTGCTGATACTCGCTCCCGCGGCGCTGGCTCTGTCTCCCTTTGCCCGCGCGCAGGTGGAAGGTTTCCCCGACCGCCCGATCACGGTGTTCTGTCCGTTCACGGCCGGCGGCACCACGGACGTCGCGCTGCGCACGCTGGCGGACGGCGCGGCGAAAATCTTCGGCAAGCGTGTGATCGTCGAGAACAAGCCGGGGGCGAGCGGCGTCATCGCGGCGCAGCAGGCCGCCGGGTCCAGGCCGGACGGCTATACCCTCGCGCTCATCCCGACCGGCGTGTTCCGCCAGCCTCATATCGCCAAGTCCGGCTTCAACCCGCCGACCGACATGAGTTGGATCATCAACATCGCGGGCTATGTCTTCGGCGTGTCAGTGCGCGCTGATGCCCCCTGGAAAACCTGGAAGGAATTCGTCGCCTACGCCAAGGCCAATCCCGGCAAGATCAGTTACGCCAGCCCTGGCATCGGTTCCGATCTGCACATCACGATGGACACCATTGCGCAGAAGGAAGGCGTCGACTGGGTGCAGGTCCCGTACAAGGGCACGGTCGAGATGCTGACCGCGCTGAAAAGCGGCGAAGTGCAGGCCTACGCCGGTACGCCGCCGTGGGAAATGATCAAGGCCGGCAGCTTCCGACCGCTGATTACCTGGGGCGAAAAACCGACGAACAAAGTGCCGAACGTGCCAACGTTGCGGGAGGTCTACGGGTTCGCCTCCGCCGCGCCCTGGGGTATCGCCGGCCCCAAGGGCATGGATCCCAAACTGATCAGGATTCTGCACGATGGATTCCGCAAGGCGATGGCGGAACCGGCCTTCGTCGAGGCCGTGGATCGCTACGGCATGGAAGCAAATTACAAATCGAGCGAGGAGTACGCCAAGTACGCCCGCGCGGTGTTCGACGAACAGAAGCTGGTGGTCGAACGGCTGGGGCTGACGCCTTGAACACGGGATTAGGGATTCGAGATTGGGGATTGGAAACCCACCGGCACGAATCAGCGCAGCGCGATTTTGACTTCCAATCCCGAATCCCCAATCTCAAATCCCGCCTTTAACCCCATGCCCTACGATCCGCTCTTCGCTTCCGGCCCCGGCACGGGACTCGACTATCCGGGTTCCTATTGGGCCGCGACCGCGGGGACACCACCGCCGGACGACGGCCCCGCGCCTGCGCGCATCGACACGGAGGTCGCGATCATCGGCGGCGGCTACACCGGGCTGTCCTGCGCGTACCACCTCGCCCGCCACGGCGTGCAGGCCACTGTGCTCGAAGCGAATCGCCCGGGCTGGGGCTGCAGCGGCCGCAACGGCGGGTTCGCGCGCATGGCGCTCGGGCGCTATACCGGCGCGCAGATGATCGAGCAGTGGGGCCGTGACATGGCGAAGCGCGCGTTCGGCGAAACAATGGCTTCGCTCCAGAACGTGCGCACCATGATCCGCGACGGCGCGATCGCCTGCGACCACAGCGAAGCCGGCCATCTCAAGATCGCGCACCGCCCGGGACGTGCCGCGGGGCTGCGCGAGGAAGCCGAATTGCTGCAGCGCGAGTTCGAGTACCCCGCGGAGTTCCTGACCGCGGAGGAAGTGCAGCACGAACATATCGGCGGCACACAGTCGCACGGTGCTATGCGCATCCCCGACGCACTCGCAGTGCATCCGCTGAAGCTCGCGCTCGGCGTGCTCCGCATGGCGCGCGCGCACGGCGCCCGCGTGCACGGCGCAAGCCCCGTCTCGCGCTGGGAGAAGCGCGGCGCCGAGCACGTGCTGACGACGCCCGCCGGCGCCGTGCACGCGAAACAGGTCGTGCTGGCGACCAATGGCTACACGCCTGACCACCTGCACGGCGCGGTGAACGCCACCCTGTTCCCCGTGCTGTCGCACATCATCGTGACGCGCCCGCTCACCGCGGAGGAAACCCGCGCGACCAACTTCGTCACCGGCCATGTACTGACCGACGCGCGCAAACTGCTGTACTACTGGCGGCGGCTGCCGGACAACCGCATCATGTTCGGCGGGCGCGGCCTCATCTCCGACGAGCCCGCCCGCAATGCGAACCAGCGCGACTACCTGCTGGCCGAGCTGCGGGCGAAACTGCCGGGGCTGGAGAACCTCACGGTGGACTACGACTGGCACGGCTGGGTATGCCTCACGCGCGACTTCCTGCCGCACGTGTACCACGCCGAGGACGATGCCACCGCCCACTACGCGCTGGGCTATCAGGGCAGCGGGGTGTCCTACAGTCTTTATGCCGGCAAGCTGATCGCCGACCGCATCGCTGACGGCGGCCAAGGCCGCGAGAACGTGATTCCGCCCAACGCGTCACCGCTCGCGCGCTTCCCGCTGCACCGCCTGATCCGCATTCCGCAGGCGGCGGCATATCACTGGTACAAATTCAGGGACAATCGCGGGTGAGTGCCCGAAAGCGGGATTCGGGATTGGGGATTAGAGATTTGAAACCGATGGAGAAGCCACGCATGAACACGACTTTCAAGTTACGAATCCCTAACCCAAAATCCCTAATCCCATTGTTGGCGCTGTGCGCGGCGACAGCACAGGCCCAAGACTACCCGAGCAGGCCGATTCGCCTGCTCATCCCCTATTCTCCCGGCGGACCGGTGGACATCAGCGGCCGCATCGTCGCACTGAAGCTGACCGAGGCCTTCGGCCAGCAGGTGATCGTGGACAATCGCGCCGGCGGCGGCGGGAACATCGCGGTCGAGATCGTGGCCAGGAGCGCGCCGGACGGCTACACGCTGCTGATGGGCGCGAACGGCACCAACGCCATCAACCCCAGCCTGTATCCGAAGCTGGCCGTCGACCCGGCGAAGGAACTCGCGCCGCTCGGCCTGGTCGCCTCGAGTCCGATGATCCTCGTCGCGCACCCGTCGCTGCAGGCAGGCAACGTCAAGGAACTCGTCGCGCTGGCCAAGGCCAAGCCGGGAAGCATCAACTTCGCGTCTTCCGGCAGCGGCTCGACGGCGCATCTCTCGAGTGAACTACTGAAGCTCATGTCCGGCGTGCAGATCGTGCACGTGCCGTACAAGGGCGCGAGTCCGGCGCTGACCGACCTCGTCGCGGGCCAGACCCAGTTCATGATCACCGGCGTGTCGTCCACGCTGCCCTTCGTCAAGTCGGGCAAGCTGAAGGCGCTGGGCGTCTCCAGTGACAAGCGACTCGCCATCCTGCCCGACGTGCCGACGGTGGCCGAAGCGGTCCCCGGCTACGAGGTCGTCACCTGGTACGGCGTGTTCGCGCCCGTCGCCACGCCCAAGCTCATCACCGAGAAACTGACCGCGGCGTTGAGCAAGATCGTTGCCAGCGCCGACGCGCGCGAGCGCTTCGCGGCGCTCGGCGCCGAGGCGAATTTCCTGCCGCCGGACAAGTTCGCCGCCATGGTCCGCGTCGAAACGGCAAAGTGGGCGAAGGTCATCAAGGAGTCCGGGGCGAAGCCGGAGTAGGCCCGATCGCGCACGCGCCATGAAGATCTCCACGCCCACCGCCATCGCGCTCATCACCGGCACCATCGTCGCCGGCCTATGGGTCGACCGCCACGTGCAGCCGTGGGGGCAACTCGCGGCAAACATCGTGGCGTGGGTGGTGTTCCTGGGTCTGCTGCGCGGCGTGCCCGCGACGCAACGGTCGAGCCTGCTCGTGTGTGTCGTCATCGCCACCGCCGGCGAGTGCTTCCTGTCGCTGGCCTGGGGTCTCTACGCCTACCGCTTGGACAACATCCCGCTGTTCGTGCCGCCCGGGCACGGCCTGCTGTTCATGCTGGGCGTCCTGCTCGCCCCACGCCTGACCGATCGCATGGTCTGGGCGGTGCCGCTGGTAGCGGCGCCGTTCGTGCTCCTGCTCGCGGTCACCGGCAGCGACACGCTGGGCGTGCCGTTGTTCGCCCTGTTCCTGCTGTGCCTCGTGATCGGCCGCGCCCGCAAGCTCTACGCCACGATGTTCGTGCTGGCGCTGGCGATGGAGCTCTACGGCACCTGGCTCGGCAACTGGACCTGGGTCGAGCGCGCGCCGTGGCTCGGGCTCGCCACGCTCAATCCCCCGCTCGCCGCCGGGGCCTTCTACTGCGTGCTGGACCTGCTGGTCACGCTGTTCGCCCGCGGCAACAGTCTGTCGCCGCTCGCCGGCGCGCCGCAACGCGCGTGAAGGCGTGTCCCGGCGTCAACGCCCGACGCCGCCCTGGCGTTGTGATGGACATGGGCGCGAATTTTGCTCCTCCTATGGTACCCATCACCCCCACGCTTCCCCCACCGCCGTGGCCCTGACCCGCGAGCAGCTCGAAAACGACCATTTCCGCCGCAACTACCGCGAGCGGCACCCCGAACTGCCCATCCTGTCGGATGAGGCCTTCCATGGCTCGCTCGAGGAGGTGCTCGCCGCGCACCCCGCCGGCACCGATGCCTGGGTCTTCGGCTACGGCTCGCTGATCTGGAATCCGCTGTTCGAGTTCGAGGAACGCCGACCGGCCACCGCCCACGGCTACCACCGCCGTTTCTGCCTGTGGTCGCGCGGCAATCGCGGCTCGCCCGAGGCGCCCGGCCTGGTGCTGGCGCTGGACCGCGGCGGTTCCTGCCAGGGCATCGCTTTCCGCGTGCCGGCGGCGAAGCTCGCGCACGAGTTGCTCATGATCTGGCGGCGGGAAATGGTGATGGGCTCCTACCGCCCGCGCTGGGTACCGGTGCGGACGGCGGCGGGCGAGGTCACGGCACTCGCCTTCACGATCAAACGCGATCATCCGAACTACGCCGGCAAGCTGCCGGAGGCGCAAGTGGCCGCCACGCTCGCCACCTGCCGCGGCTTCGGCGGCACCGGCGCGGAATACCTGTTCGAAACGGTGGACTGCCTGACGCGGCACGGCATCCACGACCCGCACCTAGTGCGGCTGCGGGAGCAGGTGGCGCTGGTGCAAACACCCGCGCCGGACCGCGTGCCGGGCTGTCCGGAAGCCGGCGCCTAGGAAAACCGTGTCAAGTGGCGGGCATCGCGCGCAGTCACGTGATGCAGGGTGTCGGGGAATGCAAGCTGCGGGGCAGTGCGTGTCGGGCCACCGCGGTTGGGGTTAGCAAAAGGCAAGACCTGACCCCAATCCTCACTGAGTCAACAGTAAAGGGCATTTTTCCCCCGTGCTATTTTTTGATTGAAAAGTAAGAAACACTGGATGAGCAGACCGCTGTAGCGAAAGAGAACACGGACCAAGCACCAGAAGGATATTCATATATTGCGGCCCAGATCGGGCTAGGTCCCGTTAATTTATTCGGGATTTCAGCGGCATACCTGACCCGCGTAGGTGCACCGAGTATGGATTCGAGGTCTTCCATGCGATAGCAAACCGCCTCTTGATTAAAATCCAGCGACATAGCCGGGCGATACCGACCATCAGCATAAATGCGATATTCGTAGCGGCCGTACTTTAGCAGTGGGCTAGCTTTGAAATAGGGGGCAAACGATCGATATTGCTTGCCGCCATCTGGCAATGAGCCCTCCGTCTGCTTCGGCTCAAAAATGTGCCCGGTCATCTGGCGCAATACTTCGATATCTTGCTCTATAGATTCGCCCAGCATTGATACGCCTAGCAGTAATCTGCGCTTGTCCAAATGTGCACCAGCGAGGTCTGGCACGGTGACGCGCTGTTGCGCTCGCATATCCGACGATGCACACTCAAACGACACAAGCACTACTACTATTGCAAAAAAGGTAACTCTCCAGGCAAGTACGGGTCCAGGCCAGCGAACACCCAGGTACAGAGCCCCATTCTTTTTCGTCTCCATCAGAACAACTCCTCCTGTCGTTCGTCCCGCCTCGGGGTTGTCAGCGGCCTGCCACTCATTCCTTACCTTTGGGGCCAGGTCTTGCCTTTTGCCTCCCACCTCGCAAACAAACGGCTGATTCACGACACGCCGAAGCCAGTTGCCTGAGCGCGTTTGAGGGTCAGACCATTCACGATCGCACGGGAATGAACGACAGGGCACGCTCGTCACCCCACAGTACCTTGCTTCCGGGTCACGCAAGCTTCAGCGAACAGGCGCCCCGGCCGCGTCAATGCCGGGTCTTGGGCTTGACCGCGGGCGACGGCGCGGCGGCGGGCGGCGTCTTCGGCTTCAGGCTGGCGAGCGCCTGCCCCAATTGATGGTGGAGTTGGACCAGCGTGTCGTAACCCAGCGCCACGCGCACGGCGAGCTTGCCGTTCAGCGCTTCCGGCAGCTTGCCGCCGCCCGCAGCCACGCGCGACAGCGCCGCCATCGTCCCCGGCTCCAGAAAGCCGAAATCCACGAACACCATCCCCGGCGCGCCGGACACGCGGGTGATGTTCGCGAGCTTCGGCTGGTCGGAATGCTCGACCGGGGTGAGCCGGATGTTGAGGCCGGCGGGCTGGGGTCGGGGGGTCGGTGCTTCGGGTTTGTCTGCCATCGCTGTCTCCGTGAGATCCGGTACTGTGCGTCGTCCGCCAAGGCCATCCGGGCCATTCACGACGACCGGTGATTCGCTATGCCATACTCGTGTCATCCAGTCCGCAGTCAAGTCGAGAAGGACGGAAGATGCGAGGATCCTCGGCAGCGGCCATTGTACTTTCGATGACCTCCGGACTGCTCTGTGCCGCAACGGCCAGCCATGCCCAGACCAGCGGGATGTATCTGCGGGCCAGCGCCAATTATCAGGTGAATCGTTCGGTCGCCCTCGACGACAACCTGGTACCCGGTGGGCCCCTTTCCTGGTTCGGTTTTCCCGGCCTTCCCGCCGAAGGCACCAAACACCCGCAATCCAACAGTTTCGGCCTCGGTCTTGCCCTGGGCTATCGGTTCTCGCCCCTGTTCCGGCTGGATGTTTCGTACGATCAAACGGCTGACAGCACGGTGCAGATTGCGCCTTACGGCCCGGGGTTTGCACAGTTTGACCTGAGCACCCGTCAACTCATGGTCAATGCCTCACTCGACATCGCACCTCTCTTCAAGCCCGGCACGTTTGGCGCCGTCCATCCCTACCTGACAACGGGTCTCGGCCAATCGCGCAACCGCAACGGTGACTATTTTTGCTTTACCAGCCTTGCGGCCTGTAACGCGGCCGCCTACCCGCTCGGAGCGACAAAAACGGACCTGGCCTGGCAGGTCGGGGCGGGGCTGCAATGGCAATTAAGCCCCGGCGTGATGCTCGATGCCGGCTGGAAGTACCTGAGCCTCGGCGAAACGCGGGGCGCGAACGATGTGAGCGCCGGGGGCCTGCATGGCAAGCTGTCGGCAAACCGGTTCTCGCTGGGGCTGAGCTTTGCCTTTGGCGAACTGCCGGGGTGGTAGCCGTCATCCCGCCGGCAAATCCACCGCCGTATTCGTCTCCAGCGCCCGCACCGCCGCCTCGAACGTCCGCACCGTCGCCAGCATGTCGTCCGGCGACACCGGGAACGGCGCGCGCCCTTCGATCGCATCGGCGAAGGCTTCCAGTTGCAGGCGCAGCGCGTTGACCGGCGGGTAAGTGAACCGCTCGGGTTCCGCGCCCGACCGATGCACGAGCAGTTCCGTCTCGCCGCGCGCCTCGGCCGAACCCTTGTCGCCGAACACGTGCACGCGCCAGTAGTGCGGCGTCGCGCGCACGGTGGCCAGCTGACCGCTCACGTCGTTCGGGAAATCGAACATCAGCATCGCGGTGTCGCGCGCCACCGGGGGCGGCTTGCGCGTCAGCCACCAGCCATGCACGCGCCTTGGCGCTCCGATCAGGTTCACGAAGGCATCGAGGATGTGCAGGCCGGCGCCGGTCAGGCCCCCACCGGGCGATTCGGCGGGTGAATCGCGCCACGTGCCGGCCGTGTTGTTCGAGTGTTCGTTGCTGTAGTGGCCTTCGATGTGCTGGATCGCACCGAGCGCGCCCGACGCCGTCAGGCGCTTCAGTTCCTGCATCGCCGGCCACAGTCGCCGGTTGTGGCCGACGCCGAGCACCACGCCCGCCTTGCGACAGGCATCCACCATCGCGCGCGCGTCCGCCAGGTTCAGTGCCAGCGGCTTTTCGCAGAACACCGGCTTGCCCGCGCGCGCCGCCGCTTCCACCTGCGGCCGGTGCAGCGAATGCGGCGTGCACAGCACGAAGGCGCGAAGCGCGGGATCCGCAAGCGCCGCCGCGTAATCGGCGACCAGCGGCAATCCGAATTTTTCCGTGAACGCCCGCGCCTTGTCCGGCGCGGCGTCCACCCCGCGCACGAAGCGAAGGCGTTCGCTTTGCCCGTGCAGCGATTCCACGAAATTCCGGCCCCAGCGGCCGAGCCCCACGATGGCGGCGTCGATCATAGAATTCCTTTTACCGGCTAACGTTGTGAATCGAAAATGGTGAATCGGCAATCGGATGACAACCGCTAATTACTCTAAGCCCCGATTCCCTATTGCCCATTTTCCATTTCCTCAGAGAAACCCCGTCAACCGCCACCACAGGTAGTTGAGGGGATTGAACACCAGCAGCGACAGCACCGCCACCGGCAAGGTCAGCCGCAGCGCCCGCGCCAGCGAGATGCCCGCCGCCTGCAGGCCGACCACCACCGGCGGTACCTGGTAGGGCAGCACCATCGTGGCGATACCGACGGCCATGGTCATCAGCACCTGCTCCACGTCCCAGCCAGCCGCCGCGGCGAGGGTCCCGGCGAGCGGCCCCATCAGCGCGGGTTGCGCCGGATTGGTCCCCACCATGCCCATGACGGTACCCAGCGTGGTGAGCACCATGAAGTTGCCGAAATCCGCGCCATCCGCCAGCGGCAGCCAGGCGCGACTGGCCGCACCGAACGCCTCCGCGAGTCCCGACGCGGCGACCACCGTGCCGAGACCCACGGTCGCCGCGATGTAGATCGCCGCGGAAAACTTGATGTCGTTGAACGCGGCGGCCGGCAGCACCCCCACACGCGGCAGCAGGATGACGATCGCCGCCGCCAGCGCCACCCAGCCGACGGCGATGCCGTGCAGGAAATCCGTCGCCCACAGTGCCAGCGCCGCCAGCAGAATAAAAGTCAGGCGCTTTTCTCCGGCGGACATCGGTCCGCGTTCCGGCGGCGCAGTCACCGTGGCGATCGGTTCGCCAAAAAAACGGCAGGCGAGCCAGACCAGCAGCGCGCATTTGGCGGCGGCCATGAAGGGAAACTGCAGCCACAGCCATTTGGCGTACGGGATGTGCACGTTGTAGAGCTGCTCGGCGACGCCCACCAGCACCAGATTGGGCGCGTTGGCCGGCAGGATGCCGATGCCGATCTGGTAGCAGCCCACGATCGTGATCAGCAGCAAACCCAGCGTGCCGCGGCTGTCGCGCGCGAGCCCGGCGCGTTCCGCCGCGCCGATCACGATCGGCACCATGAGCAGGATGCGACCCACCGTGCCGGGCATGACGAAGGTCAGCACGGTTGTCGCCACCATCACCGCGGCGGCGAGCGCGCCGTACGAATGCGAATAACGCGCGAACAGCCGGGCCGCGATGCGCGAGCCCAGCCCGGTCTTGTGGACCGCGTCGGCGATCACGAGCCCGCCCAGCACCAGCCAGAAAGTCGCCGTCGCGAAACCCAGGAAAATCACGCCCGGCGGCGCCACGGCGAGCAGCGCCGCAAGCAGGAAGAACAGCAGGCTCGTCAGGTGCTCGGGCAGCGTGCCGAGCGCCCACAAGCCGACGGTGAACAGCACCAGCCCCGCGACGCGCATGGCGCGCGCGTCGAGCCCCGCCGGCGGCGCGGTGAAGGCAAGCGCCAGCGCCGCGAGAATCACGGCGGCGGTAGCCGCCGCGAGCAGGTACCGTTTCAACGCAGGGCTAAGCTCAGGACTTGAACTGCGCGGCCAGTGCCTCGCTGCCGCGCGCGAGCAGCCCCGTGTCCGCGCCGACCGCGATGAAGGTGAACCCGGCGTCGATGCAGCGCTTGCCCTCCGCCGCGCCAACGAGGATACCGGCGGCCTTGCCCGCCTTGCGGATGCGTCGGGCGCAGTCTTCCATCACCTTCCACACCTCGGGATGCTGCCAGTTGCCAAGGTGGCCCATGTCGGCGGACAGGTCGTTGGGGCCGATGAACACGCCATCGATGCCCTCCACGTCCAGCATCGCGTCGAGGTTCTTCACGGCTTCGCGCGTTTCCGCCTGCACCAGCACGCACAGTTCCTCGTGGGCCTTCTTGAAGTAATCCTTGACCCGGGCGTAGCGCGTCGCGCGCGACGCGCCGGCCACCCCGCGCACGC
>JBOIEQ010000113.1:0-13897 GCA_050741255.1 Burkholderiales bacterium | reverse complement strand
TGGCGGCCGCTGCCGCGGCCGGCGGTGCGGCACCGGCAGCGGCTGCGGAAGCCTATCCCGCGCGCACGATACTGGTGATCGATCCCTTCGCCCCGGGCGGCAGCAGCGAGGTGCAGGTGCGGGTAATCGTGCAGCGCCTGTCGCAGGCCTGGGGCCAGGCGGTCGTGGTGGAAAGCCGTCCGGGCGCGGGCGGCGCCATCGGCTCGCAATCGGTGGCGCGCGCCGCGCCCGACGGCTACACCCTGCTGTTCACCAACGCCGCGATCGCCACCGTGCCGAGCCTCGCGCGCGAGAAACCCTTCGACCCCCTGCGGGATTTCTCGCCGATCGTGCTCGCCGGCAAGCATCCCTTCCTGCTGGTCGCGCAGCCGGCGCTGCCCGACAACCTGAAGGACCTGCTGGCCTACGCGAAGGCGAACCCGCGCAAGCTCAACTTCAGTTCGTCCGGGGTGGGCGCCGGCAGCCATCTCGCCATGGAGTACTTCGGCTCGATGGCGGGCATCCAGCTCACGCATGTGCCTTACAAGGGCAGTTCCCCGGCGGCGACCGCGATCGTGAGCGGCGAGGTGCAGCTTGCCACCGTCACCGCGAACGCCGTGCTGCCCTACCTGAAGAGCGGCAAGCTGCGCGCGGTCGGCGTCAGCACGCTCACGCGCTCGCCGCTGATGCCCGAGGTGCCGACCATCGCGGAAGCGGGCATCCCCGGCTTCGAAGTCGTGCAGTGGTCCGGCTTCCTTGCACCCGCGAAAACACCGGACGCGATCATCGACATGCTCAACCGCGAGATCAACGCCGTCCTCAGGCTGCCCGACATCCGGCAGCGCTTCGCCGACCTCGGCATCGAACCCGCCGGCGGCACGCCGCGGCAGTTCGCGGACTTCCTGGCGGCGGAAGTGCGCAAGTGGACGAAGGTGATCCAGGACGCGGGCATCCGCGCGGAGTGAGTCCGGTGCCGCCGCGCGGCTAGGAAGACGCGCGTTCCACCCCCGCGGCCTCGGCCGAACGGGCCTCGCGCAGCGATTTCAGCGCGGCGTCCCGCGTCGACAGCGACAGGGCCGACGCCACGGCTTCGGCGCGGTCGCCGTCGCCGGCCCGGATGGCCGCGATGAGTTCTCCCCACAGGCGCGCGGATTCCCGTTGGCGTTCGGGCGAGGCGAGGGCGAGACGCGTGTAGCGGCTCGTCTGCAGGGTGAGAGCCTGCAGCGTCGTGCGCAGCCAGCGGTTGGTCAGGCTTTCGGTCAGCGTACGGTTGACCGCGAGAGCGGCGGCAACATATTCCTGCTGCCCGCCCTCCTTGTCCGCCAGCGCGGATAGCCGCGCCACGGGCGCGGCCACCTGGGCAACCAGATCCTCCCGCTGCGGATCCTCCGCGATCCAGCGCGCGCGCAGGCCGACGAGCGAAGCCCGCACCTGGTACAGCTCCCTGATCTCCCGCTCCGACAACTCGGTGACGTGCGCGCCTTTGTAGGGGGGGATCGTCACGAGTCCGGCGTTTTGCAGCAGGCGCAGCGCATCCCGGATCGGGCCGTGGCTGACCTTCAGTGCCTTGGCCAGGGTGGCCTCGACCAGCCGTTCGCCGGGCTCGAATTCGCCCGAGACGATGCGTTCGGCCAGGGTTGCGGCGATTTTCTCGGGCAGTGTCTGCGCCAGCACCTGGGCATCGAACATGGTTTTTCCGTTAAATCAGATGGATAGCCTGCCTAGGATGATGCCACAGCGCGCTTGAAAATCAAGGATTGTAAATTATTAATAATTGAGCATAGAATGCTCGTCCACCGATCAAGACGAGGAGATCCCATGCTGGCTGCAGCTCAAGACACCTTTTCCGTCCCTGCCCAGGAAGGCACAGGCATCACGGTTATGCCACTCGGCAGGTATGTGGGCGCTGACATCGTAGGCGTTGATCTGGCGCAGCCGCTATCCGAAACGGCGTTCGCGCGCATCTTCGACGCCTGGATGAAGCATCAGGTGCTGCGCTTCCGCGGGCAAACCCTGACGAAGGAGCAGCTGCTCGGCTTCAGCCGCCGCTTCGGCGACCTCGACAAGGCGCCGGTGAACATCAGCGGCAAGCCCTGGCTCGAGGGCTATCCGGAGATGGCGGTGATGTCGAACATCAAGGTGGGCGGCGCCGTCATCGGCAGCCTCGGCTACGGCGAGGCCGTCTGGCACACCGACATGTCGTACAACGAAGTGACCCCTTCGGCCGCCTTGCTCTACGGCATCGAAGTGACGAAGAGCGGCGGCGAGACCGGGTTTCTGAACATGTACGACGCCTACGAAACGCTGCCGGAAGACCTGCGGCGCGCGGTCGAGGGCAAGCAGATCAAGCACGACGCCAGCCGCAACAGCGCGGGCGAGCTGCGCAAGGGCTATCCGGTGGTCACGGATCCGCGCGACGCGCCTGGCGCGGTGCATTCGATCGTCATCCGCCATCCGGTGACCGGGCGGCGGGCCCTGTATCTCGGCCGCCGGCCGTTCGGCTACGTGATGGGGCTGCCGCTCGAGGAAAGCGAGGCGTTGCTGGACCGGCTGTGGGCGCACGCGGGCCGGCAGGAGCGGGCCTGGTTCCAGACCTGGCAGATCGGCGATCTCCTGATCTGGGACAATCGCTGCACGATGCACAAGCGCACCGCATTCGACGAGAGCGAACGCCGCCTGTTGCATCGCACGCAGATCAAGGGCGCGCGGCCGGCCGCCTGAGCGGCGCGCGCGGGAGGGGAACAGGATGGTGCGACTCGCCGATCTTCCCGAATGGGAACGCGAGCACATGCTCGAGAAAATTCCGGTGATGCCGAAGTTCGGCCTCAGCCCGTGGGTCGCCGGCGGGCCCCTGTCGACACGGCGCGTGGCCCTCGTGACGAGCGCCGGCCTGCATCTGCGGGGCGACCGTCCCTTCGGGCAGGGCGGCGCCCGCAACGATTACCGGGTGATCCCCGGCGACATGGCCGCCGCGGACCTGGTGATGAGCCAGTTGTCGGTCAATTTCGACCGCACCGGCTTCCAGCAGGACCTGAACGTCGTATTTCCGCTCGACCGCCTGCGCGAGCTCGCGAAGGAAGGGGTGATCGGGTCGGTGGCGGACCACCACTATTCATTCATGGGTGCGGGTTCGCCGGTCACCCGCATGGAGGCGAAAGCCCGCGAAGTCGGCCGCATGCTCAAGCAGGACAGCGTGGACGCCGTCCTGCTGACGCCGGTCTGACCGAACTGCACGTGCGCCGTCGGCGCACTCGCGTTGTACATCGAGGACGAGGGCGTGCCCACCGTCAACATCAGCCTGGTGCGCGAGCACACGGAGGTCATCCGGCCGCCGCGCGCGCTGTGGGTGCCCTTCATGCTCGGCCGCCCGCTCGGCGTTCCGGGCGATGCGGCGTTCCAGCGGCGGGTGGTCATGGCCGCGCTTTCCCTGTTCGAGCGCAGCGCGGGTCCCGTGCTGGAAGACTATCCCGAGGAAGCGCCGGCCGTTGTCTCCGCGGAGGAGATGGAAGGCATGGCGTGCGCGGTGGATTTTTCCAGCGAACGGACCGACGTGCCCCTGCCCACGCTCGTGCTGGAGGAGATCGCCCAGTTGCGCTCGTGGTACGACGTGGCGCTGGCGCGGCGCGGGCGTACCGCGCTGGGCGTTGCCGGCGCGTCGCCGGAAGACCTGGCGCGGTTTCTGGGCGCCTGGGCGGATGGCACGGCCGTGCCCTCGTACCGCGCGGACCTGCCTTTGTCCAACGCGCTGCGCCTCGCCTGCGAGGAACTCAAGGTCTTCTACTTCGAGGCCAATGCGGGGCAGCCCGGCACGCGTTCTCCGGACAGCATTCAGCGCTGGTTCTGGCACGACACGGCGGCTGGCCGCCTGTTTTTCGCCCTGAAGGCGGCGACGGAACGCCATGCCGACCGCGAATTGCGGCACTTTGCGAACGAGAATCTGCTGCCGCGCATCGCCCGTCACGAATAACGGCGGGCGGGCGGCAGAGCCAAACAACAAGAGAAAAGGGGAGGGCAGGACATGAAGAAGAAATCCGGTGGTGGCGCGGTGGCGCCCCTGTTGCGGTGGGGCGGGCTGCTGATCGCGGCCGTGGCGATGGTCACGCCGGCTCAGAGCGCGGACTGGCCGGCGAACGGCATGGTGGAGATTGTCGTGCCCTCGGGCCCGGCCAGCGGGCTGGACACCGCCGGCCGGACGATCAAGAACCTCTTCGATGCCGCGAAACTGGTTTCGACCCCGAGCGTGGTCATCAACAAGCCCGGCGCCGGCGGCACGATTGCCTACCAGTATCTGAACCAGCGGCCGGGCAACGGCCGCTACCTCGCGATCGCGTCGCCGAGCCTGGTCACCAACAAGCTCATGGGTATTGGCGATGTCGATGCCCGGGACATGACGGCGGTATGCCGCCTGTTCTCCGACAACATCGTGTTCATGGTGCGGGCCGATTCGGCCATCCAGGACGGCAAGGCGCTCATCGCGCGGTTGCGGAAGAATCCCGCCGCCGCGTCGTTCGGCATCGCCACGGCCCTGGGCGGCGCGAATCACATCGCCGCTGCCGCGGTGCTCAAGGACTCGGGCATCGACGTCAAGGGCGGACTGTACGTCGGCTACAAGTCCGGCGCGGATGCGCTGGTCGCGTTGCTCAGCGGCGAAGTGGATGTGGTGCCCGTCGCCGCGCCGGTGTCCTTGCCGCAACTGGCGGGCGGCAAGGTGCGGGTGATCGCGGTGTCCTCGCCCGAGCGCCTCGGCGGCGCGCTCGCGGGCGTGCCGACGTGGAAGGAGCAGGGCATCGACTCCGTCTATACGTCGTGGCGCGTCATCGTGGCGCCGCGCGGGGTGAGCGACGAGGAAGCCCGTGTCGTCGCGGCGGCGTTCGCGAAGATGGTCGCGATGCCGCAATGGAAAGCCGAGCTGGAGAAGAACTACTGGATCGGCAGCTACGCGGGCCCGGAAGTCACCCGGAAGTTCCTGGAAGAGCAGGCGAACGAGCATCGCCTGCTGCTGACGCAGCTCGGCCTGGCCAAACAGGGAAACTGACGCCCGCCTGGTTTCAGTCCGCCTTGATGCCGGCGGCCTTGACGACGCGCGCCCAGGTGGCGGATTCGGCGGCGATCGACGCGGCCATCTCCTGCGGCGTGCTGCCGATCGGCTCGTAACCTTCGGCCTTCAGGCGTACGGCGACTTCCGGCGCGCGCAGCGCCTTGGCCACCTCCTGGTTCAGACGGCTGATGACCGGCGCGGGCGTACCGCGCGGCGCCAGCGCCCCGATCCAGATGGAAACCTCGAAATCCCTGACGCCGGCCTCGATCATCGTCGGCAGGTTGGGCGTCGCCGGGGAACGCTGGCGGCTGGTGACGGCGAGGGCCTTGAGCCGGCCGCCGCTCACCTGCGGCATGGCCGAGGGCATGGTCGCGAACAGCATCGTCACCTCGTTGGCCATCACCGCCAGCACGGCAGGCCCGCCCCCCTTGAAGGGAACGTGCGTGATGTCGATCTTGGCCAGGTATTTGAGCAATTCACCGGCGAGATGGTTGGAGGTGCCGTTGCCGCCCGAGGCGTAGGTGTATTTTCCCGGCGAGGCCTTCGCGAGCGCGATCAGATCCTGCACGTTCTTCACCGCCATCGCCGGATGCACGACGAGCATGTTGGGCAGCGAGGCGATGATGCTGATCGGCGCGAAATCCTTCACCGGGTCGTAGGCCAGCTTCGCGTACAGGCTCGGGTTGACGACGATCACGCCGCTGGTGGTCGCCATGATGGTGTAGCCGTCGGGCACGGCCCGCGCGGCGAGTTCCGCGCCGATGGCGCCACCGGCGCCGCCCCGGTTGTCGATGACGAGGGTCTGGCCCAGCGATTCCGACATCTTCTGGCCGACGGTGCGGATGAGAATGTCCGTCGAGCCGGCGGCGGCGAACGGCACGACGACGCGGATCGGCTTGTCGGGATAGCCCTGGGCGCCGGCGCCGGCAGCGGCGGCGCCGGCGCAGATGGCGGCAACCAGACGGGCGTAAGACATGGCGGACTCCTCCAGGACTGTTATTGGGCGTGCGTGCGTTGCAGGGCCGTGAAGGCGCTGTCCATGCGGTGATGCGCGGTTTCGAGTCGTTGCACCAGCGCCGCGACGGCTACACGGTCGCGGGCCAGGATGTCGCGGGCTGCCGCGACGTGTTCCACCACGCGCTCCGGCGCGGCGCCGGCGCGGTACTTCCGTTCCCGCACGCAATGCATGGCGTCGAACAAACGTTCGAGCACGTCCTGCCCGACCTTGATGGTCTTGCCGGTATAGCTGTGGATCGCTTTCTCCAGCACCGCGGCCTTGACCTGCGAAGGCGGAATGTTCTTGTCGGCCACCTCCTGCATCATGAGCGCCAGGATCTGGTGGCCCGTGCGGTAGGACATGCCGTGTTCCTTCACGAGGTAACCGACGACGGTGCTCGCCTGCGACCAGTGCTCGTTCGCGCATTGCGCCATGCGAACCGTGTTGACCTTCATGCCGGTGAGCGAATCCACCAGTGCGTCGTTGGCGCGGCGCGATTCGTCGGCGCATTTCCAGAACTCCGCCGGCAGCATGGTTGCCATCTCGAGCTGGTCGGAGGCGGTCTTGGTGATCGCCAGCGCCTCCATCAGGCGCCCGGTGATGAGGCCGCTGGTGCCGTGGATGAACTCCAGCACGTAGGGGATGCGCATCTGGGGCGAAATGCTGGAGGTGATGCTCAGGCGGTCGGGCAGTTCGATGAAGTCGAATTCCGAGCTGTGCCAGATCAGGAAATCCATGGCGACGCGGCCCAGGGTGCTGTGCATGAGCGCGAGCGCCATGTACGTTTCCAGCATGTAATCGTAATTGCGGATCGAGTCGCGGGCGTTCCAGGGCGCGGCATCGAAGCCGAGCAGTTCGTCCATCCGCGCGAGGTCGAGGGGGAACTCGATGCCGTAGGCGGCGCCGGTGCCGACGGCGCTGATGTTGGTGTTGCGATAGGCGGATTCAAACCGTTTGAAGTCGCGTTCCAGCGGTTCAACGAAGGACATCAGGTAGAAGCCGAAGGTGCCGGGCTCGATGTGCTGGATGTAGCTGTAGCCGGGCATCAGCGTTTCGGTGTGCCGCGCCGCCACGTCGATCAGCGCCTCGCGGACCGCCAGCGTGGACTGCATGATGCCGATGAGCAGCCCGCGGAAGGCGATGCGCGAAGCCACCACGCGCAGGCTGGGGCTGGAGCGGCCGAGGTGCAGCCAGCCGGATTTTTCCTCCTCGCAGTGCTTGCGGATGTACTCCTCGCCGCCGTGGATGACGTTCCACAGGCCCTGGCGCGCTTCGACCACGCCTTCCTTCTCCATGGCGGCGATGGCGGCGACGAGTGCGGCGATCGTTTCCGGCGGCGCGAGCTTTTGCTCCCCCAGCACGACGACCTGCGCCTTGTCCCACTGGTGCAGCGCTTCCAGGAACGACGGTTCCCGCATCGTTTCCGCGTAGTAGTGCTTGAGCAGATCGCTGGGTTTTTCGCCCAGACGGCCTTTCCAGAAAAAACTCATGACCAGCTCCCGGTACTTGCGCTGGCGGCGTCCGCCGCCGGCCCATCAGCGATAAATCGGCAGCGCCAGAAACAGCTTGATCACCAGCGCGTTCGCGATGTCGATGAAGAAGGCGCCGACGATGGGCACCACGATGAAGGCGAGGGGCGAGGGGCCGAAACGGTCGGTCACCGCCTGCATGTTGGCGATCGCGGTGGGCGTCGCGCCGAGGCCGAAGCCGCAGTGGCCGGCGGCCAGCACCGCGGCATCGTGGTTCGCGCCCATGACGCGGAAGGTCACGAAGATGGCGTAGAGGGCCATGGTCGCCGTCTGTGCGGCGAGCAGGACGAGCATGGGGAGGGCAAGCGAAGTCAGCTCCCACAACCGCAGCGACATCATCGCCATGATGAGGAACAGCGCGAGGCTCACGTTGCCGAGGAGGGACACCGCGCGGTCGAACACCTGGTACCAACCCAGGGCGGACAACGCATTGCGGAGGAGCACGCCGATCAGCAGGACCCAGACAAAGGCGGGCAGTTCGATCGCCGAACCCTTGAAGGCGCGCCCGAGCGCGGTGCCGGCGACGATGCACACCGCGAACAACGCAAGCGTTTCAATGAAGTCCGGCGCGATGATGGGGCGTACCGCCGCGGGGCGCTCGAACGTGGAGGGTGCTGCTTCCGCGGCGGCGCGGGCGTGCGGCGGCACGCGGCCCATGAGGTAGCGGCCGACCGGGCCGCCGATGAGTCCGCCCAGCACGAGTCCGAAAGTCGCGCAGGCGAGCGCAACCTCGGTAGCGGTGGTCATGCCGAAGCGTTCGGCGAACACCGCGCCCCAGGCCGCGCCGGTGCCGTGACCGCCCGACAGCGTCACCGAGCCGGCGAGCAGGCCCATCGCGGGGGATAGTCCCATCGCCGCGGCAACGCTGACGCCCACCAGGTCCTGCACCAGCAGCAGACCGAGGACCACCACGAGGAACAGCGCGACCGTGCGGCCGCCCTTGCGCAGGCTCGCGAGATCGGCGTTGAGGCCGATCGAGGCGAAGAACATGAACATGAACTGTTCCTGCCGGCTGGTCTCGAAACGGACGCTCACGTCGAACAGCGCGTGGGCGGCGAGCATCGCGAACGCGACGGCGAGGCCGCCCAGGACGGGCTCCGGAATGCTGTACGCCTTGAACGGCGGCACCCAGTCGGCGAGTTTGCGGCCAAGCAGCAGCGCCAGCGCCGCGACGACGAAGGTTTCGTAGTACTCGAGTTGCATGGGGTCCCCGGACAAGCGCGCAGACGCCCCGGCGCCTGCCCCCTGCAGTTTACCGGCGGTTAAGCGGCTTTGGCGGTCAGTCCCGCGACAAAATCCTCTTCCGGCGCTGCTTCGTCGGGGTGACGGCAGCGTTCTTCGTAGTAACTGCGGCAGCGCTTGAATTCCTCCAGCACACGGCGCAGTTCGGCGACGGTCTTGTCGTGGAGATCCACGCGCACGTCGATCTCCGGATGGTCGAGGCGGTCGACGACGCGGATCCAGCCCGAGCGTTCCGGACGCGGGATGCCTTTCGACATCTGGCCGCCGGCATCACGGCCACCTTCGAGCGCCATCAGCAGGCGGTCCTCCAGCGGCGCGTCGGGCTGCTTGAGAAAGCCCGACACGATGCTCGCGACGGTTTGCGGGCCGGCAAGGCCGTTGCCGTAGGCGGCGTAGTACGGCCCCACCGTGTGGCCGGCCCACCCATTGCAGCCCGGACCGGTGTGCGCGACGACGTTGTTCTCGCGGTCGATGATGCCGAACTGGCGGTAATCGAAATCGGGGTCGTCCGCCTCCAGCACCTTCATGATGTGCTGGGGAGTATGGCCCTGCGCGAGCATGTCCAGCGCGAGCGGATCGACGTAGCGCAGGTAGAACGCCTGCGACTTGCTGATGCCGACGTTGGGGCGGGCGCTTTCGTAGCGGCGGCCGCAGGCCATGGAGAAGGTCGTCGAACCGACGCCGAAGCGGCCGGTGCGCGGGCAGCGCGCGATGATGGAGTAGGTCATGTCGTGGCCTTCTGTTTCTTCAGCATGTCGGCGAACTCCATCGCCGGGATCGCATTGCGCGGGCTCTTGGCGCGCGCCTCGTAGTAGGCGACCGACGGTTTGTAGTCGATGTAGATGCGCTTGAGATCGTCGATGGCGCGGTCGTGCAGGTCCACGCGCAGGTCGATTTCGTTGTAGCGCCGGTTGCCCCAGACGGTCAGCGCCGCCGAGCGCTCGGGCAGCCGGCACTGCTTGCCGACGATGCCGCCGGCGTCGCGTCCCGCTTCCAGCGCGGCGAGCAGCCGCTCGTCGAGTTCCTTGCCGGCGCCGCCTTCGAACGCGGTGGCCATGGCGTCGATCACTTTCTCGCCGGCCAGCATGTCGCCGAAGGTCACGTAGCCCTTGCCGATGCGGTGACCCGCCCAGGGCCGCAGCTTGCTGCCGGAATGCGCGACGGCGACATCCTCGCGGTTGACGAGCGCGATCTGGCGGAAGTCGCCGTCGGCGTCGTTCGCGAGCAGTTCCGCCAGCACGTGGCTGGGGGCGTGGCCCTGCGCGAGCAGGTGGATGGCGAGCCGGTTGTTGCGCGGGTTGGGAAAGCCCTGCGTCAGGGCGACGCCGGTGTTCTCGCGGATGGCGTTGTCGCTGTAGAGGCCGATCGCGACGGAATAGCTCGCGGCCGCCAGGCCGAGCTGCCCGGTGCTCGGGCAGCGGGCGATGATCGAAAAAGTCATGGAAGAATCCGGGAGTGGTGAAACGAGGTACAAGTGTAAGCGGAATTGATTCCCGCGTGGCGGCGCGCCATGCCCGGTGGGTATGGAACCTGCTTATGCCACGCCATCCGCGCCGTTCGCGGGCGCGGGTTGCGTCGCACGCGGTGCCGTTGGTGCAAAGTCGGCGCAACCGCATCAAAATGGGGCGGTGTGATTGCGGCCGGCGGTGCCGGCCGATTCTTCATTACGGAGCGATGTTTCCTCATGATACTCAGCGCACGTTGTTCAGCCATTGGAATTTTGTTGACCGGCGCGGTTGCCGTGAACCCCGCTTCGGCGCAGAACTATCCGGCGAAGTCCATCCGCCTGATCGTGGCCGCTGCTCCGGGCGGCGCGAACGATGTGCTCGGGCGCATGTACGCGGCAAAGATGACCGAAGCGCTCGGCCAGTCCGTGATCGTGGACAACCGCGCGGGCGGTGGCGGCGTGGTCGGCGCGGAGGCGGTCGCGAATGCGACGCCGGACGGATACATGATTCTCTATTCGACCAACTCCGTGGTGGTCAATCCGTCGCTGACCAAGACCAGCTACACCATGAAGGACCTCGCGCCGATCACGCTCGCCGCCAGTTTTCCGTTGGTGATCACCGTGCATCCCTCGGTGCCGGTGAAAACGCTGTCGGAGCTCATCGCGCTCGCGAAAAAGCGCGGTGGTCTCAACTACGGGTCCAGCGGCACCGGCTCGACCAATCACCTGACGGGCGTGCTGCTCAACAACGTGGCGGGCGTCAACAACGTCCACATCCCCTACAAGGGCGCGGGACCGATGACGACCGCGCTGCTGTCGGGCGAAATCGAGATGGGCGTCACCACGGTGTTCTCGGCCGTGCAGTATGTCCGGGCGGGGCGTATCCGAGCGATCGCGGTGACCAGTCCGCAGCCGGTGCCCAGCCTGCCTGGTGTGCCCACCGTGGCGGCGACGTATCGCGGCTTCGAGACGAATCTGTGGCACGGCTATTTCACGACCGCGGGCACGCCGGCGCCGGTGGTGGCGACCCTGAATCGCGAGATCGTCAAAGCGCTTCGCACCACGGAGATCCAGCGCGCGCTGGACGACGGGGGCGCGATCTCCATCGGAAATTCGCCCGCCGAGTTCGCGAAGGTCGTCGTCGAAGACACTGACAAGTACGCGAAGCTGGTCAAGCAGTCGGGCGCCAAGGCCGACTGATCGCGGCCATGCTGGCGAAGAACATCGAGAAGTACGTCAAGCTGGCCTAGAATCCTCCCTCCTGTTCGCGAGCTCACGATGAAGCCACGGCATGTGCTCCTGATGATCTCCGGCTGCGCGATTGCGGCCGGCAGCGTCTGCGCGCAGACCTATCCGGTCAAGCCCATCCGCGTCATCATCGGCGCGGGCGCGGGCGGCGGCGTCGATACGATTTCCCGCATCACCGGGCAGCGGCTGTCCGAACGCTGGGGTCAGCAGGTGGTGCTCGAGAACCGCGCCGGCGGTGGCGGGGTGCTGGCCAGCGAGCAGGTGGCCCGCGCCGCGCCGGACGGCTACATGCTGCTGACGATGAGCATCTCCTACGCCGTGATCCCGGCCATGCACAAGGACCTCGCCTACGACCCGATGCGCGATTTCGTGCCGGTCGGCGTGCTGGTCAACGCGCCCAACATCCTGGTCGTCCATCCGTCGCTGCCGGTGAAGTCCGTGAAAGACCTCGTCGCCCTGGCGCGCGCGCATCCCGGCACACTGACCTACGCCTCCTCCGGCAACGGCGGCGCTGCCAACCTCGCGCTGGAAGCTTTCAAGCTCGCGACGAAGACCGACATCGTCCACGTGCCGTACAAGGGAACGGGACCGGGCGTCACCGACCTCATCGCGGGTCGCATCTCGCTGTCCAGCACGTCCGTGGTGTCGGCGCTGGAGTTTGTGAAGCTGGGCAAGCTGCGCGCCCTGGCGACGGTGGGGGCGAAGCGCTCGCTCGCGGCGCCCGATCTGCCGACGGTCGCGGAAGCCGGCGTGCCTGGCTACGCGGTGGATGTCTGGTACGCGATGTTCGCGCCCGCCGCGGTGCCGAAAGACATCCTCGCGCAGTTGAACGGCGAGATCACCAGGGCGCTCGCCCTGCCGGAAACCAAAGCGCGGCTCGCCCCGATCGGCCTCGAGCCGGCGATCGAGCCGCTCGACAAAACGAATGCTTACATCCAGTCGGAGATGACCAAGTGGGCCAAGGTCGTCCGGGCCGCAAACATCAAACCCGAATGACGAACCCCGTCACGCTCACGGAAGTAAACAGTTTCTCCCGCGCCCTGCCGGATCTGCTGGCGGGCAAACGCACGCCGCGGGACCTGCTCGAACAATGCCTCGCCCGCATCGCCGAACGCGACGGCACGGTGAAGGCTTTCGTGACACTCAACGTGGAAGGCGCGCGCACCGCGGCCGACGCCGCCACCGCCCGCTATCGGGCCGGCGCGCCGCTGTCCATGGTCGATGGCTGTCCGGTCGGCATCAAGGACATCATGGACACCTACGACCTGCCGACGCAGATGGGCTCGCCCGTCTACACCGGCTGGCAGCCGCGTTACGACGCGGCTTGCGTGCACGCGCTGCGCAAGGGCGGGGCCGTGATCGTCGGCAAGACGGTCACCACCGCGTTCGCCACGGGCGCCACCAACCAGACCACCAATCCGCACGATCCGGCACGCACGCCCGGCGGCTCCTCCAGCGGCTCGGCCGCGGCGGTCGGCGGCGGCATGCTGCCAGTGGCGCTGGGCACGCAGACGCAGGGCTCGATCCTGCGACCGGCCTCGTACTGCGGCGCCGTCGGCTTCAAGCCCACGCACGGCCTGCTGACGATGCAGGGCGTGCATCCGATTTCGCTCACGCACGATCACCTCGGCGCGATCGGCTCGACGCTGGACGACACCTGGCGCATCGTCTCCCACATCTCCCTCACGCAGGGCGCGGCGGGGCAGTCCTTCCTGAGCGGCGCGGGCGCCGTGGCGCCGCCGGCGAAGAAGCCGCGCCGCCTGATCCGTCTCTATACGAAGGGCTGGGAACCGGAAGTCGATCCGGCCACGCGTGAGGCATTCGAAGCGCTGATCGAACGCCTGCAAGGCGAGGGCGTGGGGATCGTGAGCCGCGAGAACGACCGGGAGGTCGCGCTGCTGGAAGCGGCGCTCGATGGCGGCTTCACCGAGCGCTCGGTGGAGATCACGGCCTGGGAAATGAAGTGGCCGTACGAGCAGTACGTGCGCATGCACGGGCCCCTGATCGAAAAGCGCATCCACGACCGCATGGCGCATGCCGCAACGATGGCGCCGGGGGATTACGCGCGATTGCTGGAAGAGAAGCGGGCGATGCGCGAGCGCGTGCACCAGGTGCTCGCCGGCAGCGACGGCTTCATCACGCTGGCCGCCTCGAGCCCGGCGCCGGTCGGGCACGAGCAGACGGGCAGCCGGACCTTCCTGCTCTACGCGTCCTTCCTCGGCATTCCCGCGTTCAGCCTGCCGCTGATGACGGTGGACGGCCTGCCGGTGGGCGCGCAACTGATCGGCGCGTGGGGTGGAGACGGCGACCTGTGCGCCGTGGCGAACTGGATGATGAATCTGTAGGCTACGGCACGTTAAAGGTTCCTTCATTCCCGCGCAGGCGGGAATCCGCAGCAGAAATTCAATCCTTAATGC
>JBOIEQ010000112.1:0-13902 GCA_050741255.1 Burkholderiales bacterium | reverse complement strand
GGCTTATGCTGTCGGCGGCGGAGCACAAACTGCCGGCCACGCTGGTCACGCGCATGGCGGGCAACGGCGAAGTCTTCGGGCTGTCGCTGGCGGGACAGCCCGACGCCTGGATCACGATGCCGGCCACGGCGCCGCAAGGCCCCCGGCTTCCCAACGCGAACGCCGCCAGCGCGGCGCTGGGCGCCATCGGGGACAGCGCCGTGATCGATGCGCTGGGCTTCGGCGGGCAGGCGCTGCACCTGGCGCCGGAACCGCACGCGGCGCTGCGGCCCTTCCTGCCCGCGGATGCGATCGCGCTGGCGGCGCCCCACCCGGCGTTCGGGGCTTCGTCGGTGCGCGTGGGGCTGGATGCGGACGCAGTAGAGAAAGGCGGCGGTGTCCCCGTCGTCACGCTCGGCATGGTGGAGCGAACGGGCCGCGAAGGGCTGCTGGGGCGCGGGGTTTTTCTGCCGGGCCGAGAATTGTTTGCCGACGCCGTGCGCGGGCTGGCGCGGCGGGCGTAGCCAGTGAACAGGGCCATGTACGGGCACGCACAACAAAAGCCGGGCAGGCCGTGGTTTGAACCCGATGGACGAGGATTGCCAGTGACCGATCACCCCAACATCTTCAACGCGAGGTTCACATGAAATCAGTCGTCCTGGTGCAGAGCGTCTGCGTGGCCGTGGCGGGATTTGCCGCAGTGCCCGTCCTGGCGCAGAAGGACTATCCCAACAAGCCGATCCGGATCGTGGTGCCGTTCCCGCCGGGCGGGTCCACCGATTTCCTCGCGCGCGCCATCGGCCAGCGCTTCACCGAGACCTGGGGCCAGCAGGTGGTGATCGATAACCGGTCGGGCGCGGGCGGCATCGTCGGCACGGAGATCGTCGCCACGGCGGCGCCGGACGGCTACAACCTGCTGATGAACGCGATCGGCCATGTCGCCAACCCCAGCCTCTACAAGAAGCTGCCGTACGACACCTTGAAGGATTTCTCGCCGGTGATGCTGGTGGCGGACGTGCCGACCATCCTGGTGGTGAACCCGCAGACCAAGGTGACGTCCGTCAAGGATCTGATCGCACTGGCGCGCGCGAAACCGGGGCAGCTCAACGTCGCCGCCGGCGGTGTCGGCGCGTCCAGCCACCTCGCCGCCGAACTGTTCCGCAGCCAGGCGAAGCTCGAGTGGCAGAACATCCAGTTCAAGGGCGGCGGGCCGGCTTTCCTCGAGGTGCTCAGCGGCCGGGTGGACACGATGTTCTCGCCGGTCTCGTCCTCGATCCAGCACGTGACCGCGGGCCGCATCCGGGCGCTCGGCGTGACCAGTCCCAAGCGCGTGCCGATGATGCCCGACGTGCCGACCATCGCCGAGGCGGGCCTGCCGGGTTACGAGTTCCAGGCCTGGTATGGCGTGGTGGCGCCCGCCAGGGTGCCGAAGGAGATCGTGGTCAAGCTGCACAAGGAGATCAACGACCTGCTGGCGGATCCCAAATTCCGCGACGTCATGCTGTCGCGCGGCGCCGTGCCGATCGGCGGCAGCAGCGAGGAGTTCGGCCGCTTCATGGAGAAGGAAACGAAAAAATACGCCGCGGTGGCGAAGGCCGCCGGCATCCGGCCGGAATAGGGGGCGGCATGAACGCACCGACGGCAGTCGAAGACCTGGTGGAACGGCAGTCGCTGACCGAGCAGCTCGCCGCTTACTGGAGCGGCGTGCGCTATGAGGACCTGCCCGCGCCCGTCGTGCAGTGGGCGAAGCGCGTGCTGCTCGACACGCTGTCGATGGGCGCGCGCGGGGCGGGCAGCGAGGCGGTGCTGGCCGTGCGCAGGGGCATCGCCGATGCGCTGGAATGCGACAGGGGCTCGGCTTCCCTGTGGGGCACCCATGCCACCTTGCCGGCCAGCGCGGCGGCGCTGGTGAACGGCACGGCCGCGCACGCCTACGAGCTGGACGACTACGGCGGCTGCGGTCATTCGGGCGCCGTGGTGGTGCCGGCCGTGTGCGCGATGGCGGAGAAAACGGGGGCTGACGGGCGCACGGTGCTGATGGCCATCGCCGCCGGTTACGACATCGCCGCGCGCGTGACCGAAGGCGCGGGCGGTTACCGCGCGCACAATGACACGGGGTTTCACTCGACGGGAACGTGCGGCACTTTCGGGGCGGCGGCGGGCGCGGCGTCCATCCTGAAGCTCGATGCCGCGCGCTACACCTCCGCGCTCGGCATCGCGGGTTCCTACGCGGGGGGTACGTGGTCCTTCCTGGTCGACGGCGCGATGACCAAGCGCTTCCATCCGGGGCGCGCGTCGGAGAACGGCGTGACGGCGGCGGTGCTCGCGGTCGGGGGGCTGGTCGGCCCGCGCTTCATCCTGGAAGCGCCGTGGGGCGGTTTCCTGCGGACTTACGCGGGCGCGGCCGCCGCGCCCGAGGCGACGGTCGCCGGGCTCGGCAGGGAGTTCCGCATCCTGCGCACCGGCCAGAAACCGTACGCCTGCTGCCGCGGACTGCACTCGTCCGTGGAAGCACTGCTCGACCTCATGCGCGACGAGGGCGTGAAGGGCGAGGACATCGAGCGCATGATCGTGCACGGTGCCGACCGCACGGTGCGCCAGTTCGCCAAGCGCGACGTGCAGACGCTGCTCGACGCCCAGTTCAGCATGGCCTATTCACTGGGCGTGGTGGCCGCGACCGGCCGCGTGGGACTGGACGAGTTCTCCCCGCCGCGCATGGACGACGCGCGGGCCCGCGCACTCATGGACCGGGTGGAGATCGTCGCCGACCGCGCGCTGGGGCCTTACGAAGAGCCGGAACTCGAAGTGCGCGGCCGCAACGGCCAGACCTGGCGCCGGCAAGTGCCGGTGCCCCGCGGCGCGCCGGAGCGGCCGCTGGAACTGGATTTCCTGGTCGGCAAGGCCGAGGGCGTCGCCGTGCCGGTGATCGGGCAGCGGGGCTTCGACGCGTTGAAGGACGGCGTTCTGGCGCTGGAAGACTGCGCCGATTTCCGGAAGATCACGGCGCTGCTGCGCCCGCTCTGAGACACGGGGACTAGCGATGCTGAAGCAGAAATCATCGGAATACCGCGGCTACCGCAACAGCGGCATCCGTCTGCGCGAGGAGATGCTGCCGCAGCTGAAGCAGCTCTACGGCGCGCACACGAAGGAGATGCAGCCTGCCGTGCACGCCTTCGACAAGGCGCACACGGTCATGCTGGTGGAAGAGAAGCTGATCGACGCCGCCGTCGGAGCGGCCATCCTGCGTGGCCTGCGCACGATGGAAGCCGGCGACATCGAGAAGATCCGCGCCCAGGTCGGTGGTGGCCTGCATTCGGGCGAGCATTACCTGATCCGCCAGCTCGGCGAGGAGATCGGCGGCCAGTTCCACCTCGCGCGCAGTTCGGGCGATCTCAGCGCGGTGGCGATCAACGTGCTGCAGCGGGAGCGCCTGCTGGAGGTCATGCGCGGCATCAACCGCATGCGCCGGGTGCTGATCGACCTCGCGCGCAAGCACATGGACACGATCCTGCCGGGCTACAGCTTCGGCCAGCAGGCGCAGCCGATGACGCTGGGGCACCTGTGGCTGTCGTGGGCGGCGACGCTCGCGCGGGATTTCGAACGGCATCATGGCGCCTACGTGCGCGTCAACTTCAGCCCCGCCGGCGCCGCGATCATGGTCGGTTCCAACTTCGTGGTGAACCGCGAGCGCACGGCGGAACTGCTCGGCTTCGACGCCGTGCACGAGAACTGCGCCGATGCCATCCTCGAACTGAACGCGGACGACAGCCTGGAAACGCCGGCGGTGGTGGCGGTCCTCTACCACTCCCTCGCCAAGTGGGCGGACGATCTCATCCAGTGGAGCACCACGGAGTACGACTTCGTGGACATCCCGGACCGCTACTGCAATACCTCGTCGATCATGATGCAGAAGAAGAACGTGATCGGCCCGGCGGAGGTGAAGGGCGCATCGGCGGAGGCGCTCGGCTGTTTCGTCGTCTCCTATCACGCGCTGAAGGGCACCACCGGCATGCCGGTCACCGAGCGCTACTACGCGCTGGAGATGCTGTGGAAGGTGGCGGACAGCGCCGCCCGCGACCTCGGCTGGTTCTGCGACCTGCTGCCGGTGCTGACGATCCACAAGGAATGCATGCGGGACATGGCCTGGCGCCACTGGGCGACCGCGACCGATCTCGCCGGCGCGCTCGTGACCCGCGGCAAGCTGTCGTGGCGCACGTCGCACCAGATCGTCGGCATCCTGGTGCGGCTGTGCGAGGAGCGCGGTCTCGGCCCCGCGGACGTGACGCCGGCCCTGCTGGACGAAGCGGCGATGCTGTACCACGACCGCCCTGCGGGACTCGACCGGGCGGCCATTACCGAGGCGCTCGATCCGGAACGTTTCATCGCCGCCCGCACGGGGCGCGGCGGTCCGGCGAAGGCGGAGTCGCTGCGGCAGGCCGCGTTGTTTGAAACGGCGCTGGCGGCGGACGAGCGCAGCGTGACCGGCATCGATACCCGGATCGCGGAAGCCGCCCGCAAACTCGAAGCGGCGATCGACGCCGTCATTGCTTCCGCATGACAACTGGCCATTTCTTACTCAGCGAGGTCACCATGAAGACATCCGTCATTGCAGGCATCACCCTGGCGGCAACGTTCCTGCCGGTTGCCGCCGCCATTGCCCAACAGGAATACCCGAGCAAGCCGATTCGGGTCATCGTGCCTTATCCGCCCGGCGGACCGACGGACATCATGGGCCGCATCGCCAGCGACGTGCTGGCGAAGCGCCTGGCGCAGAACGTCGTGGTGGACAACCGCGGCGGGGCGGCAACCGCGATCGGCGCCGAGATGGCCGCGCGCGCGCCGGCGGACGGCTACACGCTGCTGGTGTCCTCCGAGACGACGTTCGCCGTGACGCCCGCGCTGAAGGAGAAGCTGCCGTACGATCCCGAGAAGGATTTCGCGCCGATCTCGCAACTGACGACGCAGCCCTACGTGCTGGCGGTCACCAATGCACTGCCGGTGAACTCGGTGACGCAGCTGATCGACTACGCCAAGGCGAATCCCGGCAAGCTGACCTACGGCTCGGCGGGTGCCGGCGGGGCCAACCACCTGGCGGGCGAGATGTTCGCCTACGCGGCCCGCATCGAGCTCGTGCACGTGCCGTACAAGGGCAACGGCCCGGCGATCGTGGACCTCATCGGCGGGCAGATCGGGATGATGCTGGGCAGCATCTCGTCGCTGCAGCCCCACGGCGTGAGCAAGAAGCTGCGGCTGGTGGCGATGGCCAGCGCCAAGCGCGCGCCCGGCGCGCCGGACGTCCCGACCTTTGCCGAAAGCGGCATGCCGGGCTTTCAGGTCAGCGGCTGGAACGCGATCGTGGCGCCGCGCGGCACGCCGCCCGCCGTCATCAAGCGCCTGCACGCCGAGATCGTGGCGGGCTTTGCGCAGCCCAACATTGTTGAGACGCTGGCCAAGCAGAGCATCGAGCCGGTGGCGGGCACGCCCGAGCAGCTTGCGGCCCACATCAGGTCCGAGCGCGCGCGCTATACCAAGGTCATCAAGGCCATCGGCCTGAAAGTCGACTGAGAAAATCAAGGGGGAGTTGTCATGTCGTACGAAACACTCACGCTGACCCACGCCGGCGGGGCGTCTACGATCACGCTCAACCGGCCGCCGGTCAACGCGGTCACGGTGCAGTTGCTGGAGGAGTTGCTGCACGCGCTGGACGCGCTGGAAGCGCGCGCGGAGACGCGCTGCATCGTGCTGACCGGCGGCGGCACCAAGGCGTTCTGCGCGGGCGCCGACCTGTCCGGGACCGGTACGCAGGCGCACGGCAACAAGAACTTCCGCGCGTTGGGAAGGGCGGCCGTGGACCACATCGAGACCCATCCCAAGCCCATCATCGGCGCGCTGCACGGCTGGTGCATCGGCGGCGGCTTCGCGCTGGCGATGGCGTGCGACGTTCGCATCGCCTCGACGACGACGAAATTCCGCACCGGCGACGCCTATCTCGGCGTCGTGCCGTCCTGGGGCATGAGCCTGACGCGGCTCACGCACTACATCGGCCGCAACCGCACGCTCGACCTGCTGATCCTCGGCGAGGACATGACGGCGGAACAGGCGCGCGAGATGGGGCTGGTGACGCGCGTGGTGGCGGCGGACGCCTTCGAGGTGGAGATCGCCAGGGTCGCGGCGCGCGTGGCCGGCGGCGGACCCATCATCTTCCGCGCGATCAAGGAGACCGTGCGGGCGCAGTACTGGGAGTCGCCTCCGGCCGCCCGCGAAGCGGAAACACGCTGGGCGGACCTGAACGACGCCTCGCAGGATTTCCAGGAAGGCAAGGCGGCCTACAAGGAAAAGCGCGCGCCCGCGTTCAAGGGCGTCTGACGAGCATCCACCATGGAATCAAAGAACGTGAGTCTGCATACCGCACACCGCACCGCACCCGGCGCCGCCCCGCGCATTCCCGTCGACCGCATGCTGCATCCGCGCTCGGTGGCGGTGTTCGGCGCGTCCGAGGACATCGGCAAGTTCGGCGGCCGCATCATCCATTTCCTCGTCAAGCATGGTTTTACGGGCGATGTGTACCCCATCAACCCGAACCGCGCGGAGATCGCCGGCCGCAAGGCCTATCCGCGCATCGCGGACGTGCCGTCGCCGCCGGATGTGGCGATACTCGCGGTGCCGATGGCGCGCATGCTGGAATCCATCGAGCAGGCCGCCGCGGCGGGCGTCGGCTGCTGCGTCATCATCACCACGGGCTTCGCGGAGGTGGACGCGGACGGCGCGGAACGCCAGGCGAAGCTGGTCGAGCTGACGGCACGGACCGGCATGCGCATTGTCGGTCCGAACTGCATGGGGTTCATCGTCCCGCATCACCACATGGCATTGTGTTCCTCCGTGGTGCTGAACACGGACAAGCTCGGCGACGGGGCGATCGGTCTCATCAGTCAAAGCGGCGGCCTCATGGTGTCGGTGTTCGACCGCGCCAAGACCGACGGCATCGGGCTGCGTTACGGCGTGTCGCTCGGCAACCAGGTCGATCTCGAAATCTGCGACTTCCTCGAGTTCATGATCGGGGATCCTGGCACCAAGGCGGTCTGCCTGTACGTCGAGGGGCTGCTGGACGGCGCGCGCTTTCAGAAGGCGGCTGCCGCGTGCCGCCGCGCCGGCAAGCCGCTGCTGGTGCTGAAGACCGGACGCACACAGGCCGGAGTAGTGGCGGCCAAGTCACATACCGCAAGCCTCGCCGGCTCCTGGGAGGCTTTTGAAGCGGTCTGCCGCGAGCAGGCCGTGATCCTGGTCCGCGATCCCGACGACATGCTGCGCGCCGCGCAGGCGCTGATCGAGAACCCCGCACCGCGCGCCGGCAGCGGGCTCGGCGTGATCTCGTCCTCCGGGGGCGGCACCTCGACGGCCAGCGACCGGGTGGTGGAGATGGGGCTGGAACTTGCACCCCTGACCCCGGAAACGCGGCGCGGGCTGGGTGAATTCCTGCTGCCGCCGCAGGCGCGCAACCCGATCGATCTTGGCGCGCGTGCCGTGCCCGCGGACGTCGAGATCGCCGGTCCCGCGACCTCGCTGCTGCTCGCCGATCCGACCGTGGATTTGGGTGTGGCGCTCCTGATGTCGATGCCCTTCTATCAGAAGCGCGCCGTCGCGGTGGCCGAAGCCGCGCGTGCCAGCGGCAAGCCGGTGCTGATCGTCTGCACGCCGGGCGCGGCGGCCAACGCGGCGCGCGAGGAGATGCGCGCGAAGGGGTTCGTCGTCTACGACAGCTTCGAGCAGGCGTTGCGCATCCTGTGCCTGATCACGGAATACGACCGCCTGCGCCGGAGCGGCGGCGATGCCCCGGTCCGGCCTGCCGGGCTGCCGTCACCCGCTGCGCTGGCCGGTCTGGCCGCCGGCGCGCAAACGGAAAGCGAGGTCAAGAAGCTGCTCGCCACGTATGGCGTCCCGGTGGCGCGCGAAGCGATCGCCGCGACGCCGGAGACGGCGGCCGCGGCAGCGGGCAAGGTCGGTTTTCCCGTCGTGCTGAAGGCGGTCTCCCGCGAGATCGTGCACAAGAGCGACGTCGGCGGCGTGCGCGTCGGCCTCGCCGACGGGCCGGCGGTCGCGGCGGCGGCGACGGCGATGACCGCGCAGATTGCGAAAGCGCTGCCCGGTGTCAAACTGGAAGGGTTCTCGGTGCAGGAAATGGTGCGGGGCGATGCGGAAGTCATCGTCGGCATCCGCCGCGACGAGCAATTCGGGCCCATCGTGATCGTCGGGCTGGGCGGGATCGCGGTCGAGATTCTCCACGACGTCGCGGTGGCGACGGCGCCGGTCGCCGCCTCGCGGGTACGCGAAATGCTTGCCACCCTGCGGACGGCGCCGCTGTTCCAGGGTGCCCGCGGCAAACCGCCGCTCGACGTCGCGGCGATTGCCGATGCGGTAGAACGGATGAGCTGGCTCGCGCACGATCTGGGGCCGCGCCTGGTGGATCTGGAAGTGAACCCGCTGATCGTCCGCCATGGGACCGGTGGAGCGGTTGCTGTCGATGGTCGTGCCAACTTCAAGGAGCAGTCATGAGGTCCGTGCTGAAGCTGTCCGTCGTCTGTGTTGCGGTCGCACTGTCGTCCGCGGCCCACGCACAGGCCCCGCAGGGCAAGGTCATCCGCATCGTCAACCCGTTCGTCGCGGGCGGCAACACGGACGTCGTGACGCGTGCGCTGATCGACAAGCTGATCCCCATCCTCAAGCAGCAGATGATCATCGAGAACCGGCCCGGCGCGATGACCAACATCGCTTCGGAGTACGTGATCCGCTCCGCGCCTGACGGGACGACGATGCTGATGGGCGGCGCGTCGAACGCCATCAACATGAGCTACCTCGCCAATCCGCCGTACGACACCCTGCGCGATTTTGAGCCCGTGATTCTGTGTTTCAAGGGCGCCAACGTGCTCTCCGTGCATCCGTCGCTGCCGGTGAAGAACCTGAAGGACCTGATCGCGCTGGCGAAGGCGAAACCCGGTCAGCTCACCTATTCCACGAGCGGGCTCGGCAGCTCCAACCACATGGCCGGCGAACTGCTGAAGATGATGGCGAAGATCGACCTGCAGCACGTCCCGTACAAGGGCGTAAATCCGGCCATCATCGACGCCATCGGCGGGCACGTGCACATGACCTTCGGCGGCGGGCCGTCCCTGATCCCGCACTTCGAGTCCGGGCGCCTCCGCGCCGTCGCCATCAGCACGATCAAGCGTTCGCCCGCGCTGCCGGGTGTGCCCACCTTCGACGAGTCCGGCGTGAAGGGCTACGAGTCGACGAACTGGTATGGGTTGCTGGCGGCGGCGAAGACGCCGAAGGAGACGGTGGCCCGCTTGAACGGCGCCGTGGACACCGTACTCAAGATGCCCGACATGCGGGAGCGCTTCAACCGGGATGTGCTGGACGTCATCGGCGGCTCGCCGGAGTCCTTCAGCGCTTTCCTGAAGGAAGAGATCGACAAGTACGCGAAGGTCATCAAGGCGGCGGGCATCGAGAAGGAGCGGCAGTAGTCCTGGACAAGTCGCCGCGCTCGCTACGCATAAGCTCGCGCCGCCGGTTGCTGCAACCGGTTGATGGGTTTGAGATAACGGCGTAGGCGCACCTTCAGTTTAGCGGGACAAAACTTCTTGTGACGCCACGCCGATGGCCTCCATGCGGCCAGGAGCCGCGATCAGCGGAAATCGACAGAAAACCACTGCGCCGAGGAATTCGCGCTAGGATGCAGAGAGATTTGAATTTTCGCCGTTCACAGCTGCATCAGTTAAACGGACATTCATTAAGGTAGTTTCTTGCTCTACGGAATAAATCAAATTGGGCGTCCGAAGGACTCCACCTCATGCGCAGCGCTTCGTGGTACTCCCGTTTTGCCAAGGCAGCCTCGCACTTCTGCGGCCGTCCTCGCGTCTTTGCCTTGGCCGTTCTTGTCATTGCCGTTTGGGTAATTACAGGCCCACTGTTTCACTTCAGTGATACGTGGCAGTTAGTCATCAATACGAGCACGACCATAGTCACATTTCTGATGGTCTTTCTCATTCAGAACACACAGAACCGCGACACTGAGGCAATCCAGCTAAAACTGGATGAACTGATCCGGGCCACATCGGGTGCGCACAACGCCCTGCTCGACTTGGAAGAACTGGAGGAAGACGCGCTGGATTCCTTCAAGACCAAGTATCAGGCTCTCGCCGAGGCTGCTCGTACCCAGCTTGGAGAAGGCAGTCAAGACACGGGCACACCGGAGCCGTGAAGCCGCAACGGACGTCTAACCCTTCGCGCAAGCGGAAGTCCAAAAGGCTGTGCCCTCTGGCCTCCGCTTGGCTCAAACGTCAGGCAGTCGGAAAGTTCGGAGATGCTCTATGACCTCTCGCCCCGCACATGTTGTTGCTGTCCTTCTTCTGACGGGAGGTCTCTTTTTTGGACTGCCACTCCACGCCCTGGCGCAAGACGAGGCGGATTTCTCGGCCAGGTGCGCTTCCTGGGTTGCCAAGAAGGGCTACTCGCGCGACTACGTCTATCAGCGAGTCCGCTCACTTCCGCCGCCGCGGGCCAGATGGGTTGACAACATCCGCCCCGAGGAATTGCAGACAGGTGACGTGGTGATGACAACACTATGGCCGGGTCACCTCGGCGTGGTCGACGAGATTGGCCGGGATGCCGCGGGCGCGATTGAGCGCATCAGGGTGTCAAGTTTCAATTACAGCGGAGGACAGGGCTGGATCGATCGAGGTTGCAATGTCACGCTGAAGTTTGGCATGGAGGTCAGCACGTGGATCACGCCCGCGGAGGCGAGCGGTTATTGGCGCCCGAAGTCGCAAAGGAAGTAATGTGCATCCAGTGCGGGAACCACTGGAATAAATGGGCTCGGAGTCGATTGTCGATCTGAAGTCCAGAATAATCGACGCCGAAGCCATCTGCTGCTCGCAATCAATTGCGTGTGATGCGGCTGGTGGCGTAACACCCGGGGAACAACCGTTTGAACGAACGGGACCGGTGTCGCGGGGTACTTAACGACACTGATCCCTGGCGCCTCACACTTAGCGCTGGATCAGAACGCTCGCATACGGCCTCTCGCGGCTGGGGCCACCGAGCATCAGGTTATAGGTCTCGAGGCGAGGCGCGCCGCCCGCCCAACTGTAGACCAGCGTTTCTTTCGACTCCTCGTGCTCATGCCGGTCGACGTACGTCACCTCCAGGTGCTTGCCTTGTATTACTTCGAACGAAACCATCATGCGGGTGGACAGTATCGGTCCCGCGCGCTGCTGCAGGCGCTCGAGCTCTTGCCCGATGGCGGCGCGGTCCGCGAGGGGACGTCTCTGCGGAAGGTTCTGGCCCGCTACGCTTTCCGCAATCGACGATTTATGGGTGGGGCCCGTCAGCAACTCGGCGATTACGTCCGATTTCTCCGCGATGGCCATGCTGCGGAGGTCCGTGGCGGCCGCGGTCCCCATGTGCCGGAGCCGGACTTTGTCGGTTCTCTCGAGGCTCATTCCGGCGATGGCTGCCGTTCCCGCGAGCGCCAACGTCCACGCCATCGCGGGCACGACGATGGCACGCCCCGTGGCCGACGACGGCATGGGCGCGGGGTCGACCAGGGGAGGGCGCGCGCGTTTCCACAAACCCACGACGGCCGTGGCCAATGCACCGGACACGCCACCGGCAAGCACTGCTGCGGTGCCCACCCCCGCCCACCATGCCGAACCGGTATAGGCGACTTCGGGCAGGGAGGCGGCCAACGCTGCAATCACGGCGGCAAGCGCACCCCGAAGAGTCCCGGAGACGACGCGAGCGGAAGTGCGTGCAAACGTCAGCACCAAGGCGCAGTACAGTGAAGTGACCAGCGCGGCCGGTCCTGCTGCCACGGGCAGGAACGCGGGAAGATAAACCAGAAATGCAACACTCGCGATTAACGCCACCGACGGCCATGGCAACGGCGCATCCGCGCTCCAGCGATCTGTGGCGCTGCCATGGACCGCAAGGTAGATATGTGCCACGAACCCGCCGACCACCAGGAACGACGCCAGGGAAACGCCATAAAGCTTGAGGAGGCCAAGCGCGGTGCCGCGCCAATGGGTCGTCGGTGGCGGCATATCCATTCTCATGGTGAATGAATCAATGGGGCGGCGTCTATTATTCAGATCCTTCGGCCGACAATAGACTCCGATCAGGCCAGGCGTGGTCTACGCAATGTCCTCGTGGATGCAGAGGAAGTTTCCCTCCGTGTCCTTGAACCACGCGGCCTTCTCCGACCCGAGCACGCACACGTGCTCCACGGTCTTGAAGCCGGGCAGGTCGTAGTTTTCGAACACCACTCCCGCCTTCTTCAGCTCGGCGATGCTCGCGGCGATGTCCGCAACCCGGAAGCTGATGGCCGTGTGCTCGGCCTTCGTTCCGTCGGGCTTCGGGAACAGCGCCAGCGTGCTGCCCCCGACCGCATACTCGAATTTGCCGTCGGGCCGGAAGTTGCCCGGTTTCAGTCCGAGGCAGCCCTCGTAGAACACTCGTGCCCGGGCCATGTCGATCACGGGAAGCATGGTAGTAACGGAGGCGTTGGTCAGCATCTGCGGTCCTTTCGCTCCAATGAACGGCCGATGAGCATAAACCTGCTTTCACCGGCACGCCAGCGCACTTGAATCGCGGGCGACCGTCGGGGGTACGGGTGTCCCCGCGCCTGGTCCCTGCAGCTAGTCCGCCTTGATCTTCGCTTCCTTCACCACCCGCGCGAACTTCTTGATCTCTGAATCCAGGTAGGCCGCGAATTCCTCCGGCGTGCCGCCGATGATGACGGCGCCGACCGCCGCGCTCTTTTCCTGGATGTCGGGCAGCTTCAGGATCGCGTTGAGCTCGGCGTTGAGCTTGGCGATGATGTCTTTAGGCGCACCAGCGGTGGTCGCCACCGCGGACCACGAGGAGTTGTCGTAACCCTTGACGCCGGCCTCGTCGATCGTCGGCAGTTCGGGCAGGGCGGGCATGCGCTTGATGCTGGTGACGGCGAGCGCGCGGGTCTGGCCGCTCTTGATGAAGGGCACGGTCGAGATCGCGTTGTTGAACAGCACCTGGATCTGGCCAGCGATGAGGTCGGTGAGGGACGGCGCCGAGCTCTTGTAGGGGATATGCACCATGGTCGTGCCCGTCATCAGGCAGAACAGCGCGCCCGAGATGTGGCCGAAGCCGCCGACGCCGGACGAGCCGTAGTCGAGCTTGCCCGGCTTCGACTTGGCCAGCGCGATCAGTTCCTTCACGTTCTTCACCGGCACGGAAGGATGCACGACCAGCACGCCGGGCGAGGTGGACACCTGCGCGATGGGTGCAAAGTCCTTCTGCACGTCGAAGGGCATCTTGTAGAGGCTGGGATTGACGGCCCAGGTGCCGACCGTCGCGATCACGATGGTGTAGCCGTCGGGCGGCGCCTTGGCGACGAGTTCCATGCCGATGTTGCCGTTGGCGCCGCCGCGGTTGTCGATAATGAACTGCTGGCCCATGCGCTGCGCGAACTTCTCGCCGAGGAGGCGTCCCTGGATGTCGGTCGGGCCGCCGGCCACGAAGGGCACCACGAAGCGGACGGGTTTGGAGGGATAGCTCTGGGCTAGGGCGGCGAGCGGCAGGGCCGCCAGCAGCGGAAGGGTGGCCGCAAGGCCGCGTGCGGATGACAACATGGTCGATCTCCTCGGTAAGGTCGTGGTCGGCGGCATTTCGGACGTGACCGCTCGCAGGCCGCAGATTGTAGCGGAGGCCAGAGCCTGCTATGGACCTGAACGTATGCGGCGAACGCGGAAGTCGGGGTTCAGTGCTAGGAGCCGATCGCGCCGCAGTGCCCGCACTGCAAGCTGAGCGGCGACAACGCAATGGACCCCGAATCCCGCGTTCCCTTCGGGTTGAGCCAAAAGGGCCCGTCTGCGTCGTTGCTCGTCGTTGCAT
>JBOIEQ010000111.1:0-14000 GCA_050741255.1 Burkholderiales bacterium | reverse complement strand
GGTAGAAAAAGCACCAGCGCAGGAGGTCCGGCAGCACCGGCTCGGCGAAGATGCCGATGGCGATGCCGGCGAGCAGCGTGCCGACCACGGCGCCGAAGCCGACGCCCTTGACGTGGAAGCGCCCGATGATGTGTCCGAGGACGATGCTGAGGAACAGGCACAGTTCCGGGTACTTGTGCAGCCAGCCCGCCAGCAATTCCACCCCCGATTCCATCCCCGCTCCCCTGCCCCGTCTCGTAAACAACGATTATGCGCGCATGCCCCCGGTTCGGGCAGCGGGCGCCCCCATTCGACGGCTATAATCAACACCACGGCGCGGGTTCATGCGCATTCTCCGCACCCACCGCTCCGACATCCGCCGCGCACGCCCGCCTCCCACTCCTCCGCCACCGAGGCTCCTATGTCCCGCCGTCCGCATTCCACCGCTTCCTTCGCGACCCTCGTGCGCTGCTGCGCGGTCCTCGCGACCGTGATCGCAGCGTCCGGCTGCAGCAAGAAGGAAGCCCCGCCGCCCGCCCCCGCGGAAGTGAGTGTGCAGAAGGTCGAGCCGCGCGACACGCCGGTCACCTTTGAATACATCGCGCAGACGCAGAGCCCGCAGCAGGTCAACATCGTCGCGCGCGTCAACGGCTTCCTCGACAAGCAACTCTATACCGAAGGCTCGATCGTCAAGGAAGGCCAGGTCCTGTTCCAGATGGATCAGCGGCCTTTCGTCGCCCAGCTCGAAGCCATGCAGGCCGCCATGGACCGGACCAAGGCGGCCAACGATACCGCCGCGTCAAATCTCAAGCGCGTCAGGCCGCTGGCCGAGCAGAACGCGCTGTCGCAGAAGGATCTCGATGACGCCACCGGCTCCGACCAGAGCACCGCCGCCGCGGTGGCCCAGGCCCGGGCCAACGTCGAAACCGCAAAGCTGAATCTGTCGTACACGACCATTGCCTCGCCGCTGCGCGGGGTTGCCGCAGCAGCCCAGCAGAAGGAAGGCGCCTACCTGAGTCCGCAGAGCAACATGCTCACGACGGTGTCCTCCCTGCATCCGATGTGGGTGAATTTCAGCCTCTCGGAAAACGAGCTGAAGAACTACCGGAACGAGGTCAGCCAGAGCCTGCTGAAACCGCCGCCGGGACAGGGCTATACCGTGGAACTGATCCTCGTCGACGGCTCCACCTTCGCCCAGACCGGCAAGATCACTTTCATCGATCCGTCGTTCAATCCGCAGACGGGCACCTTCCTGATCCGCGTCACGGTCCCCAATCCCGACGCCACGCTGCGCCCCAACCAGTACGTCCGCGTGCGGCTCAAGGGCGCCGTCCGACCCAACGCCATCGCAGTCCCGCAGCGCGCCGTGCAGCAGGGCGCCAAGGGCCACTTCGTGTGGGTCGTGGACAAGGACGGCAAGGCGGAACTCCGGCCCGTGACCGTCGGCGAGTGGTACGGCGACCAGTGGTTCATCAACGACGGCCTGAAGCCGGGCGAGCAGGTGGTGGTCGACGGCGGCCTGCGGCTGCGCCCCGGCGCGCCGGTCAAGGCCACGCCGGTCGCGGCGGCGCCCGCGCCGGCCGAGCCGGTGGTCGTGGAAAAAACGCCGGCCGCCAAGCCGGCCGCGGCGGGCGCGCCGATCGCGGACCCGCCGAAGGTGATCGCCCCGGGCGATGCCTACCCCGCCAAAAAATAACGACGGCAGACCCGCATGTTCTCCAAGTTCTTTATCGAACGGCCGATCTTCGCGACGGTCGTGTCGCTGCTCATCGTCATCGCCGGCGCGGTGTCGGCCTTCGTGCTGCCGGTGGCGCAGTACCCCCAGATCACGCCGGTGCAGGTGACGGTCACGACGACCTACCCTGGCGCCGACGCGAGGACGGTGGGCGACTCGGTGGCGTCGCCCATGGAGGCGCAGATCAACGGCGTGGACAACATGCTGTACATGACCTCGGTGGCCTCCAACACCGGGCAGCTCACCATCACCGTCTACTTCACCCTCGACACCGATCCGGACATCGCGCAGGTGCAGGTGCAGAACCGGGTGAACCTGGCGACGCCGCAGTTGCCGGATGCGGTGATCCAGTACGGCGTCTCGGTGCAGAAGAAATCTTCCAGCTTCATGATGATCGTGGCGATCACCGACAAGGAAGGCCGCTACGCCCCGCAGTACGTCACCAACTACGCCAACATTTACGTGCTCTCCGCCATCCAGCGCATCCCGGGCGCCGGCCAGGCGGCGATCTTCGGCGTGCCGGACCAGGCGATGCGCATCTGGATGAACCCGGACCGCATGGCCTCGCTGGGCATCACGACCTCCGACATCCAGAATGCGGTGGCGGCCCAGAACGCGCTCATCGGCGCGGGGCAGGTCAATCAGAATCCGTCCACGGGGCAGGTGCAGATGACCTTCCCGGTGATCACGCAGTCGCCGTTCATCGAAGCCGCGCAGTACGAGAACATCATCCTGCGCGCCAAACAGGACGGCAGCGCCATCGTGCGCGTGAAGGACGTGGCCCGCGCCGAAACCGCCCGCCGGCAGTACATCGACGACAATCGCTTCAATGGCGTTTTCACCAGCCCGGTCATCATCTACCAGCAGCCCGGCGCCAACGGCCTGGATGTCTCCAAGGCCGTCCGCAAGACCATGGAGGACCTGAAGAAGACGATGCCGGCGGGCCTCGACTACACCATCGCACTGGACACCAACGACTTCGTGCGCATCTCCATCGAGGAGGTCCTCCACACGCTGGTCGAAGCCATCGTCCTGGTGGTGCTCGTGGTTTACCTGTTCCTGCAGAGCCTGCGCGCCACCCTCATCTGCACCGTCGCGGTCTTCGTGTCGCTGATCGGCACCTTCCTCGGCATGCTCGCCATGGGCTTCTCGATCAACCTGCTCACCTTGTTCGGGCTGGTGCTGGCGATCGGCATGGTGGTGGACGACGCCATCGTGGTGGTCGAAAACGTCGAGCGCAACATGATTGCCCACCACCTCGGGCCCAAGGAAGCGACGATCAAGGCCATGGAGGAAGTGTCGGGCCCGGTCATCGCCGTGGTGCTCGTGATGGCCGCGGTGTTCATCCCGGCGGCCTTCCTCCCGGGCACCACCGGCCAGCTCTACAAGCAGTTCGCATTGACCATCGCCTTGTCAGTGGCGATTTCCGGCTTTGTCGCACTCACCCTTACGCCGGCCATGGCCGGCGTACTGCTGAAGCACAGCGCGCCGCCCACGCGCGGCTTCTTCGCCTGGTTCAACCGCGGCTTCGACCGCATGACCAAGGCCTACGGCCGCGGCGTACAGCTCATCATCAAGCGCATGTTCGCCGCCTTTCTGCTGCTCGCGGTCATGATCGGCGCCATCGTCTGGATGTTCCGCATCCTTCCCGCGAGCTTCGTGCCCAACGAGGACCAGGGCTACGTGCTGGGCCAGATCATCATGCCCGACGCCGCCACCCTCGCGCGCACCGCCGCAACCAGCGCGAAGATCGACGAACTGTTCTCGAAGAACCCGGCGGTACAGTACCGGACGGTCGTCAACGGTTACAGCCTGATCGACCAGCAGTACAAATCCAACGTCGCAACGGTGTTCATGACGTTCACGGATTTCAAGGAACGCTATTCCTCGATCGACCAGTCCAGGAAGGACAACGCCAAGGCCATCCTGATGGGCGTCTACGAGCAGTCGAAGGCGATCGACACCGGGCTCTTCATTCCCATCGCGCCGCCGGCCATTCCCGGCATCGGCACCACGGGCGGTTTCGAGTTCTGGGTCCAGGACAAGGGCGCCGGCGATCCGGCCCGCCTCTACGAGGTGACCCAGGAGTTCCTCAACGAGGCGCGCCAGCGGCCGGAACTCACGGGACTCAATTCCACCTTCCGCGCCAGCTCCCAGCAGTTGCGGGCCACCGTGGACCGCTCCAAGGCCGTGCTGCTCGGCGTGCCCGTGGGCGACGTGTACAGCGCGCTGCAGGCGCAGTTCGGCTCCATCGTGGTGAGCCAGTTCACCCAGTACAGCCGCGTCTGGAACGTGATCCTGCAGGCCGACGCACCGTACCGCCAGACGCCCAACGACATCAGCAAGCTGTACACCAAGTCGACCAACGGGGAGATGGTGCCGCTGTCCGCCGTGGTCGCGACGGAATACGTCACCGGCCCGGATCTGGTTCCGCATTTCAACGGCTTCCCCGCGGCGCAGGTGACCGGCAACTCCTCGCCGGGCTACAGCTCCGGCGACGCCATCAGGGCCATGCAGGAAGTCGCCGCGAAGCTGCCCGAGGGCTACGGCTTTGCGTGGTCGGGCATGGCCTACCAGGAAATCCAGTCCGGCAACACCTCGGCGCTGGCCTTCGCCTTCGGCATCCTGATCGTGTTCCTGATTCTCGCGGCGATGTACGAGTCGTGGTCGTTGCCGGGCGCGGTGCTGACGGCGGTGCCCTTCGGCATCATCGGCGCGCTGCTCGCCACCTGGGCGCGCGGGCTGGAGAACGACGTCTACTTCCAGATCGGCCTGCTGGTGCTGGTGGGGCTGGCGGCCAAGAACGCCATCCTGATCGTGGAGTTCGCGGTGGAACTGCGCCAGCAGGGCAAGTCGGTGCTGGAGTCGGCGGTCGAGGCCGGCGAACTGCGCCTGCGTCCGATCATCATGACCTCGCTCGCCTTCATCTTCGGCTGCGTGCCGCTGGCGATCGCCATGGGCGCCGGCGCCAACTCGCGCCACTCGCTCGGCACCGGCATCATCGGCGGCATGATCGGCGCCAGCACGCTGGCGCTGCTGTACGTGCCGCTGTTCTTCTACCTGTTCGACAAGCTGGCCGAACGCGGCAAGCCCGAAGGCGGCCCCGCAGCACCCGCGGCGCCCCATGCCCCGCACAAGGAGGACTGACATGCGACGCGTCCTCCCGCTCGCCTGCCTTTCCGTGCTGCTGAGTGGCTGCATGATCGGGCCGGATTTTTTCCGGCCCAAGGTCGAGACGCCCGCCGCCTACCGCTACGAGGAAAAAACCGCGCGCGATCTCGCCAACACCGAGTGGTGGAAGCAGTTCGGCGACCCGGTGCTCGACGGGCTGATCAACGAGGCGCTGGCGAACAACAAGAACGTGCAGATCGCCGCCGCCAACGTGCAGGCGGCCGCGGCGCTGCTGACGCAGACGCAGTCCTCGCTCTACCCGCAGCTCGGCTACCAGGGCGACGCGGCGCGGCAGCGCTTTTCGGAAAGCAGCGCGACACCACTCGTCGCCAACATCCCCAACCCGCAGAACGCCTACTCCGCCCTGCTCGGCGCGAGCTGGGAGCTCGACCTGTGGGGCCGCATCCGGCGGCTGTCCGAGTCGGCCCGGGCCAGCGCGCTCGCCACCGAGGAAGCGCGGCGCGGCGTGATCCTCTCGCTGGTGTCCTCCGTGGCGACCTCCTACATCCAGCTGCGCTCCTTCGATTACCAGCTCGAGATCGCGAACCGGACGCTCATCACCTACGCCGAGTCGGTCAAGCTGTTCGAGCTGCAGTTCAAGTACGGCCAGATTTCACTGATGACCGTGGAGCAGGCGCGCTCGCAGTATGAAGTCGCCGCCGCTGCCATCCCGCAGATCCAGCGCGACATCGCGGTGACCGAGAACGCGATCTCGACCCTGCTCGGGCGCAACCCCGGCCCCGTGGCGCGCGGCAAGGCGCTCGTGGCGCTCGTCATCCCGGCCGTGCCCGCGGGCGTGCCGTCGGAGCTGCTGGAGCGCCGGCCCGACATCGCGCAGGCCGAGCAGCAACTGGTCGCCGCGAACGCGCAGATCGGCGCGGCCAAGGCGCAGTATTTCCCGACCATTTCGCTGACCGGCGCCTTCGGTTCCGCCAGCGGCCAGCTGTCCAACCTGTTCTCCGGGCCCGCCAAGACGTGGAGCTTTGCCGGGGCGCTCGCCGGTCCGATCTTCACCGGCGGCCTCATCTCCGGCCAGGTGGCGCAGGCCGAGGCGAACCAGCAGGCGGCGCTCATCAATTACACGCTGGTGATCCAGACCGCGTTCGCCGACGTCGAGAACTCGCTGGTGACGAACCAGAAGACCGGCGAGCAGGTCACCGCCGAGATCCGGCGCGTCAGGGCGCTGTCGGAATACGCGCGCCTCGCCATGCTGCAGTACAACGGCGGCTACACGGACTACCTGACCGTGCTGAACGCGCAGCAGCAACTGTTTCCCGCCGAGCTCAATTACGCGCAGAACCTCGGACGGGTCTACAGTTCGCTGGTCGGTGTGTACAAGGCGATGGGCGGCGGCTGGATCAACGAGGCCGACAAACTGACCGCGCAGAAGCCACTGCCGGAAAACCTGCGCTGAGACGTCGGCGGGGGCCTGACACCGAAAAGCGTTGCCATGAAGAAATCCGCGCTCGTTGCGAAGCTCTCCCGGCATTTCCGCGTGGACCGTCCGCGCAAGCTCCGGCTGAAGGACTGCGATCCGGACGACACGCTGGGCTATGGCGACGAGCACAAGCCGCAGGCACGCGAACTGCTGCGCACCGCCGGCGCCACCACACTCGCCGAACTGCAGGACAAGCTCTACGCGCAGGACCGCTGGTCCGTGCTGCTGGTCTTCCAGGCGATGGACGCCGCCGGCAAGGACGGCACCATCAAGCACGTCATGTCGGGCGTGAACCCGCAGGGCTGCGAAGTGCACTCGTTCAAGGCCCCTTCCAGCGAGGAGCTCGACCATGACTACCTGTGGCGCTCGATGCGCGCGCTGCCGCGGCGCGGCAACATCGGCATCTTCAACCGCTCCTACTACGAGGAAGTGCTGGTGGTGCGCGTGCACGACGACATCCTCAAGTCGCAGATGCTGCCGCCCAGGCTGGTCACTCCGCGGATCTGGAAGGAACGGTACGAGGACATCAACGCGTTCGAGCGCTACCTGGCGCGCAACGGCACGGTGATCCGCAAGTTTTTCCTCAACGTCTCCAGGAAGGAACAGAAGCGCCGCTTCATGGAACGCCTGGACCAGCCGGAGAAGAACTGGAAGTTCGCCCCCGCGGACGTGCGCGAGCGCGAGTACTGGGACGATTACATGGGGGCCTACGAGGACATGATCCGGGCGACCAGCACCGACGTCGCGCCCTGGTACGTGATTCCGGCCGACAACAAGTGGTTCACGCGGGTCGCGGTCGCCGCAGTCATCATCGAGACGCTCGCCGGCCTCGGGCTGCAATATCCGAAAGTGGACGCCGCCAAGCGCGCCGAACTGAAGGCCGCGCGGGCCTTGCTGCTGGGCAACAACGGGAGAAAACGCAAATGAAGCTGTGGATCGGCAATCTGGACCCCGCGGTCACCGACGACGAACTCAAGGCGTTTGTCGGCAAGTACACCCCGCACCTGGAAATCGGGGAAATCGTGCGCGTACCGGGCGACGGTTCGCGTCCCGCGGCGACGCTGACATCGAAGGGCAGCCTGGTCGTCCTCTATGAAGCGCAGCAACGCCTCGACGGGATGCTCTGGAAAGACCGCAAGCTGGTCGTGCAGGTGCTGCGCGACCTCTGAGCTTCCGCCCTGCGGGCGGGACCGCTTGGGGTATGATTCTCCGCAGCCGCCCCGCTGCGCGCAGCCCGTACTGGAGACCCTCATGAACGCCACTTTCCGCCGCCTCGCCTGCCTGTCCTTGCTCGCGCTCGCCGCCTGCGCGGGGGGCAGCCCGAATGTGCAGACCACGACCGATCCCAAAGCGGACCTGTCGAAGTACACCACCTATGCCTTCGCCAACTCCGATCCCAAGGAACCCGGCACGATCACCGATCCGATCATCCGCCAGCGCCTGGCCGGCATGATCGCCGCCCAGCTTTCGGCCCGGGGCTACCAGATGGCGGCGCAGGGGCAGGCGCCGGCCCTCGCCGTGCATTTCACCGGCAGCATCTCGCAGCAGCAGCGCGTGTTCATGGAAGGCCCCGGCCAGGGCTACTACGGCTACGGCTGGCGCCAGGACATGGGCGGCTTCGACACCTCGAATTACCGCAAGGGCTCGCTCACTGTCGATCTCGTCGATCCCCGGCTGAAGCAGCGCGTGTGGCAGGCCCGCGTTTCGGAGGCGCTGACCGAAAGCTATTCCGAGGAAAACTGGAAGCGCATCGAGAGTGCGCTCGCCACTGCCTTCAAGGACCTGCCCGCCGCGCGCTGATGCGTCCGCACGGGTATTGATGCACGCGCTTCCCGCTTCGCTCTCGACAGCATACGCAGCGGCACTCGCGCTCTGGCAGCGCGAAGACCGCGTCGCCCGCCTCTGGCGGGGCGACGCAACGCTCTGGACCGGCGCCGACGAAGCGCGCTGGCTCGGCTGGCTGGAATCCCCCGTTTCCGAACGCACCCGTTGCGCCGCTTACGCGCGCTTCGCTGCCGAGGTCCGTGCCGGCGGCGTCACCCACGCGCTGTGGGCCGGCATCGGCGGCTCGAGCCTCGCCGCACGGGTCTACGGCGAACTGGCCGTCGACGCCGGCCTGCGGATCATCGTCCTCGACACCCTGCTCCCGGAGGATCTGGCGGACGCCGAACGCGCGGTCGATCCGGACCAGTGCCTCGTCGCCGTCGCCAGCAAGTCGGGGACCACGCTGGAAATGCGGATGCTGATGGAGCGCCTGTTGCCCCGCGTGCCGGCGCGCCGGTTCGTCGCCCTGACGGATCCCGGCACAGCGCTGGAACAGCAGGCGGCCAAGCAGGGATTCGCGGCCGTCTTCCACGGCGAACCCGCCGTCGGCGGGCGCTACAGCGCACTGACGGCGTTCGGCCTGCTCGCCGCGGCGCTCGCCGGTTTCGATCTCGGCCGTCTGCTCGACCGGGCGGCGTCCATGGCCACCCGGTGCCGCGGCAGTGATGCGTCCAACCCGGGCCTCGCGCTCGGGCTGCTGCTCGGTTGCGCGGCGCGTGAAGGCCGCGACAAGCTGCTGTTGCTGAGTTCGCCGCGCCTGCACACCCTGGCGCAATGGATCGAGCAACTGGTGGCGGAATCGACCGGCAAGGCGGGCTTGGGGCTAGTGCCGGTGGTCGCCCCGCCCGGCGCGGGCCTCAACAACAACGCCCAGGCGGATCAGATCGCCGTGCGGCTGGGGTTGCGCGGCGACCCGCCCCCGCCGGCAGCCCCGGACGGTACGCCCGTCGTCGATTTCATGCTCGACGACCCGCATGACCTCGGCGCGGAGTTCTTCCGCTGGATGTTCGCCACCGCGGTGGCCGGCGCCGTACTGGGCGTGCACCCCTTCGACCAGCCGGACGTCGAGGCCGCCAAGACCGCCGCGCGCAAGTACCTTGGCGCCGCCGGCGATGCCGCGACCGCCGCGCCGTCGCGACAGGGTACTCCCATCGAGTTGATGCTCGCCGCCGGGAACGGCATTCATGCAAGCGATGCTGTCCAGGCGATGGCCGCGCTGCTGCAAACGCTGCAGGCCGGCGACCATCTCGCGCTGCTGTGCTGGCTGCCGGCCACGACCGCCGCCGCCATCGCGCAGCTGCAACAGCGTCTCGCCAACAGGACGGGGATCGCGGTCAGCGTCGGTTTCGGGCCGCGTTACCTGCATTCCTCGGGGCAACTGCACAAGGGTGGCCCGGCGCAGACGGCTTGCCTGGTCCTGACCGCCGCAGGGGAAGCCGACGCCGAATGGCGGCCTTTTGCGCAGGCGGTCGACGCGCAAGTGCGGGGAGATGCGGAGACACTGGCCGCGCGCGGACGGCGGCTGGTCTGGCTGCGGTTGGCGTCACCCCTGGACGAAGCACTCGCCGCGCTGACCGCGGCACTGACGGGTTAGGACTGCAAGCGGCGGCAGGACGCCGCCGCCGGGACTCAGTCGAGCGTGACCTTGGCCCAGAAAAACGCGACGTCGCCGCGATCGCCGAACTTCGGCACGTAAGTACCCATCAGCGACACCCGCCAGAAACTCACGCTGGCGATCGGCAGGGCGGCGGGAAAAGGGCAATACTGACAGCCATCGGTGTCGTAACGGGCCGTGATGAACGCCGTGACGCCGACCCCCGCGCGCAATCCACCCGGTTTTCCCCACATCCATTGATAGTAGTAACCCACGACCGGCTGGAAGTCGTTGTGCGAGTCCTGAAAACCCATCGCATACAGCCCGTGATCGTTGTTCGAATCGCTGGTCCAGGTGCGCCCGTAGCCGATGCCCGCGGCGTACGTGGTGTATCCGTCGCGCTGCTGCTGCGTGTAGGTGCTCGGGTTGTGCCACGTGTAGCCGGGCACGTAGAGCTCCTGCTTGCCCTCGTTCCAGATCGTGGACAGCAGTTTTTTCGTGCTGCCCCAGGTCGACTCCTGCTGGCCGGATTCGGCGGGCGGCGGCGCGTCCGCGGCCTGTGCCGGCCAGGGCGCCAACAGCATGGCAATCACGACGGTCAAACAACGCAACAACGGGGTGGGCAGCAGGGGCGGCATCATGAGGGGAGTAAGGGCTCGCGCGACACGCGGTCGGCGACAGGAACGCAAATGAACGCGCATGTTACAGGGCGAGCGCGAAGGCGAGAAGCCAGCAAAGTCACCGCCGTTGCGCGCATTTCCAGAAACAACCTCAAGTACGGGACTTAACCGGCTGAACGCTCGGACAAACTTCCCGGCAAGGTCGCCGGTGCGAATTCAGGGCTTGGGCGGCGGCAGTTTCTGCAGCAGGTTCTCGGAGCCCGACTCGATCAGGCGCACGCGTTCGCCCACCTTCAATTCGGGCTCCTGCTCGACGCGCGTCACGCCGAACGCGCCGTTGTCGTAGCGCACCGTGACCTCCCAGACGATCTTCTGCAGGGCCTTGGACTCGTAGGGCTCCACGCGCTGGATGCCGCCGGAACCAATCGAGAACATCGGCGTCGTGCCCTGCTGCTCGTAGCGCGACTGACCACCTTGGCCCGGCTGGCGCGCGAGCGGATCGACCCGCGGCGCGATCGGCAGCGCGAGCCGCCGGATGTCCTGGATGACGCCGCAGTCACGGCAGGCGGGCGCCGGCGCACTGGCCGGGCCGTCGGCCGCCACGGCACACGCACTCGCCGCCGTCAGGAGCAGCAGCGCGGGCAGCCGGGTGCCGGGATTCACTCGGGCAGACCGCCGAGCATGTACATCGCGAACAACAGGGCGCTCGGCCGGCCGAGCGGACCCAGCCACTGGTTGTAGACCCGCTGGATATCGCCGCTGCGGTAGAGCTGCGCCAGTTCGCGGTTCACCGCCAGCCGGAAGTCGGAGTCGCCGCGCCGCATGACTAGGGCGTACGGCTCGAACGACAGGTATTCGTCGGGAATGCGCAGGCGCGACGGGTCCTTGGAGTTCAACGCGAGTCCGATCAGCACGACGCGGTCGGCCGCGTAGGCGTCGACCGTGCCGGCATCCATCGCCGCCAGGCCGTCCAGGTGATCCTTGATGCTCACCACCTGGGTCTTGAGTCCTTCGCGCGCGAGCGTTTCGCGGATCGCCTTCTCGGTGGTGGTGCCGGGGATCACGCCGATCTTGCGCGAGTTGAGGTCGGTCTTGGAATTGATCGGCGAATCGGCCCGCACCAGCAGGCTCGCGCCGTCCACGAACACGTGGCTGCTGAAATCCACGGTTTCCTGCCGCGTCAGCGTATTGGTCGTCACGCCGCATTCGAGGTCGACCCGCCCGTCGGCGACCGCGCTCATGCGGTTGTCGGCGTTCAACTGCACCCAGCGGATCGACAATTCGGACAGGCCGAGCTGCTTCTGGATGCCCGCCGCCACCCGCTGGCACAGATCCACGGAATAGCCCGCCGGCTTGCCGTCGCTGTTGAGGAAGGAAAACGGCACTGCCGCCTCGCGATGGCCCAGCACGATGGTCTTGCTGCTCTTGATCTTGGCGAGCGTGCCGCCGTCGCCACCGCCACCGCCACCGGTACCCGCGCAACCCGCCAGCAGTACCGCCGCCAGCATCAGCAGCGCGACCGGCGCATGCCGGAATGATTGGACCTTCATGTGACTCTCCTTGCGACGTGTTGCACGTGTTGCGTGCAGGTGCAGGCCGTGGGGGCGCTGCGGCATGCGCCCATCATAACCGGCCACGCGGCGCGGCGGAACCGCAGCGCAGGAGGCGGGGAAGGGGAAAAGACTGGTGCCGGGTGCAGGAGTCGAACCCGCGACCTTCGGTTTACAAAACCGCTGCTCTACCGGCTGAGCTAACCCGGCACGGCGCGGCATTATAGCCCCGGCGTCGCAGGCGGCCCCGGCGCAGACCTACTTGATGACCTGGAGCTTGGGCCGGCCGGAGGGCGGCTGGGGCGGCGGTTCCGGCGGGGTGTCGGTCGCGCCCGTCTCGACGGGAGCGGCCTCCGCTTCAGGCGGGAACACCAGGCCCTGCCCGCTCTCGCGGGCGAAAATGCCGACGACCGCGGTCACCGGAATCGAGCACTCGCGCGAAGCGCCGCTGAAGCGCGCCGCGAACTGGACCACCTCGTTGCCCAGCGTCAGGCGGTGGGTGGCGTCCGCGCTGATGTTGAGCACGATCTCGCCGTTCTTGACGTGCTCCATCGGCACGCGCGTGTTCGCGTCGACCTTCACGGTCAGGTACGGCGTCAACCCGCTGTCCGTGCACCATTCGTAGAGGGCGCGAATCAGGTACGGCTTGGTCGAGCGCTCTTTCGACATGCCCGCCGGTCCGCTACTTCCGCATGACCTTTTCGGACGGCGTCAGCGCCTCGATATAGGCGGGCCGGCTGAACAGGCGTTCGGCGTATTTCTGCAGCGGCGCCGCCTGCTTGGGCAGCTGGATGCCGTAATGGTCGAGCCGCCACAGGAGCGGGCCGATCGCGATGTCGAGCATGGAAAACTCGTCACCCAGCATGTATTTCTGCTTGGCGAACACCGGGGCGATCTGCGCGAGGTTGTCGCGGATCAGCGCGCGCGCCTTGTCGGCGGCCTTCTGGTTGCCCTTCTCCAGCGTCTCGACGTGGCAGAACATCTCCTTCTCGAAACGAAACAGGAAGAGCCGCGCCCGCGCGCGCATCACCGGGTCCGCCGGCATCAGTTGCGGATGCGGGAAGCGATCGTCGATGTACTCGTTGATGATGTTCGATTCGTAGAGGATGAGATCGCGTTCGACCAGCACTGGCACCTGGTTGTACGGATTCATCACCGCCAGGTCCTCCGGCTTGTTGTGGAGATCCACGTCCACGATCTGGAAATCCATGCCCTTCTCGTAGAGCACGTTGCGGCAGCGCTGGCTGAAGGGACAGGTGGTCCCTGAATAGAGTGTCATCATGAGGGTATCTCTCCGTTCCTCGGAGTTTTATTGGCGTTCATCCGCAACGCTTGCGGTGAACCGGGACGAACGCGGGCGCGCGCTCAGTGCACGTCGCGCCAGTATTCCTTCTTGAGCAGCCAGGCGAGCACGAACAGGAGGCCCAGGTAGAGCAGCACGACAACGCCGATCTTCTCGCGCTGCGCCCGCCCAGGCTCCGCCATGAAGGCCATGTAATTGACCAGATCGGCCACCGCATGGTCGTACTCGAGCGAAGACAGCGTGCCCGGCGTCGTCTGTTTGAGCGTCTTCAGCACCCATTCGCCGGGCGTGACGCCGGCCTCGATGCGCCCGAGCCCGCCTTTCTGGCGCAGGACGGAGGCCGCCTCCGCGTGGCTCTTGAATTTCTGGTCGACCGCCTCGTTCTCGCCGGAGAGCTGCCACAGCACGTGCGGCATGGCCACCCCGGGGTATACGAGGTTGTTCCAGCCGGTCGGCCGCGACGGGTCGCGGTAGAACGTGCGCAGGTACGTGTAGATCCAGTCAGCCCCCGTACCCGCGTGCGAACTGCGCGCGCGGGCCGCCAGCGTCAGGTCGGGCGGCGCCACGCCGAACCACTCCTTGCCTTCGCGCCGGTCCATCGCGACCTTCATCACGTCGCCGACCCTGGCGCCGGTCAGGATCAGGTTGTCCCGGATCTGCGCCTCGGTCAGGCCGATGTCCTCGAGACGGTTGAAGCGCATGAATGCCGCGGCGTGGCAGTTCAGGCAATAGTTGACGAACACCCGGGCGCCGTTCTGCAGCGACACCACGTCGTTCGCCCGGGCG